>DVFN01000084.1 GCA_018713205.1 Candidatus Avoscillospira stercorigallinarum | reverse complement strand
GGGTGCCCACACCCCGCCAAACCGAGCCGACGGAATTGCCGGGCTCGCGGTCCACGGAACCTGGCCATGGCGGCATGTGGGCATGCCGCCCTACGGCGTTCGGCGGGGGTGCGGCGGGAATCGGAGGCCTGTCCGGGCGGCCATAAAGGCCGCCCCTACGGACCCGCCTTCGAGCTTCTCGTAGGGGCGGGCTTGATGCCCGCCCGGACTGCACCCCCGCGTTGCATGCACCCTCGCCGAACGCACGCATCGTAGGGGCGCGCATGGCGCGTCCGTACCCAGCCGCCGCAATCACCGGAGCCGGATCTGTCCCGGCTCCGTTTTTGCTGCCGCGGGCCGGCGGCCTGGCAAAAAAAGCCCATGAAAGCCCCATCATTTTCACATTCTTTTCTTGTCTCCTGGGAATAACTTTGATATAATAAACAAAAAACTGCTCGGGCCCCGCCGGACAGCCGGCCGCCCGAATTCATATCCCCCGAGGAACCCTATCATATCGATCTTTGAAAGGATGGTTCGTTATGGCACGCAAGCAAGCAACCGCCCCCAAAAAACCGGCTCCTGAGGCCGCAGCCCCGACAGAACCGGAGACTACCGCGGCAGTGGAAGAGGCTCCCGTCAAGGCAAAGACCGCCGCGAAAAAGCCCGCCGCTAAGAAACCGGCCGCCAAGAAGCCTGCGGCGGAGAAAAAGACCCCCTCCTCCCGGAAGAAGGCCGCGCCCAAGACCGCCCCTGTGACCGAGACCGCCCCCACGGTCGAGGAAGCCCCCGTAGTCGAGGAAGCTCCCGTGGTGGAGACCGTCCCCGTGGTGGAGGAAGCCCCTGTGGTGGAGACCGTCCCCGTGGTGGAGGAAGCCCCTGTGGCCGAAGCCGCTCCTGTGGTGGAGGAAGCCCCCGTGGTCGAGGAAACGCCTGTGGTGGAAGAAGCGCCTGTGGCAGAGGAAACGCCCGTGGAAGAGGCTCCTGCTCCCTCCGGTCCGGTGATTCTGACCCATCTGCCCCGGCGCAGCGTGGCCTTTATCGGCTCGGAGTGCCATCCCTTTGTCAAGACCGGCGGCCTGGGCGATGTGATGTACGCCCTGCCCCGGGAGCTGGTGCGCCTGAACTGCGACGTCCGCGTCATTCTGCCCCGCTACGCCTGCATTCCGAAGGAATACCAGGACAAGATGATCTACCGCGGCGAGTTCTATATGGACCTGGGCAAGACCGGCCGGAATTTCTATGTGGGCATCATGGAATATATCTGCGACGGCGTGGTCTATGACTTCATCGACAACCAGGAGTTCTTCACCCTGGGCCGTCCCTATGTCAACCTGGTGGACGATATTCCGAAGTACTGCTTCTTCGCCAAGGCGGCGCTGGCCGCCCTCAACTGGATGAACTGGATTCCCGACGTGATCCACTGCCACGACTGGCAGGCCGCGCTGGTGCCGGTCTATCTGCGGACGCTGTTCCAGAATACCCCCGTGGCCCGGGCCAAGACCGTCCTGACCATTCACAATCTGCGGTTCCAGGGCATCTACAACATTCCCACCATCCAGTACTGGACCGGCCTGCCGGACTACGTGTTCCACATGGGCGCGCTGAAGCAGAAGTACGAGGACGCCAACATGTTCAAGGGCGGCCTGGCCTACGCCGACCGGATCACCACCGTCAGCCCCACCTATGCCTGGGAGATCCAGACCGCCGAGTACGGCGAGACCCTGGACGCCCATCTGCGCTATCACAGCGGCAAGCTCCGCGGCATCGTCAACGGCATCGACTACGACATGTGGAACCCGGCCACCGACCCGGCCTTGGCGCACAACTATGACCTTGGCAACGTGCTGGATCACAAGATGGAGAACAAGCTGGCCCTGCAGCAGGAGCTGGGGCTGGAGCAGGATACGGGCAAGTTCGTCATCGGCCTGATCTCCCGGCTGACCAACCAGAAGGGTCTGGATCTAGTCAACGCCATCGTCCCGCAGATCCTCGACGGCAATACCCAGGTCGTGGTCCTGGGCACCGGCGACAAGCAGTATGAGGACGCCTTCCGCTACTATGAGAATACCAACAAGGGCACCTTCTGCGCCTGCATCCAGTATGACGAGGCCCGGGCCCACCGGATCTATGCCGGCGCCGACGCCCTGCTGGTGCCCTCCCGGTTCGAGCCCTGCGGCCTGACCCAGCTCAACGCCATGCACTACGGCACCCTGCCCATCGTCCGTGAGACCGGCGGCCTCAAGGACACCGTGCAGCCCTACAACGAGTTCAACGGCGACGGCAACGGCTTCACCTTCGACCGCTATGACGCCGGCCTCCTGCTGGACGCCATCAACCGGGCCAAGACCCTCTACTTCAACAACCGCTACCACTGGGACGAGATCGTCCAGCGCGATATGGACAAGGATGTCTCCTGGGCCAATTCCGCCTGCCAGTACAAGGATCTCTATATGGAGCTGACGCCGTGGTAATCGGACTGGCCGTTCATTCGTGAAAAATCCCGCCGCATCGCCTGCGGCGGGATTTTTGCGGGAAATACGTCCGTCCCCAAGGGGCGGGTGCGTTCGGCGGGTGGCGCTGCACGCGAGGGCGGGCGGGCCGATGTGGGCATCGGCCCCTAAGAGGTGCGTTCGGCGGGGTGCGCTGCTCACGGAGGCCAGCGGACGCGCAATGCGCGCCCCTACGGCGGGCAGGACCGTCGAACCCCGGCGGGAATCGGGAACCGGTCCCGGGCGGCCATACAGGCCGCCCCTACACGCACCCGCCGCCGTTTCCTGATGTAGGGGCGCATTATATATGCGCCCGGGCCGCACCGCCGGAATTGGCGGGCTTTCGGTCATCGCGACCCGGTCCCGGCGGCATGTGGGCATGCCGCCCTACGCCCGCAGCGGTCAGGGGACTGCGCTGCACGCGGCGGCGGGCGGGCCGATGTGGGCATCGCCCCCTACGATGGGCGGGGTGCGGTGCACGCGGGGCCAGCGGACGCGCGATGCGCGCCCCTACGGCGGGCAGAACTGTCGAACCCCGGCGGGAATCGGGAACCGGTCCCGGGCGGCCATACAGGCCGCCCCTACACGCACCCGCCGCCGTTTCCGGTTGTAGGGGCGGCCTTTATGGCCGCCCGGGCCGCACCGCCGGAATTGGCGGGCTTTCGGTAGGAATCGCGGGCGTTTCGCGTGCCGTTTCCGTTTCGGTGATAGGAAAAATGCCGGACGCCCAAGGGCGTCCGGCTGGGGATCAATAGGACGAATTATGCAGCAGCTCGTGGGTCTTGCCCTTGAGGAGGCCGTCGTAGAGGGCCATAATCATGGGGTTCTCATCGGGCTTCTTGATAATGGACATATTGTCGGCGCTGTAGATGCCCTTGGCGCGGGCCGCCTTGGTGCGGATTCCGGCGAACGGAGGCTGGCCGCCGCCCATGATGCAGCCGCGGCGGCAGGCCATGACCTCGATCAGGTGGTACTGGGCCTCGCCGCGCTTGACCCGCTCCATGACCTCGCGGGCATTGGCCAGGCCGCTGACGACGCAGATCTTCAGCTCGGTGCCCTCGTAGGGGAAGGTGAATTCCTTGATGGCATCGTCGCCCCGGACGCCGCACTCGGCGATGGCGTCCAGCGCCACCTTGTTGTGCTCGGGGATCAGACGCCGCAGCACCGCCTCGGTGACGCCGCCGGTGACGCCGAAGATCACGCCGCCGCCGGAGCCGAAGCCGAAGGGCACGTCGCTGGCCTCGGGGTCCAGCTCGGCAAAGTCGATGCCGGAGTTGTTGATCATCCGAATGAGCTCGGTGGTGGTGATGACAATATCCGTGTCCTGCTCGCCCTTGGTGAAGCTGTTGGGCCGCTTGGCCTCCATCTTCTTGGCCGTGCAGGGCATGATGGACACCATGACCGTCCGCTTGCCGCCGGCGTGCTTGGGGTCCCGATACCACTCCTTGACCACCGCCGACATCATGCCCTGGGGCGAGCGGCAGGTGGAGAGATTGTCCTTGAACTCCGGATACTGATCGGTGACAAACTTGACCCAGGAGGGACAGCAGGAGGTCAGCAGCGGCAGCTTGATGCCCGCATGGAGCCGGTTGAGGAACTCCGCCGACTCCTCCATGACCGTCAGGTCGGCGCTGAAGGTGGTGTCATAGACCTCGTCGAAGCCCATCCGATGGAGGACATTGACGATCTTGCCCATGACGCTGGTGCCCTTCTTCAGGCCGAAGGCGTCGCCCACGGCCACGCGGACCGCCGGGGCCACCTGGGCCACGACCCGCAGATCCGGGTCGGCCAAAGCCTCCCAGACCTCGTCCATATTCGTATGGATGCTGATGGCGCCGGTGGGGCAGAAGACCCGGCACTGGCCGCAGTTGACGCACTGGGTCTCGGAGAGCTTTTTATCAAAGGCCGGCATGACCATGGCGTCGGTGCCCCGGAAGGCAAAGCCCAGCGCGCCGATGCCCTGGAGCTCCTCGCAGGCGCGGATGCAGTCGCCGCAGAGAATGCACTTATTGGGGTCGCGGATGATGGCCGGGGAGCTGTTGTCGATCTCCCGGGGCGGGCGGGTATTTTCAAACCGAATCTGGGTGACGCCCAGCCGGTGGGCCAGCCGCTGGAGGTTGCACTCGCCGCTCTTGACGCAGGTGGTGCAGTCCCGGCAGTGGGCCGCCAGCAGCAGCTCCAGAATCAGCTTCCGATGGCGCTTGATCCGGCCGGTATTGGTGTAGATCACCATGCCGTCCCGGGGCTCCTCGGAGCAGGAGGCGAAGGTGCGGCCCCGGTCGTCCTCCACGGTACACAGCCGGCAGGCGCCGAAGGTGGACACCTCGGAGTGATAGCACAGGGTCGGTATATCGATGCCGGCCTTCCGAATCACGGAAAGCACGTTTTTCTCACTGGTAAATTCGACTTTTCTGCCGTCGATCATCATGATTCCCATGGCGTTTCCTCCTATGCTTCCACGTAGATGGCGTCGAAGGCGCAGTTGTCGCGGCAGGCGCCGCACTTGATACACACATCCGTATCGATGTGGTAGCACTGCTTGATCTTGCCGCTGATGGCGCCCACCGGACAGTTCTTCGCGCACTTGCCGCAGCCCTTGCAGAAGGCCGGGTTGATGACATAGCGGCGCATGGCCTCGCAGACCTTGGCCCGGCACTTGTGATCGACGATGTGTTCGACGTATTCATCCCGGAAGAGCTTGAGGGTGCTGAGCACCGGCAGCGGGGCGCTCTTGCCCAGGCCGCAGAGGGCCATATTCTTGACCATCTCGGCCAGCTCCTCCAGCCGGTCCAGGTCCTCCAGCTTGCCCTTGCCGGCGACGATCTTCTCCAGAATCTCCAGCATCCGCTTGGTGCCCTCCCGGCAGGGCACGCACTTGCCGCAGGACTCGCGCTGGGTGAAGCTCATAAAGAACCGGGCCACTTCCACCATACAGGTGTGCTCGTCCATGACCACCAGGCCGCCGGAGCCCACAATGGCGCCGTAGCGCTTGACCGAGTCGAAGTCCAGAGGCACGTCCAGATGCTCCTCGGTGAGGCAGCCGCCGGAGGGGCCGCCGATCTGTACGGCCTTGAACTTCTCGCCGTTCTTGACGCCGCCGCCGATGTCGAAGATGATCTCCCGCAGGGTCGTGCCCATGGGGACCTCGATCAGGCCGGTATTCTCAATGGAGCCGGTCAGCGAGAAGGTCTTGGTGCCCGGGCTGCCGGCGGTGCCGATGGAGCGGTACCACTCGGCCCCCTTGAGGAGAATCATCGGCACGTTGGCGAAGGTCTCCACGTTGTTGAGCACCGTGGGCTTCTCCCACAGGCCCTTTTCCACGGTCCGGGGCGGCTTGACCCGGGGCATGCCGCGGTTGCCCTCGATGGAGGCCGTCAGGGCCGAGCCCTCGCCGCAGACGAAGGCTCCCGCGCCCCGGTTGATATGCAGATGGAAGGAGAAGTCGGTGCCCAGAATATGATCCCCCAGCAGGCCAGCCGCCTCCAGCTCCCGGATGGCGTGGCTCAGCCGGGCCACGGACATGGGATACTCGGCGCGGACGTAGATATAGCCCTCGCTGGAGCTGACGGCATAAGCGCCCAGCATCATGCCCTCGATCAGCCGATAGGGGTCGCCCTCCATGACCGAGCCGTCCATAAATGCGCCAGGGTCGCCCTCGTCGCCGTTGCAGACCACATAGCGGGTCTTCTCCGGCTGCCGGGTCACCTGCTTCCACTTCCGGCCCGCCGGGAAGCCGCCGCCGCCGCGGCCCCGGAGCCCCGAGGCGTCCACGACGTTGACCACGTCCTCCGGGGTCATCTCAAAGAGGGCCTTTTCCAGCGCCGTAAAGCCGCCGCCGGCGATGTACTCCTCCAGGGACTCGGCGTCGAACTTGCCGCAGTTCTCCAGGGCCACCCGGGTCTGCTTGGCAATAAAGGGAATTTCGCCGGGAGAGCGGTAGGTCTTGCCCTTCTGCTGGTACAGCAGATGCTCCAAAACCTCGTCGCCCAGGACGCTGCGGGTGAAGATCTCCTCGCAGTCCTCGGGCTGGACCTTGATGTACTGGACGACCTTGTCGCCCTTCTGAATCCGGACCAGGGGGCCCAGCTCGCAGATGCCCTGGCAGCCGGTCTTCTTGACGCCCACATGGGTCTCCCCGCCGCCGCAGGGCTGGAACTCCAGCGTCACACCCGGAGCGTCCTTGGCGATGGCCAGCAGCGTCTCATAAATCTTCTGGGAGCCGGTGGCGATACAGCCGGTGCCGGCACAGACCAGGACGCGGCAGTCCGTGGCCTCGATGACCTGACGGGCCTGGGCCCGCAGCGCCTGGAGCGCTTCTCTCGTTGCAATCGTCATTTGCCGTCACCTCGCAGTTTCTCCACCAGTGCCACCGCCGCCTCCGGCGTCATCCGGGGGTGGACCTCCTCATTGACCATCATGGCCGGGGCCAGTCCGCACGCGCCCAGGCAGGACACCGTCTCCACGGTGAACATCATATCGTCGGTGGTATGCTTTTTCTTGCTCAGGCCCAGCGTCTTGTGCAGCGCCTCGAGAATCGGGGCCGACTTCTTCACATGGCAAGCCGTGCCGTCACAGACCTTGATGACGTACTTGCCCTTGGCCTCGAAGGAAAAATTCTCATAAAACGTCGCCACGCTGTAGGCCTTGGCCTCCTTGACGCCGATCTGCCGGGCCACGTAGATCAACAGCTCCCCGGGCAGGTAGCGGTACTCTCCCTGAATATCCTGCATAATGGGGATCAGCGAGCTGGCCTTGCGGCCGTAGTGCTCGATGATCTCGTCGGCCTTCTTATAATACGACTGGTCTAACATCCTTCTTTTGCCTCCTCATCCGTGTGATCGGGGTGCGGGTCCGCCATGGGGCGGAAGCCAGGCCGCGCGGAGAGCGCAGCCAGAGTAGTCATATTATATCGAATATGGGGGTATAACACAAGTTATTTGTGTAAATCTCCCAAATCATTTCATCTTTTTGTCGAATTCTCTTATTTCTCCGGGCCAGACTTGGACAAAAAGATGAATTCGCTTCCGCAAATTTTCCAGCGACCCCATGGACAACCAGGGCAAAACCCGATATAATAAGTTCCATCCAATCCAACAGGAATTCCACTGTAAAGGAGCACCTCTATGGGAAAATATTTTGGCACGGATGGGTTCCGCGGCGAGGCCAACGTGAACCTGACGGCGGAACACGCCTTCTCCATCGGCCGGTTTTTGGGCTGGTATTACACCGAGCGCAAGGTCCGCAGCGGCTGTGAGGACCCCGCCCGCATCGTCATCGGCAAGGACACCCGCCGGTCCAGCTATATGTTTGAATACGCCCTGGTGGCCGGTCTCGTGGCCTCCGGCGCCGACGCCTACCTGCTGCACGTCACCACCACCCCCTCGGTGGCCCACGTGGCCCGGGTGGACAGCTTCGACTGCGGCATTATGATCTCCGCCAGCCACAATCCCTACTATGACAACGGCATCAAGCTCATCAACAGTCAGGGTGAAAAAATGGACGAGGAGACCATCCGCCTGGTGGAGGCCTATCTGGACGGCCAGCTGGAGGTCTTCGGCCAGACCTGGTCCGAGCTGCCCCCGGCCCATCGGGACCGCATCGGCCGCACCGTGGACTATGTGGCCGGCCGGAACCGGTATCTGGGCTACCTGATTTCCCTGGGCGTCTACTCCTTCAAGGGCATGAAGGTCGCCCTGGACTGCGCCAACGGCAGCGCCTGGAGCCTGGCCAAGGCCGTCTTTGACGCTCTGGGGGCCAAGACCTTCGTCATCAACGCCGAGCCCAACGGCCTCAACATCAACCTGGGCTGCGGCTCCACCCACATCGAGGGCCTGCAAGAGTATGTGGTGGAAAACGGCATGGACGTGGGCTTCGCCTACGACGGCGACGCCGACCGCTGCATGGCCGTGGATGAGAACGGCAACGTCGTCTCCGGCGACCATATCCTCTACCTCTACGGCAAATACATGAAGGAGCGCGGCAAGCTCATCACCAATACCGTGGTTACCACGGTCATGTCCAACTTCGGCCTCTACAAGGCCTTCGACGAGGCGGGCATCGACTACGTCAAGACCAAGGTCGGCGACAAGTACGTCTATGAGTACATGAGCGAGCACGGCTGCCGGATTGGCGGCGAGCAGTCCGGCCATATCATCTTCTCCAAGTACGCCTCCACTGGCGACGGGATCCTCACCAGTCTGAAGGTCATGGAGGTCATGCTGGCCCGGAAGAAGAAGCTGAGCCAGCTGGTGGAGGATCTGAAGATCTATCCCCAGGTGCTGGTCAACGTCCGGGTCACCGACAAGAAGACGGCCCAGGCCGACCCCGACGTCCAGGCCGCCGTCCAGGCCGTGGCCCAGGAGCTGGGCGACACCGGCCGCATTCTGGTCCGCGAGTCCGGCACCGAGCCGGTGATCCGCGTCATGGTCGAGGCCGAGAGCGAGGAACGCTGCCACGCCCTGGTGGACCGGGTCGTCCAGGTCATCCACCAGAAGGGCCACGCGGTGGGCTGATCGCCCCGCAAGAAAAAGGCTTCCGGCCTGTGCGATCAACCAGGTCCGCAGAGCGGCGGCGCGTCAGCGCCCTTGTGCACACGCCGGAACCTCGCGGGAAGCCTTCGGTGCGGTAACACCTCTCAGGCGCTTCGCGCCAGCTCCCCTCAAGGGGAGCCTTTCCCTCAGGCGACGCACCTTAAAGCCTCTCCTTGAGGAGAGGTGGCAGGCCGCAGGCCTGACGGAGAGGTGTGCCGCCCCACGGGCGGCGGCGCGTCAGCGCCCTCTGCGCACGCCGGGACCCTGCGGGAAGCCTTCGGTGCGGTAACACCTCTCAGGCGCTCCGCGCCAGCTCCCCTCAAGGGGAGCCTTTCCCTCAGGCGACGCACCTTAAAGCCTCTCCTTGAGGGGAGGTGGCACGCGAAGCGTGACGGAGAGGTGTGCCGCCGCGCAGCGGCGGCGGCGCGTCAGCGCCCTCTGCACAGGCCGGGACCCTGCGGGAAGCCTTCGGTGCGGTAACACCTCTCAGGCGCTCCGCGTCAGCTCCCTTCAAGGGGAGCCTTTCCCTCAGGCATCCGACTGTGTGCGATCAACCTGGTCCGTAGGGCGGGGTGCCCACACCCCGCCAAACCAGGCCGCGTATGCTTCGATAAGACACGGAAAAGCCGCCGGATTGCATGATCCGGCGGCTTTTGTGTATACTTTATCAATCAAATCCGGGCGACGCCGGTCTTGCGGGCGGCTTCGGCCACGGCCTTGGCCACGGCGGGACCGACCCGCTTGTCGAAGGCCTTGGGGATGATGTAGTCGGCGCAGAGCTCCTCGGGGCTGATGAGGTCGGCCAGGGCATGGGCGGCGGCCATCTTCATCTCCTCGTTGATATCCCGGGCGCGGACGTCGAAGGTGCCGCGGAAGATGCCGGGGAAGGCCAGCACGTTGTTGATCTGGTTGGGGAAGTCGCTGCGGCCCGTGGCGATGACGGCGGCGCCGCCGGCCTTGGCGTCGTCGGGGAAGATCTCGGGGGTGGGGTTGGCGCAGGCGAAGATGATGGCGTCACGGTTCATGGTCTTGACCATCTCGGTGGTGACAGTACCGGGGGCGGACACGCCGATGAACACGTCGGCGCCCACCAGCTGCTCGGCCAGGGAGCCGGGCTTCTTCTCCAGGTTGGTGACCTGGGCCATCTCCTCCTTGATCCAGTTGAGGCCCTCGCGGCCGGCGTAGATGGCGCCCTTGCGGTCGCACATGGTGACGTTCTTAAAGCCGGCGGACAGCAGCAGCTTGACGATGGAAATGGCGGCAGCGCCCGCGCCGGAGGTGACGATCTTCACGTCCTCCTTCTTCTTGCCCACGACCTTCAGGGCGTTGAGCATACCGGCCAGGGTGATGACCGCGGTGCCGTGCTGGTCGTCGTGGAAAATCGGGATATCGCACTTTTCCTTCAGCTTCCGCTCGATCTCGAAGCAGCGGGGCGCGGCGATGTCCTCCAGGTTGATGCCGCCGAAGGAGCCGGAGATGTTATAGACGGTCTGCACGAACTCGTCCACGTCCTTGGTCTTGACGCAGAGGGGGAAGGCGTCCACGCCGCCGAAGGACTTGAACAGCACGCACTTGCCCTCCATGACCGGCATACCGGCCTCGGGGCCGATATCGCCCAGGCCCAGGACGGCGGTGCCGTCGGTAATCACGGCGCAGAGGTTGTGCCGCCGGGTCAGGTCATAGGACTTCTCCACATCCTTCTGAATCTCCAGGCAGGGCTGGGCCACGCCGGGGGTGTAGGCCAGAGACAGGTCCTCCTTGGTCTCCACGGGCACCGTGGCCACCACTTCAATCTTGCCCTTCCACTCGTTGTGGAGCCGAAGGGATTCGCTTGCGTAATCCATTGCAAATACCTCATTTCTTCTATATTCGTCCAGCGTCAGACTGCAACATACGGTATGCTGCGCAGCTGGGCCGCTGTTGGCCCATACTCCGCATCGTATTCAGTTTATCACAATTCAACAAGTTTGTAAAACAGAACTTTCACTGTTTGCGCTTTCTTAGCGCGCGTCTCCGCCGTCTCCGGGGATTGACTTGCGGTGGAAAATTCGGTAAAATAATTTTGTGTGTGTATGATACTGTTACGAATGCAGACGGAGGGTACGCGCTGCGTTCGGGAAAGACGGAATACTATGGATGAGACCATTGTGATTACCGGCATGGGGGCTGTGACCCCCATCGGCATCGGTGTAGAGATCTATTGGAACAATCTGATTCACGGCGTCAGCGGCATCGCGCCCATCGCCCAGTGCGACACCTCGGCCATTCCGGTCAAGGTGGCCGCCGAGGTCAAGGACTTCGACGCCGCCGCGCTGCTGCCCAAGGGCCTCCCCCGGGAGACCGTGCCCTTTATGCAGTTCGCCTACGCCGCCGCCCAGGAGGCTCTGACCATGAGCGGCCTGGACCCCGCCGCCGCGCCCCGGCGGCTGGGCATCACCCTGGGCACGGCCCTGGCCGGCGTCAATCATATCGCCGAGACCCAGCACGAGGTGGACGAGGCCGGGAAGCTCCGGGTCTCGCCCCGGTTTGTGCCCAAGGCCCTGGGCAATATCGCCGCCGCGCAGATCGCCATTCACTTCGGCTTCCGCGGCCCCAGCTTCACGGTGCAGACGGCCTGCTCCTCCGGCGGCGACGCCATCGGTCTGGCCTGCATGCTCCTGAAGGCCGGCGAGGCCGACGCCATGCTGGCCGTGGGCGCGGAGAGCTCCATCTGTCCGGTGGTGCTGGCCGGTCTGGCCTCGGCCCGGGCCCTGTCCCGGAACCCCGACCCGGTCACCGCCTGCCGCCCCTTTGACCTGCACCGCGACGGCTTTGTCATGGGCGAGGGCGGCGGCGCGCTGATGCTGGAGACCCGCAGCCACGCTCTGGCCCGGGGCGCGAAGATCCTCGGCGTGGTCTGCGCCACCGCCAACAACACCGACGGCCACCACGTCACCGCGCCCCATCCCGACGGCATCGGCGCCATCGCCTGCATGGAGGACGCGCTGGCCCGGGCCGGTCTCTCCCCTGCCGACATCGGCTATATCAACACCCATGGCACCTCCACCCCCATGGGCGACGCCATCGAGGCCGCCGCCGTGCGCAAGGTCTTCGGCGGCAATCCGCCCCCGGTCAGCGCCACCAAGAGCGCCACCGGCCATATGATGGGCGCGGGCGGCGTCACGGAGGTCATCGCCTGCGTCAAGGCCGTGGAGACCGGCATCCTCCCCCCCACCCTGCATGTTGAGACGGCCGACCCCGCCTGCGATCTGGACGTCATCCCCAACGAAGCCCGCCGCGCAGAAATCCGCTACGCCATGTCCAACGCCTTTGGCTTTGGCGGCCAGAACTCCAGCGTCATCGTGGGCCGCTTCGAATAAGGAGGCTTTTTCATGGAACTGCACCCGTATCAGCGCCGGGTCAACTACTACGAAACCGATCAAATGTCCATCGTCCACCACTCCAACTATATCCGCTGGTTTGAAGAGGCGCGGCTGGACTTTCTCGATCAGGCCGGGCTCAACTACCGGAAGATGGAAGCCACCGGCATTATCGTCCCGGTGGTGGACGTCTCCTGCCGGTACCATGTGTCGGTCCGCTATGACGACGTGGTGGACATCTACCCCAAGCTGGTGGAGTACAACGGCGTCAAGATGACCTACCGCTATGAGGTCCGCTTCCACGACACCGGCGTCCTGGCTGCCGACGGTGCTTCCAGTCACTGCTTCCTGGACGAAAAACGGCGTCCCATCATCCTCCGCCGCCGGGAGCCCGAAATTGACGCCCGCCTCCGGGCGCTGGTTGAAAAAAATACTTGAGCCATTCCGAAAAAAAGACTTGCTTTTTTCAGCCGACCGCTGTATAATAACGAAGCAAGTTACGGAGGCTTAGCTCAGCAGGTTAGAGCGCTTGCTTCACACGCAAGAGGTCACTGGTTCGAGTCCAGTAGTCTCCACCAATATCCCGAACGCCGCGGCGTTCGGGTTTTTTATTTCACCCGGTTCCGCTGACCGCCGTCAGCGGATTTTTTGCCCTTTGGCCCTTTCCGCTGAAACCAAACGGCTGCGGGATTACCGGGCTTGCGGTCCACGGAGCCCGGTCATGGCGGCATGTGGGCATGCCGCCCTACGGCGTTCGGCGGGGGTACGGTGGGAAGCGCAGGTCTGTTCGGGCGGATATACAATCCGCCCCTACAGGCGCGCCCGCTGTCGGTTTCTATTGTAGGGGCGCATTACATATGCGCCCGTGCCGCGCTGCCGGGACCGCCGGGCTTGCGGTCCATGGAGCCCGGTCATGGCGGCATGTGGGCATACCGCCCTACGGCGTTCGGCGGGGCGCTGCCGGTTCATCAGAAAACGCAGCCGCCCATGGTCGGGAGGCTGCGTTTCAGCGAGGTTTTGTACAGTCTGGTCTCATTCGGGCCGCGGACCCATATGGTTGATTTTACTGGCCATAAAGGCCGCGCCGAAGCCGTTGTCGATGTTGACCACCGAAATTCCGGCGGCGCAGGCGTTGAGCATGGACAGCAGCGCGGCCAGGCCCTGGAAGGAGGCGCCATAGCCGACGCTGGTGGGCACGGCGATGACCGGACAGTCGGCCAGACCGCCGATGACGCTGGCCAGCGCGCCCTCCATGCCGGCGATGGCGATGATGACGCTGGCGTCATAGATCTCCTGGGTGTGTGCCAGCAGCCGGTGGATTCCTGCCACCCCCACATCATAGAGCCGCACCACCCGATTCCCCAGATACTCGGCCGTCAGCGCAGCCTCCTCGGCCACGGGCATATCGCTGGTGCCCCCGGTGGCGACGACGATGGGCCCCAGGCCCGTGGGCTCCGGCAGCGTTCCCACCAGGCCCACCCGGGCCATGGGATCATAGCGGAGCTCCGGCAGCGTCTCGGCCAGCACGCCGGCCTTGGCCTGGTCCAGCCGGGTGACCAGCACCCGGTCCTGACCGTTGGCCTCCAGGGCGCGGACGATCCCCGTGATCTGCTCCGGCGTCTTCCCCGCGCCGTAGATCACTTCGGACACACCTTGGCGCAGCTGCCGATGGAGATCCACCTTGGCGTAGTCCAGATCCGCGAAGGGCGCTGCCTTCAGCGCCCTGGCCGCCTCCTCTACGGAGAGCGAACCGGTTTTCACTTGTTCCAGCAGCGCTTCCAGCTGCATCGGGCAGCACTCCCTTTCGGATTGATTTTTCACATGTTACGCTGAACAGGGCTTCTTACCGGCGCCGCGCCGTCAGCAGAAGGCCAGCGCTTCGCCCTCATTTCAGCGCGAGGCAGCATGGGGTTCTGTTTCAGTATAGCATTCTTTGGCTTCCAATGCAAAATGTTTCTGGGCATTGCGCCATCGCGAGCGGAACTGGGGTCCTTTTTCGGTTTCTCCGGTCTCGGGGATGACAGACCGCCTGAAACGTGCTATAATAGAATGAGCAAACCTGCCGGACGGCGGCTATTATATGATAAGGAGCCTTCAACATGGAATATACACTGACAAAAGACAACTTCCAGGAGCTGGTCCTGGACAGCCAGGAGAAGATTTTGGTGGACTTCTGGGCCACCTGGTGCGGGCCGTGCATGATGCTCTCCCCCATCGTCGAGGAGCTGGCCGAGACCTGCCGGGTGGGCAAGGTCAACGTGGACGAGGAGCCGGAGCTGGCCCGCCAATTCGGCATTGTGTCCATTCCCACGCTGATCGTGTTTGAGAACGGCAAGGCCGTCCGCCAGTCTATGGGCTACCGGCCCAAGTCCGAGATTGAAGCGTTTTGGGAGGGCTGAAATGAGCAAGGTTCGCCTCAATGAAAACGAAGCCGTGGTCAAAACCGTCAAGGACGGCCTCAAGGCCACCGGCGGCTACTGCCCCTGCCGGGTGGAACGGACGGAGGAATTCAAGTGCATGTGCGCCGAGTTCCGCCAGCAGATCCAGGACCCGGACTTCGAGGGCTACTGCCACTGTATGCTCTACTATAAGGAGCGGTAATAAAAAGTGTCCCGGCGTGGCAACGCGCCGGGCTATTTTCGCGCAAAGGAGTTTTTCCCATGTCCTCCCCTTCGCCGCGGCGGAAGGCCCTGCTGGCCGCGTTTCCCTATACCATTCCCATCCTGACGGGCTTCCTCTTTCTGGGCTTTTCCTACGGCATGCTGATGCACGCCGCCGGATTTCCGCTGTACTTCCCCACCCTGACCAGCCTGACGATTTTCGCCGGGTCCATGGAATTTCTCACCGTGAATCTGCTGCTGGCCCCCTTCCAGCCGCTGGAGGTTCTGGCGCTGACGCTGATGGTCAACGCCCGGCATCTCTTCTACGGTCTGGCCATGCTGGAGCGCTACAAGGGGACCGGGCTCAAAAAGCTCTATCTGATTTTCGGCATGTGCGACGAGAGCTTTTCCATCAACTGCACGGTCCAGCCCCCCGCCGGGGTGGATCGGAGCTGGTTCTATTTTTTCGTCACGCTGCTGGACCAGAGCTACTGGGTGCTGGGGTCCACCTTGGGCAGCCTCTTCGGAGCGCTGCTCCCGGTGAGCACCGAGGGGCTGGACTTCGTGATGACGGCCATGTTCGCCGTGATTTTCCTGGAGCAGTGGCAAAAGGATGCGCGGCACACCAGCGAGCTTCTGGGGCTGGGCCTCTCCGCGCTGTGCCTCGTGCTCTTCGGGGCCGACGGGTTTATGCTGCCCGCCATGGCGCTGATTCTCGGCAGTCTGATTTTGCTCCATCTCCGGGACGGCAAGGAGGCGGTTCGGTCATGACAACGACACAGCAATTCCTCACCATCGGCCTGGTGATTCTGGGGACCATGGCCACGCGGTTCCTTCCCTTCCTGCTCTTTCCGGCGGACAAGCCCACGCCGCCGCTGGTGCAGCATCTGGGCCGGGTGCTGCCCGGGGCCGTGTTCGGGCTGCTGCTGGTCTACTGCCTAAAGAACGTCTCTCTGGTCTCCGGGTCCCACGGCCTGCCCGAGGCCGTCGCCCTGGCCGTCGTGGCGGGTCTCCATCTCTGGAAGCGGCAGATGCTCCTCTCCATCGCCGGCGGCACCGTGGTCTATATGGTTCTGGTGCAGACGGTCTTCTGATTTTTTCAAATAGGTCTTGACAATTCCCGACACCGGTGGTATTATATTGGAGCTGTCGCAAGAGCGATGGCGAATATGCGCGAGTGGTGGAATTGGCAGACTCGCTAGATTCAGGTTCTAGTGTCCACTCCGGACGTGCGGGTTCAAGTCCCGCCTCGCGCACCATGGCGAGTGTTCTTATAGCATTTGAAACGCTGTAAGAACACTCGTCTTTTTCTTTTGTTTTCATCCGGCGATGGCGGATGGGGCGTAGTTGACGACTACGCCCTCAGCGTGGCGAAAAGACTTTTTCGCCACGCTGATTCCCGCCCTTTTATAACTTTCGTATGAGGCAAAATCTTTGGCCGAATGCTCTTGCCAAATTGTGCGGTGCTGCCCTAGCAAAACGGCCGCCGCAGGTCTGTAAGTTTGTCACAGAACCGCGGCGGCCGCAGTTTATTCGACGGTGACGCTCTTGGCCAGATTTCTCGGCTTATCCACGTCACAGCCCCGCATCAGCGCCACATAATAGGCGAAGGTTTGCAGCGGCAGCACCGACATGCTGGGCTGGAACAGGACCTCGGTCCGGGGGACGAAGATGGCGCTGTCCATGGTCTTGTGGATGGCGTCCTCAAAGCCCTGAATCGTGATTCCCAGGACGTCCGCGCCCCGGGCGGAGACCTCCTTGACGTTGGACATGGTCTTGTCGAAGAGGGCGGGGTTGGTCGCCACGGCCACCACCAGGGTCCCGTTCTCGATCAGGGAAATGGGCCCGTGCTTGAGCTCTCCGGCGGGATAGGCCTCGGAATGGATATAGGCGATCTCCTTGAGCTTCAGGCTGCCCTCCAGGCAGGTGGCGCTGTCAATATTCCGGCCGATAAAGAACACATCCCGGTTGTTGAAATACTGGGAGGCGAAATACTGAATGCGGGCGATGCTCTCGGGGGAGAGAATCTCCTCCAGCTGCTCCGGCAGCCGGACCAGGGCCTCCAGCAGCTCCCGCCGCCGGTCCTCGGGCAGGGTGTGGAGCTCCTGGGCGATATAGAGGGCCAGCAGATACATGACCGCCAGCTGGGTGGAAAAGGCCTTGGTCGTCGCCACGGCGATTTCCGGACCGGCCCAGGTGTAGAGCACGTCGTCGGCCGCCTTGGCGATGGAGCTGCCCACCACGTTGACCACGGCCAGCACCCGCGCGCCCCGGCGCTTGGCCTCCCGCAGCGCCGCCAGCGTGTCGGCGGTTTCGCCGGACTGGCTGATGATGACCACCAGGGTCGTGCCGTCCAGCACCGGGTCGGCATAGCGGAATTCCGAGGCCAGCACCGGCTCCACCGGCACCCGGCAGAGATTTTCAATGATGTACTTGCCGTGGACGCCCACATAGTAGGCCGAGCCGCAGGCGACGATGTAGATTCGCTTCAGCTGGGCCAGATAGGCGGCGGGCAGCTGAATGTCGTCCAGCACCACGCGTCCGTCCCGAATCCGGGGGTGGATGGTGTCCCGGACGGCCTTGGGCTGCTCGTGGATCTCCTTGAGCATAAAGTGGGCATAGCCGCCCTTTTCCGCCGCCGAGAGCTCCCAGGTGATGTGCTCGGTGTCCTTTTCCAAGGGCTCGCCGTGGACGTTGTAGAAGTCCACACGGTCGGCGGTCATCTCCAGCAGGTCGCCGTCGTTGAGGTAAACCACGTCCCGGGTGTACTTGAGAATGGCGGGGACGTCCGAGGCGATGTAGTTGCAGCCCTGGCCGTAGCCGAAGATCAGGGGACTGTCCTTTTTGACGCCGATGACGGTGTCGGGGCAGTCGCGGCAGAGGACGCCCAGGGCGTAGCTGCCCTCCACCCGGGCCACGGCCCGCTGGACCGCCTGACGGAAGGTGCAGCCGCCGTCATAGAAGTGCTCGATCAGGTTGGCCACGACCTCCGTGTCGGTCTCGGAGTGAAATTTCTTCCCCTGCTTTTGCAGGTAGTCTTTTAATTCCAGATAGTTTTCGATGATGCCGTTGTGGACCACGGCGATTTTTCCGCTGTCGGCCATGTGGGGATGGCTGTTTTCATCCGAGGGCGCGCCGTGGGTGGCCCAGCGGGTGTGGCCGATGCCGACGGTGCCGGGAATGGCCTTGCCGCCGTCGATCAGGTCATAGAGGCTTTTCAAGCGGCCCTTGGTCTTGGCCACCTGGAGCTTTCCGCCGTCGAAGACGCAGACGCCCGCCGAGTCGTAGCCCCGGTACTCCAGCCGGGACAGGCCCTCCAGCAAAATCGGCGCGGCCTGCTCCCGTCCCACATATCCTACAATTCCACACATAGATTGGTTCCTCCTGATTGTTACTGAAAATGGGCAGAATCCACCTATAGCGGCCTCTGCCGTCAGATCAAAAGGACAATCTCGCAGCCAATTGTTCTTTTCTTCCCGGTCACAGCCCCTCTGTTTTGCGGTTGCCCGCATATTTCTGACTGTGTCACGCCGCCGGGGGCGGCGGGAGCGCATCCGCCGAATGTTCGATCACGCTCCGCCTCGTCGTCCTGCCGGGCAGGCACTGGCGCTTGTGAGAATCCCGAGGATTCTGGACCTCCTTTCCTACTGCGAGTGACAACCGGCAACGCCGGATTGTTTCAATGAACCCCTCAGAACAGGCAGCTCTGCGGGGGCGTGAGCGCTCGGAGCGATGTGAGCGCGGAAACCGGCACGGCGCCCCGTGCCGAGAGGGCCGCCGCGGCCTCGGAGCCGTCGTCAAAGACGTAGACCTCCGACCATTGGCGGCGCAGATTATCCAGACAGCCCTGCCAGGTGCCGCCGGTACCCAGCGTACACTGGGCCGCCAGGGTCTTGGCGGCATGGGCATGAATAAAGTGATTGCGGGTCAACGCCCGGGGCACGGAAAAGGGGAGGTCATAGCCCCCTTCGCTGACAAAGAGGCAGCGGGCCCGGGGGCTGTGCTCCGTCAGCGGGCCGGGGACATAGACCACAGCGTTGCCGCCCGCATCGAGACAGGCCTCCAGGGCGGTGAGATCCGCGCCGGCCGCGCCGCCGGTGACCAGGGTGAGGCCCTCTTCGGCGGCCAGCCGCCCGGCCTGCCGGGCGAAGGCTTCATTTTCCGGGCGCAGCCGCCGGGACCCCACCAGGGCCACGGCGGGCCCTTGGAGCAGGGCGGCATCGCCGCGGAGGAAGAGCACCCGCGGCGCGTCAAACCGCAGCTTGACGGCCAGCTGGGCGGGGTATTGCGGGGCGAGCCGGGTCAGGGTCCAGATCCCGCCGGCCTCGGCCCGGCGGAGATAGGCGTCCAGCTGCGCCTCGCGGTCCAGCAGGGCCAAAATCCGCTGGGACAGCTCCCGGCCGCAGCCCGCGGCCGCCAGGGCACGGGCAGTCACAGGCGACAGGGAGTCGGACCGGCTGCCGGTCTGGCGGATCTGCCGGCCCAGGTCCCGGAACTGGGCGGCGGAGAGAGGATGGACCTCGGACTCCCCCAGGGGGCAGCTGAGCAGCAGCATGGCCCGTTCCGCGCCGGTCATCGGAACCGCTTGCGGACCGGGGGCTTCTTCACTTCCTCCTCCACCAGCAGGTCGCCCTCGATAAACTTCATCGGACGGACCGTGAAGTGGGAGTACTTGGCGATTTCGTCCAGCTTGGCCTTTTCGGGGAAGTTGCCGAGAATGCTCCAGGCCGCGCCCTTGCGCTTGGCCCGGCCGGTACGGCCGATGCGGTGGATATAGTATTCATTCTCCTCGGGCACGTCGAAGTTGATGACGCAATCCACGTCGTCCACGTCGATGCCCCGGGACGCCACGTCCGTGGCCACCAGCACGGCCAGCTTGCCGTCCTTGAAGGTCTTCATGGTCTTCTCCCGGGTGGACTGGCGGATGTCGCCGTGGATGCAGTCGGCGTCCAGACCGGCCCGGCGGAGATCGTCGCTGAGGCGCTGGCACATGTGCTTGGTGTTGCAGAAGATGATGACCCGCTCATACTGCATGGCCCGAATCAGCCGCAGGGTGGTCTCGGTCTTCTCCAGGGGGGAGACGGTCAGAGAATACTGGTCGATGTCAGGCTTGTTGTCCTGGTCGGCTGGGACCGTGATCTCCACCTCGTCCCGCTGGTACATCCAGCTGACGGTCATCACCTCCTGGGAGATGGTGGCGGAGAAGAGGCCCATGCTCTTCTTGTTCTTGAGCTTGTCGAGGATATGGGTCACATCCTTGAAGAAGCCCATATCCAGCATCCGGTCGGCCTCGTCCAGAACCACGGTGTGGACCTTGTCGAGGCGGAGATTCTTACGGTTGTAGTGGTCCATCAGCCGCCCCGGCGTGGCCACCACGATCTGCGGCTTGGCGTTGAGCGCCTTGATCTGGGGCTCCATCCGCTGGCCGCCGTAGACCACCGCCACGCGGATGTCCTTGTAGTAGCGCAGCAGGCCCCGCAGCTCCTCGCAGATCTGAATGGCCAGCTCCCGGGTGGGGGCGAGAACCAGCCCCTGCAAATCCTCGGAGTCGGCGTCGATATGCTCGATCATGGGGATGCCGAAGGCAAAGGTCTTGCCGGTGCCCGTGGGCGCTTTGGCAATGACGTCCTTCCACTGGAGGAAGGGCGGGATGGCCTCGGCCTGGACGCGGGTGGGATAGCCGTATCCCTTCTTCTCCAGAGCCTTCAAGATTTCTTCCGAGAGTCCCAGGTCCCGGAAAGTCAGTTCCTGTTCCATATGGTGCATTCCTTATCTATGATAGATTTTTTGCTATTATACTATTTCCGACGGGAAATGTAAAATACTTTTGCGCGGCCCGGTGGTCATATCGCACAAGCGGTAAGACAGGAAATTGTGGAATAGGGAGAAAAGGGCCCTGCGTAATTGACAGAATTGTTGAATGTGAATATACTAAAGGCACATGAAACGGGTTTCATACTAGATAAAAATAGAGAACGGAGGGATGCGCATGAGCAGCATCCGCGAGGTGGCGCAGCTGGCCGGCGTATCTCCGGCCACGGTTTCCCGGGTCATCAACGGCACGGCCCAGGTCAGTGCGGAAAAGCGAAAGCGCATTTTGGATGTGATCGCGGAGACGAATTTCGTCCCCAACGAGGTGGCGCGGTCGCTGTTCAAGCGCTCGGCCCGGACCATCGGCCTGATTATCCCCAGCATCCGCAACCCCTATTTTACGGAGCTGGCGGCGGAGCTGGACGAGCTGGCGGCGGCGCGGGGCTATCAGCTCTCCCTGCGCAACGTGGGCTATAACATGGAGCGGGAGTGGGAGGCCTTGCAGCAGCTGGAGGCGGTCAACGCCGACGGGGCCATTTTGATCCCCACCAGCAACGCCGACCGTTCGGACCAGCGGCCTCTGTCGATCCCGCTGGTGGTGCTGGACTCGGACTTCAACGGGCCGGTGCACTCCTACATTTACTGCGACTATTACCAGGGGGCCCAGATGGCCATGGCCCATCTGGTGGAATGCGGCTGCCGGGAGATTGTCTGCATCCGCGGTCCGCAGAGCACCTTCAGCGGCCGGAGCCGCTATATGGGCTATCGGGACTTTTGCCTGGAGCACGGCATCCGCCAGCGGGTGGTGGACTGCGACTATGATTTCGACGCGGGTCTGGCCATGACCGAGGCGCTGCTCCAGCGCTACCCGCAGGTGGACGGCATTCTGGCCTGCAACGACATTGTGGCCATTTCCACCTATAAGATCCTCCACAAGCGGAATATCCCGGTGCCGGAACAGATCCAGCTCATTGGATTTGACGATATAACCCTTTCCGGATTGATTTCCCCCGAGCTGACCACCATACGTCAGCCGGTGAAAGAAATAGCAAGATTAGCCATGGATCTCGTACTCCAGCAGGATGAACCGGCTGTGAAGGGAGGACGGCACGTGCTGCCGGTGTCCCTGGTGGTACGGGAGACGACGAGAAGAAAGGATGAGACCGAATGAAACGCGAAGGAATTTTGAACAGCGAGATTTCCCGCGTCCTGTCCTACATGGGCCATACGGACCGGATTGCCATTGGCGGAGGCTGCCGCCCAGGAGCTGGGCGTCTCCCTGAGCGTGGCCGACGCCGGTGACGACGTGGCCAAGCAGGTCAGCGACATCGAGGACCTGGTCTCCTCCAACATCAGCATTCTGATCGTCAACCCCGTGGACTCCGACGGCGTCACCGGCGCGGTCCAGGCCGCCATGGCCAAGGGCGTGCGGGTCATCTCCGTGGACCGAGCCGTCAACGGCGTGGACATCGACTGCCAGATTGCGTCCGACAACGTCATGGGCGCTGAAATGGCCACCCAGTACATTGTCGATACCCTGGGCGAGGGCATCAAGGTCGCCGAGCTGGAGGGCACCCCCGGCGCTTCCGCCGCCATCGACCGCAGCGAGGGCTTCCACAACATCGCCGACGAGAAGCTGGACGTGGTGGTGAGCCAGACCGCCAACTTCGACCGGACCGAGGGCATGTCCGTCATGGAGAATATGCTCCAGGCCCACGGCGATATCCAGGCCGTCTTCGCGGCCAACGATGAGATGGCCCTGGGCGCGGTGGAAGCCGTGTCCGGCGCAGGCAAGGATATCCTGGTGGTGGGCTTTGACGCCACCGACGACGCCATTGACGCCATCAAGGCCGGCCGCATGGCCGCGACCATTGCCCAGCAGCCCGCTCTGATCGGCTCCACCGCCGTGGAGAACGCGGTCAAGCTCATCAACGGCGAGTCCATTCCCAGCTCCATCCCCGTGGAAGTCACCCTGATTACCATTGACAACGCCTGAGAAGGAGGAAGCTATGCGAGTACTCAACATCGGCTCTCTGAATCTGGACTATGTTTACGCGGTGGACCATATCATTCTCCCCGGCGAGACCGAGGCCACCGGTGAAATGCACATCTACCTGGGCGGCAAGGGCATCAACCAGTCCATGGCCCTGGCCAAGGCGGGGGTGGAGGTCTACCACGGCGGCATGATCGGCGCCGACGGCCAGCCCTTCCTGGATGCCTGCATGGAGTACGGCGTCAACGCCAAGCATATCCAGATCATCGAGGAGAAAACCGGCCACACCATCATCCAGGTGGACCGGAACGCCCAGAACTCCATTCTGCTCTACGGCGGCGCCAACCAGTGCCTCACCGAGGCCTTTGTGGACCAGGTTCTGGCGGACTTCTCCGCGGGGGATATCCTGCTGCTGCAGAATGAGGTGAACCTGCTGCCCTATATCGTGGATAAGGCCTATGAGAAGGGCATGCAGATTGCCCTGAACCCCTCGCCCTACAATGAGAAGCTGGACGCCGTGGATATGTCGAAAATTACCATCTTCCTGGTCAACGAGGTGGAGGGCGGCCAGATTGCCGGTACCTCCGATCCCCAGGCCATTCTCAAGACCATGCTGGAAAAGTACCCGCACGCCCGAATCGTCCTGACCCTGGGCAAGGACGGCGCGGTCTACGGCGACGCCCATGAGACCCATTTCCAACCCATCTTCCCGGTCAAGGCCGTGGACACCACGGCGGCGGGCGATACCTTTACGGGCTATTTCCTGGCCGGCCTCTCCGAGGGCATGTCCATTCCGGACACCCTGCGCATGAGCGCCAAGGCCTCGTCCATCGCCGTCACCCGTCCCGGCGCGGTGCCCTCCATCCCCCTGCGCTCGGAGGTCATGGAGGCATTGCGGAACAGCTGACGCCTCAGCCTGTTCCCCGGCCGGAGATCAGCGAAAAAGCTTCCCCGGCCGCGGCCACACAGAAAAACAGAATACCAGGCACCAAGAGGGATTTTCCGGGCTGCGGAAAATCCCTCAGCGTGGCGAAAAGACTTTTTCGACACGCTGAAGGGGCCCTTGGGCCCCTTCACACTTCCCCCGCTGCTCTGTCACATCAGCTTTCAGCGAGGTTTTTTGACAGTCTGAAGGGGGCTTTTTGCCCCCTTCACGCTTCCCTCGCTGCCCTGTCCCAGACATCTTCAGCGAGGTTTTGGAACAGTCTCAATATCATTTCAAGATAGCCGCAGCAGGCAAACATTTTCGGCGCGCCGGGGCCTATTGCAGCCGCCGCAGGGCCAGGACGTTTTCCCGGAGGCGCTTGTTGGCGGGCTCCAGGGCATAGGCGGCTTCGGCGGCGTCCAGGGCTTCAGCCAGCCGCCCGGTCTGATAGAGGGCGATGGCGCGGAGATCCTGAGGCAGGCTGCCCCAGGCGCCCGCCTCGGTCATATAGGTCCGAGGCCGTTCCCGGATGTCCAGGGCCCGGCCGGTGAAATATACCACGCCGTCCCATCGCCCCTGCTCGTAAAGGACCATCGCCAGATCCAGCCAGGGCTCCCGCAGATGGGGCGCCTCGGCAATGGCCCGCAAAAACCACTGCTCCGCCTTGGTCGAATCGCCCTTGTGGAGCCAGCTCTTGGCGATCAACCGCATGGACGCCGCCCGCTCGTCTGCCCAGGTGGCATTGGGCATGGACAGATGCCGCTCCAGGGTGCGGATGCAGTCGTCCCACCGGCCATAGAAGAAATACTCCCGGCCCAGATAGTGGACGTTGCGGTCGTCGTCGGGCGCTTCCTGGACCGATAGCTCCAGCAGCGGCAGGTACTGGGCCCGGGACTTGGTCGGATCGGCCCGGTGGTCCAGCTGCATTCCCTCCACCGTGACCTTCCGGCCCCGTTTGCCCGGGCCGACCCACTCCAGAACCTCATGGACCGGGTGGGTCCAGCGAAAGCCATGGCGGCTATGGACCTTTTCGTACCAGAAGACCACGCCCTCGGAGCCGTCCTCCCGGAAGTTCCAGGTATAGCGGTAGACCGCCTGCGAGCAGCCAGGTTTCCAGGCTTTTTCCAGCAGCGCCCGCCAGCCGGGGTGAAAGACCTCATCCAGGTCGGTGCAGACGCACAGGTCCGCGTCCTCCGGCACCAGCTCCAGGGAGCGATTCCGCGCCGCGTCAAACCGCCAGGGGGTGACGGTCTCCTCGGTGACCTCAGCCCCCAGCTCCCGCAGCAAATCGGGCGTACCGTCGGTGGAACCGGTGTCCAGCACCACGATCTGGTCGGCCTCGGCCATGGATTCCATCCACCGGCGGACAAATTGCGCCTCGTTCTTCGCGATGGCATAGACGACGATTTTCAAGCTCTTCCTCCTTCGTGCGCGCAGCGCGCACCTCTTCACTCTTTAGGCAGCACCGCACAATTTGGCAAGAGCATTCGGCCAAAGATTTTGCCTCATACGAAAGTTATAAAAGGGCGGGAATACTGTATGTATTTCCCCCTTTTATAACTGCACGGATGGGGCAAAAGATTGG
>DVFN01000083.1 GCA_018713205.1 Candidatus Avoscillospira stercorigallinarum | reverse complement strand
CCCCGCTGCTCTATCTCAAAAGTCTTCAGCGGGTTTTTCGACAGCCTGATGTATTTCCCCCTTTTATAACTGCACGGATGGGGCAAAAGATTGGGCGAAGGCCGCAGACACAATTGTGCGGTGATGCCTTAAAATTACCAGGGCGCTTTTCCAAGATTTTTAGTTGCGCCTGCGCCGGTTCTCTGGTATAATACATGATACGATTGTCCGGACTTTTCCCGGACGCGTCGGCAATCATGCCATACACCGGCAGGAGGGATGGAAATGCCGCGTTTTTTTGTGCCGCCGGAAGTGCTGCGGGGGAACTGCGCCGTGCTCACCGGGGAACAGGCGGCCCATGCCAAGGTGCTGCGGCTGAGCCCCGGCGAGACCGTGACGCTGTGCGACGGGGCCGGATGGGAGAGCCGCGCCGCCGTGGAAGGCTGGGAGTCCGGCGGACTGCGGCTTCTGCTGGAACCGCCTGCGCCGTCCCGCGCCGAACCAAAGCTGCGGGTCAGCGTCTATTTGGGCTTCCCAAAGGCCGATAAGCTCGAGCATGTGATCCAGAAGGCCACCGAGCTGGGCGCCTACGAGATCGTCGCCTTTCCCTGTGCCAGAAGCGTCTCCCGGCCGGATGAGAAGTCCTTGGCCAAGAAGCTGGACCGGTGGCAGAAAATCGCCGCCTCCGCCGCCGAACAGAGCGGCCGGGGCCGCATTCCCCAGGTGCTGACCCTGCCCAGCTTTTCCGCCGCCGTGGCCCGGGCCGCTCAGGCCCAGTGGTCGGCGCTCTTTTATGAGCTGGAGCACAGTTGCGGCCTGCGGGAGGCTGCCGAGGGCCGGCTGCACGACACCGCGGCCCTGCTCACCGGTCCCGAAGGGGGCCTGACCGAGCATGAGGTAGAAGAGGCCCGGGCTGCCGGCCTGGCGGTGTGTTCTCTGGGACCGCGTATTCTGCGGTGCGAAACAGCGCCGCTGTGCGCCCTTTCGGCGCTGCTGTATGCCGCCGGTGAGCTGGCTTAATCAGCGCGGCGAAACGCCACGCTGTGCGTATTTTCAAACTTTATAAAGTTTGAAAATACGTGTTGATTGGACGTGCAATGGGTCTTAACCCCTTGCACACATACCCCGCTGCTCTGTCTCAAAAGTTCTCTGCGTTTTTTCGGCAGTCTGAATCTACTCTAGTTTAAGGATCTGATCTGGATATGGCAACGAAAAAGAACACCTCGTCGACGAAGCTGATGAAGAAAAAAGCTGACGACGCCGTGGTCTATCAGGTGATGGCGGCCCTGGTGCTGCTGTGCTGCGGCCTGTTGGGGCTGCGGTCTCTCCGGGCTTACTACTCCACCATCGGCGGCTTCACCGCCCTGTACGATGTTTCCTATCTCATCGGCATCGGCGGTACGGTGCTGGCGCTGGCGTGCATCGTGGCCGCAATCCTGGTGAAGCGCCCGCTGGTACGGGCTCTGCTGCCCTGGCCTGCCGCCGTGGGCATTCTGACCGCCGCCACCGGCTTCAGTATGCGTCTGGCCTGGACCGACGGCTTCCCCTTCCTCTACTTTTTCTGCGGCGCGCTGGCGCTGCAATATATCATCCTCAAGCTCTACCGGTGGGAGTTTTTCCTGGTGTCCCTTTCCACGGTCCTGGCCGGCGGCCTGTACTTCTGCCTCAGCAGCGGAATGCTTTGGACCTATCGGGCCATTTTCCTGATCGCGGTATTGGCCGTGACCGTGGTGTGCAGCTCCTTGGCGGTGGTCGCTGCCAGCCGGCACGGCGGTTACTTCCGGTTCTTCCGCTGGAATGTCCACCTGCTGGGCAAAAACGGTTCTCCCGTCCTGGTATTGGCGGCCAACGGCCTGTGGTTCCTCTGCACCGTCGCCGTGCTGATCCTGGGCAGCCTCTTCGCCTACTACTGCATGTTCGCCGCCATCGCGGTGGAGTTTGTCGCGGCGGTGTATTATACCTTCCAGCTCAATTAAATTGAAAATAATTATCCCCGGAGCCAAGCGGCTCCGGGGTTGCTGTTTTATCGTACCATTTGATTGCGGGCCATGACCAGGACCGTGGCGGTCATGCCCACCGCGGCGATGCCGCCCAGGGTGTACCAGCCGGCGGGGGGCATTTGCAGCAAGGCATTCTGGGTCACCAGCGCCGCCTGGTCGAAAATGCCTTCGCCGCCGGGCTCGGTGGTGAAGATCTTCGGCACCACGAGGCAGAAGAACATCCACACGAAGTAAACGATCAGCCCGGCCTTCCGGCCAAACCGGCCGAACATGGCTCCCACAAACAGGGCAGAGAGCAGCATGCCCACCGTCCCGGCCAGGACGATGCGCCAGTCGGTCAGGAAGCCGAACTCTACCTCCAGCGGGTAATCCGAGAAGGCCGCGGCGCCGACGGCCAGCTCCAGCCGGTAAAAGCCCAGGACCAGCAGGTAGCCCAGCACCAGGTGGGCCAGAATCCTGCCGCTGTAGCCGAGGACGAACCGCCGCCGGGTGCAGTTCATGGACAAGGCCAGGGAGAAGGCTCCGGTGTAGCCGACGCCGTAAAAGAGCACCGTGGTCACCAACAGCATGACCAGAGCGATCACCGTGCCCATGCAGAACCAGGTGCCGGGGTCATCCTCTGTGACCATAATCAGAAAGAGCAAAAGCTCGCCGAAGACGAAGCCTGCCGCGATCAGCAGCAAATTCCCCACAAAGGAGCCGGACAGGCGGCGTGCGCCTGGACAGTTGCGAAGCATTCTAATCCCTCCTAGATTCTCACTTGCATGTGGGCCAGGGTGCGGCCCTCTGGCAGCTGGACCAGGCCGTAGCAGAGGACGCCGAAGGCCAGAATGAGCCAGGGCAGCACGTCGCCCCGAAACAGATTTTCCACACCCAGGGCTTCCATACCCATCACCGCGCCGAAGCCGCCCAGGCCGCCGGCGAAGATGGCCACCAAGACCGTAATAATGGTTCCGAATTTTCCCCACTTTACGTGAACCAGGCCCAGCACCGTACCCAGCGCGCCGCAGAAGAGCTGAAGCCCCAGGGAGATCACCAGCAGCTGCCACGGCGCAGCCATGGGGTTCCGGCCCACCGCTGCCAGCACAGCCGCCAGGACGCTGACAGCCACCGCCGGGATCAGCCGCAGCAGGTGAATGCCCAGCCGGCTCTCCCGCCGGGTCAGTCCCAGAGAAATGGCCACGTGGAGCTGGACTCGGTGGACTGTCATGGCGCATACCACGGCCATCAGGCCGCCCATCAGGGACAGATACAGGGGGAACACCGCCAGAATGTCCTCCCAGCTCAGGCTCTGCTGGAGGGTAATCATCAGGGTGTAAAAGGCGGCCACGCCCACGGTCAGGCCGGTGTACTGGAGGCCGTCCCGGGTCCAGAGCTTGAGCCTCATAGATGCACCTCCTCGCCGCAGAGGGCCACAAAGAGCTTTTGGAGGTTTACCGGCTGGACCGTCACGTCGTAGCCGGGATTCAGGTCCTTGCCCTCGGGCAGCAGCACCGTCACGGTCTTGCTGCGGCCGATTTTCTCAATGTGGTGGCAGGGGAGACCGGCTGTCGCGCCGTCCACCTGGTCGGCGAGGCCCGTCACATACCGGGCCCGGTCCACCAGCTCCTGGGTGTTCTCCTTCATTAATATCTTGCCCTTGTCGAGGATGATGACCTCCTCCATCACGTCGGCGGCCTCCTCGATGATATGGGTGGAGAGGACGAAGGTCCGGCCCGTCTCGGTGTACTCCTCCAGAAGGAGCTGGTAGAACTGCTCCCGGGCTACCACGTCCAGGCCCGCCACGGGCTCGTCGAGGAAGGTGAACTCGGCCTTGCTGGCCATGGCCACCAGAATCGTCACCATGGAGAGCATGCCCTTGCTCAGCTTTCCCAGCTTCTTTTTCTTATCCAGGCCGAAGAGGTCCAGGAGCTTCTGGGCCATCTCCTTATCCCAGTGGGGGAGGTAGGTCTCCGCCGCCCGGAGATAGGCCTTCAGGGTGTAGGCCGACAGGGCGCTCTCCGCCGAGAGGTTCAATTCCCGGGAGAAGCACAGGCGGCTCAACACCTTGGGATTTTCCCAGATCCGCTGGCCGTCGATGACGGCAGTGCCCTCGGTGATGGGGTTCTGGTTGGACATCAGAGACAGGAGCGTCGTCTTGCCCGCGCCGTTGCGGCCGATGAGACCGTAGATCTTGCCGGATTCCAGGGTCAGATTCACGTGGTCCAGGACCGTCTTATCGCCGTATTTCTTCGTCAGGTTTTCACACACCAGCTTGCTCATTTTGCTTCCCCTCCGATTTTTTCAATCAGCTCCGCCCGGGTGATGCCCAGGCGCTTGGCCTCCTCCAGCAGCTCCTGGAGCTGCACGCGGTAAAATTCCTCCTTGCGTCGGGCCCGGATCTTCTCTGTGGCCCCGGACTGCACAAACATGCCGATCCCTCGCTTCTTATAGAGTATCCCCGCCTCTACCAGCAGGTTGATTCCCTTGGCAGCCGTGGCGGGATTGATGGTGTAGAGCTTCGCCAGCTCGTTGGTGCTGGGCACCCGCTCCTCCTCCTGCAAAATGCCCCGGAGGATATCCGTTTCGATCATCTGGCTGATTTGCAGATAGATGGATTTTTCCTCCGTCAGCCTCTGATTCATGCAATCACTCCCTTGGCTTGTTGGTTCATTGCTTGTGTAATTAACCATATAACAAATGGACCGATTTGTCAAGAGGGTTTTGCGGAGAAACGAAGCCTATTTTGGAGAAGCGCGGAAGCGTCCTTTGCACGCACCGCACCCCCAAAGCCTCCCCTTGAGGGGAGGTGGCACGCGAAGCGTGACGGAGAGGTGTGCCGCCGCGCAGCGGCGGCGGCGCGCAAGCGCCCTTCTGCACACGCCGATGCCCTGCGGCAAACTTTCGGTGCGGTAACACCTCTCAGTCAGCCTACGGCTGACAGCTCCCCTCAAGGGGAGCCTTCCCTCTCAGCCGACGGGGCCCCAAAGCCTCCCCTCGAGGGGAGGTGGCACGGCGAAGCCGTGACGGAGAGGTGTGCCGCCCGAAGGGCGGCGGCGCGTCAGCGCCTTCTGCACACGCTGCAACTCTGCGGCAAGCCTTCGGTGCGGTAACACCTCTCAGGCGCTCCGCGCCAGCTCCCCTCAAGGGGAGCCTTTTTCTCAGGCATCCGGCCTGTGCGGTCGGCGGTGGGACGGTGCACACATCGGCCCCTACGGTACGCAGCGCCTATTCATTCTTCCTTCTTCTCCTTTCCCCTTCCCTCTGGCGCGGCGGGGCGGGGTCTGGTATAATAGGTAGCACGAAAGGGGGCAGAACCATGGAGCTTTTGAACGGGCTCAACCAGGCCCAGCGGGAGGCGGTGACGGCCACAGAAGGCTATGTCCGGGTCATCGCCGGGGCCGGGTCGGGGAAGACCAGGGCCTTGGCCCACCGGTTTGCCTTTTTGGTCAATGAGCTGGGCATTCTGCCGGGGAATATCCTCTGCGTGACCTTTACCAACAAGTCCGCCGCCGAGATGCGTCAGCGAATCCACGCCCTCACCGGCGACAGCGACACCGGCTATATCAACACCTTCCACGGCTTCTGCGTCTCCATCCTCCAGGAGGACAGCCACGCGGTCCAGTATCCCAAGCGCTTCCTGGTGCTGGACAACCGGGACATCGACGCCATGCTCCAGATCATCTACGATGAGCGGGGGCTGACCCTGCGGGATATGACCTTCTCGGCGGCCCGGGATATGATCGAGATGCAGAAGCTGGTGAAGCGGCCCGACTACTACCGGGACCTGATTACCCTGTCCCTGGACACGCTGCGGGAGAAGTACGACCAGGCCCAGAGCGCCCAGGATATCATCTTCTTCGGCTACCTCTACCAGGAGAAGAAGTGCTTCGGCCTGGACTACAACGATCTGCTGAAATTCTCCCTCTATATCTTCGAGACCGACCCGGAGATCCGGCTCAAGTGGCAGCAGCGGCTGGAGTATATTATGATCGACGAGTTCCAGGACATCGATCAGATCCAGTACCGGCTGATGGAGGTCCTCTGCGGCTACCACCGGAATCTCTTTATCGTCGGCGACCCGGACCAGACCATCTACACCTGGCGCGGGGCCGACGTCCGGTTCCTGCTGGACTTCGACCGGCAGTTCCCGGGGACCCGGACCATTTTTATGATGGAGAATTACCGCTCCACGCCGGAGATTTTGGCCGCGGCCAACTCTCTGATCGCCGCCAACGAGACCCGGATCAAAAAGGACCTGATTCCCACCCGGCCCCACGGCGCGGACGTCCTCTGCCATCTGGCCAAGACCCAGGCGGACGAGGCGAAATGGATCACGGATACCATGGAGCGGCTGCACAAGTCCGGCACGGCCTACCGGGATATGACGGTGCTCTACCGGGCCCATTACGTCTCCCGGTCGGTGGAGGAGGCGCTGTTGGCGGCCAAGATCCCCTATACCATCTACAGCGGCGTCCAGTTCTTCGGCCGCATGGAGATCAAGGACGCCCTGTCCTATCTGCGGATGATCGTCTACCGGGACGACCTGTCCTTCCGGCGGATTGCCAACGTGCCCAAGCGGAACCTGGGCCAGCGGCGCATGGCCTTTCTGGAGGACTACGCGGCGGACCACGGCTGCACCCTCTACCAGGCCCTGACCGAGACCGTGGAGGACCCGCTCTTCAAGGGCACCAAGGCCCGGCAATTCCTGTCGCTGATCGAGGTCTTCGCCCAGGACAGCCCGGGGCGGCCGGTGTCGGAGGTCCTCTCGGCCATTCTCCACGAGAGCGGCTACGAGGCCATGCTCCGCACCGAGGGCAGCCAGGACCGGCTGGACAATCTGGCGGAGCTGAAGCAGTCGGTCTATGAATACGAGACCACCTGCGGCGAGGAGAGCACCCTGGAGCACTATCTGGCCCATGTGGCGCTGTTTACCAACGGCGATACCGCCGACACTGGCGACAAGGTCCGGCTGATGACGGTCCACGCGGCCAAGGGCCTGGAATTTCCCCATGTATTCCTGTGCGGCATGAACGAGGGCATCTTCCCCTCCCGGAAGGTCCGGACCCTGCCGGGCATGGAGGAGGAGCGGCGGCTGGCCTTTGTGGCCATGACCCGGGCCGAGGAGGCCCTCTACCTCAGCGAGGCCGGCGGCCGGAACTTTGACGGCTCGCCCCGGTATCCCTCCCGGTTCCTGCTGGATATCGCCCAGGAGCTGCTGACCTACACCGCCCCGCCGGAGGAGAGTCTGATCCGGGAGGCCCGGGACTATGTCCTTCAAAGCAAGCGGTACCTGCCGGCGTCGGAGCCGGTGTTTCTCCGGTCCGGCCAGCGGGTCCGCCACGCCCAGTTCGGCCTTGGTACCGTGGTGGAGGCCGACCCGGCCCGCCAGGCCCATCTGATCCAGTTCGACGATATGCCCGCGCCCCGGCGGATTTCCCTCCGGGCCAAGCTGGAGGCGCTGGAATAGCCCCGATTCCGCCGCGAAACGGCATCCACTTTCCGCAAAATTCACAATTCATTGCTGTACACCGCTGGTGAACCATGCTATAATATACAAGGAATACCCTGCCGCTTCGGACGCGGCAATCGAATAGCTAAGAAAGAGGAGACGTGACACCTATGGATGCAAGAACCGAATTCAACCGTTGGAAAGCCAATTGCCAGGGTCCCATGCTGGAGGAGCTGCTGGCCATGGAGCATGACGACGCTGCCGTCCAGGCTGCCTTCGGCAGCAAGGCCAGCTTCGGCACCGCCGGTATCCGCAGCGTTATGGGCGTGGGCACCGCCCGGCTCAACGATCTGACCGTCCGCCAGACCGCCCGCGGCCTGGCCAAATACCTGCTGGAGTCCGGTGGCAGCAAGACCTGCGCCATCGGCTACGACTGCCGCCACAATTCCCGCCGCTTCGCCGAGGTCTGCGCCGCCGCCCTGGCCGCCGAGGGCGTCCATGTCTACCTCTACGACCGGCTTTGCCCCACGCCCATGCTGTCCTTTGCCGTCCGGTACTTAAAGTGCGGCGTCGGTATGGTCATCTCCGCCAGCCACAACACTAAGGAGTACAACGGCCTCAAGTGCTACGGCCCCGACGGCGGTCAGATGACCGAGATCCCCGCCGCCGCCGTCTCCGCCGCCATGGAGACCGTGGACCTCTTCGAGCCCGAGAAGGAAAGCTTCGAGAGCCTCCTGGAGAAGGGCATGATCGAGTATATCTCCCAGGACGTCTGGGAGGCCTACTACCAGCGGATTTCCCAGGAGGCCATCGCCCCTGAGAATGTCAAGAAGGCCGGGCTGAAGGTCGTCTATTCCCCGCTGTGCGGCGCGGGCGGCGAGCCGGTCCAGGAGATGCTCCAGCGCCTGGGCGCCGAGTACTGGGTCCCCGCCTCCCAGAAGGACCCCTCCGGCGACTTCGCCACCTGCCCCAACCCCAACCCCGAGAACGACGCCGCCTTCAATGAGAGCTACGCTCTGGCCAAGGAAGTGAAGCCCGACGTGGTCATGGCCACCGACCCCGACTCCGACCGCATCGCCGTGGCCATTCCCCAGGGCGACGGCTTCCGGAAGTTCTCCGGCAACGAGATGGGCTGCATGCTCCTGGACTATATTCTCTCCGCCCTCCAGAAGGCCGGAAAGCTGCCCAAGGAGCCCGTGGCCGTCAAGAGCATCGTCTCCACGCCGCTGGCCGACCGGGTGGCCGCCGCCTACGGCGTGCAGATCCGCACCGTGCTCACCGGCTTCAAGTACATCGGCGGCGTGATCCTGGAGCTGGAGGAGGCCGGACATCCCGAGGACTTCGTCTTGGGCTTCGAGGAGAGCTGCGGCTACCTGAAGGGCGACTACGCCCGGGATAAGGACGCCGTGGTCACCGCCATGCTGATTGCCGAGATGGCCGCCACCTATAAGCTCCAGGGCAAGACCCTGGGCGACGTCATGGACGGCATCTATGCCAAGTACGGCTACTTTGTTGCCGGATTGAAGAACGTGGTCTTCACCTCCGACGAGCAGAAGGCCAAGTGCATGGCCCTGCTGGACGAGTTCCGGGCCAATCCGCCCCAGGAGATGGCGGGCTATGCCGTCACCGCCGTGGCCGACTTCAAGGCCCAGACCATCCGCGACGTAAAGACCGGCGAGACCACCCCCACGGGCCTGCCGGTGGAGAACATGGTCATGCTGACCCTGGGCGACGCAGGCCGGATCATCCTCCGTCCCTCCGGCACCGAGCCCAAGATCAAGTTCTACTACACCGCCGCCGCATCCTCCCAGGCCGAGGCCGACGCCATGATCGCCCAGGAAGACGCCGCCATGACCGCGCTGCTGTAAGCCGGTCTCTCGGATCGCATCTATATAAAAAGCAGACTGGACATCCCGGAAGAGATGTCCAGTCTGCTTTTGTCATAGGTCTTCGGTTCCGCCCACGTAGGGGCGGATTACATATCCGCCCGAATCAGGCGCGTTGCGTTCCGGGCTCCGGCGGATGCGGCGGGGTGTGGGCACCCCGTCTACGGTGGATACGGCGATGCCGTTCGTAGGGGCCGATGCCCACATCGGCCCGCCAGCCTCCGTGTGCAAGGCGGTCCGGCGACCGCCGGGGGGGCTTATACCTGCTGGGATAGACGCTCGTCGGTGACGATATGCGTCACGCCCTGGGGATCGGTGCGGAGATAGTCCTGCATAAAGCTGGGGAACGCCTTGTATGCCCCCAGCGCCTCGATGGGAATCCAGTGCATATGCTCTCGAACGCCGCAGGTATAGCTGTGGCTGTGGAGCACCCGGGAGCCCCGGGGCTTCATGCGGAAATAGAGGCAGATCTCGTGGCAGTCCAGGCCCGCAAGCGTTCCGCCGGCCTCCGTGAAAAAGTTTTCGTGTATGACGGCCAGCCGGTCGATCTCGTAGGCCACGCCGGTCTCCTCCAACACCTCCCGCCGCACGGCATCCTCGGCGGTCTCGCCCATCTGCACTGCCCCGCCCACGGAGTAGAGATAGTCCTCCTTCTCGTTGCCCGCAAACAGTACGCAGCCCTCTTCCACAATGATGGCCGCCGCCCGGTATCGGAACCAATGGCCGTCCCGGGTAAATCCGCAGTCGTACATGATACTCCCCCCTCAAAGCAGCTTGCAGTCCCGCAGAATTTCTTCGATGGCATCTTGGACGGTCAGGGATGGGTTGTCCGGATAATAGCGAAAGCCGCCATACTCCAATTCTCGCTTCCCGTCTGCCTGATTTTGGGCCATGATGGCCTGGGCTCTGCGGATGGCATCGCGAACGTCTGCCAGCGTCAGCTTCTTTAGGCAGCGCTTGAAATTGGTCTCCTCTTTATATTTGGCCATACTTTCAAACCGCTCCCCGAATGCCTGATTGATCCGGGCGAGATATTGGGCCCGGCTTGTCAGTGGGCCGCTGCAATTGATTTTATGGAGAAGCAGCCAGAGCTCAAAGGAATAGTTGCTGTAGCCCAGGGCGCAGGAAATTCTCTTTTCTTTCCTGGTCCTGCTTAGGCTGGCAAGAACCCCTTCAAATTTCTGTACATGTTCGCGGTCGCTGCTCTCCCGATCGCACAGGTGCGTGATTTTTGGCGTCGTTTTTGCACTGACTGTCTTGGCATAGCTCCAGGGATTCTGCTGTACCGGGGCGATAATCTGGATGTGATACGCCGCGTGCGCACAGCCGTTGATTTGATCTCGGAGCCAATACAAATACCACTGTTCCGTCTCCCCTTCCACGGTAAAGACGTATTTTTTCGTATATTTTCTGTCAGCCATCGGTATACACCGCGCTTTCCTGGACGACTTTTTTCAGGAGTGGAGTGAAGTCCACCTCATCAATGGCGCCGTAACGGCTGACGAAATAGTTGCTCATATAGTCCTCGCCCTTTCGGATGCCGTTGGCAGTTTTGAAATCGGAGAGCGCATAGTGAATGCTGCGGTTGGTATCCTTGCTGCGTTCGACAAATTTAATTTCATCCCGGCGGAACAGAGAGGCATCCAGGAAAATGGGGTTGTGGGTATTGAAAATCAGCTGCGCATGATGCAGGTTGATCTCGTCGTTGTGGAAGGCATTGACGATATTCATCAGCGCAATGGGGTGAATGGAAGCGTCAAATTCGTCCATGACCAGCGTTCCTCCGGTGAGCAGCGCCCGGATAATCAGGGGGAATTCATGGACAAAGCGGATCGTGCCGTAGGATTCGAAGCTCTCCGCCAGAATGGCAATGTGTTTGTTTTCCAGCAGGGAGCACAGCGCCACATCCTCGCCATCCGTCCTATATCCCAGGGCATTGGCGGTAATTCCGAAGGCCCTGGCGGCCTCGGTTAAGGTCTTTTCCACATATATCGTACCATCCGCGGGATCGGCAAACCGGCGCATGGTCTGCATGGCGTCCGCACGATAGATCACAGTAAATTTATTTTCAAACCAATTTAGAAGGATGGATACGAGCTCTTTTGATACGATGGACTTGAAGCCGTTGCAAAGGAATAACTCATTATCGCTGAGACTGCCCATAGCAATGTCGATCGCGGCGGAGGGGGTCTTTTTAAACATGGGATAGACATACTTGCGAAGCGGCGCCGGCGTATCGAGGAAGAGACCGTTCCGGGTTCGGTCAAAGACCAATTTCTCGTTGATCGACAGTGTTTCCGATTCGATATACCGGCCGGCGTTTTTTTCCAGAAATCCGCCGAGCATGGCGGAGAAGGCATAGTCAAAGACCAGCCCTTGCTCCAGAAAACGGACAGAAAATGTGACTGGAGCCGCCGCGGCCTCGCAATTCGGAATTAACTCCAGAAAATATGCCGCCTGGTTGGGGGAGGCAATGGCTTCCGCATTCTTAATATTTCCGCGCAGTACGATGGACTTCATAGCGTCCATGGCGCCGATGAGGTTGGTCTTTCCCGCGGCGTTGGGGCCGTATATCACGGCAGAGGACAGGCCTCGATACGTTTTCGACCCGATTTTCTCCGACTGGATGCTGTAGTCCAGCCCGCTTTGCCGGGGAGCGGGCGTCATGGAAAAAGACGCTTTATCCCAAAATGATTTATAATTCTGCATAGAGAAATTTAATAACATAAAAAGTCCTCCCTTGTATGGAATTATTATAGTACCGTGAAAAAGATGTTGTCAACAGCATTGACGTTATTATTACGAGATATTCGCAATAAAACAAGTTAAATTCGGCATTGAGAAGAAAAAGCCTGTCTTACTGCAAAAAAACTCCGACTGCAAAATAAATGCAGTCGGAGTTTTTTGCAGGCAGCGTGTTGATTGAACGCGCATGGCCAAGGCCAACTTCTCTTGCCCTTCGGGCAATTCACCTTCAGGGGTCTTAACCCCTTGCACACATTCCCCGCTGCTCACGCCGAAGCCCTGTGGGAAGCTTTCGGTGCAGTAACACCTCTCCAGCGGAGCCTTTGCACGCAGGCATCCGGCTCTGTCGTACCGCCCAGGGTTTCGCCGTAGGGCGGCATGCCCACATGCCGCCGCGGTAGGAGGTGCGTTGTGTTCGAGGCCCCGGTGGTTGCGGCAGCTGGGCACGGGCGGCTGCTAGCCGCCCCTACGGACACGCTTGCGATGGGGGCGTAGGGGCGACTATCAGTCGCCCGCTATTGGGATTACGCAATGGTGTCGAACTGGGCGGCGTAAAGGCGGTAATAGGTGCCCTTGCGGGCCATGAGCTCGTCGTGGGTGCCCTGCTCCACCACGTCGCCGTGGTCCATGACCAGGATTTTATCGGCGTTCTGGATGGTGGAGAGCCGGTGGGCGATGACGAAGCAGGTCTTGCCCTGCATCAGGGCCTGCATGGCCTTCTGGACCTGCTGCTCGGTGTTGGTGTCCACGTTGCTGGTGGCCTCGTCGAGGATCAGCATATGGGTATCATAGAGCATGGCCCGGGCGATGGTCAGCAGCTGCTTCTGGCCCTTGCTGATGTTGCCGCCGTCCTCCTGGATCACGGTGTCGTAGCCCTGGGGCAGGCGCATGATGTAGCTGTGATTCCGGGCTGCCTTGGCGGCGGCCTCCACCTCCTCCCGGGTGGCGCCCTCCTTGCCGTAGGCGATGTTGTCGAAGATGGTCCCGTGGAAGACCCAGGTGTCCTGGAGGACCATGGCGTAGGCCCGGCGGAGCGAGGCCCGGGTCACGGCACACAGGGGATGGCCGTCCACCCGGATTTCGCCGGAATCCACGTCGTAGAACCGCATCAGGAGATTGATGATCGTGGTCTTGCCCGCGCCGGTGTGGCCGACGATGGCAAAGGTCTTGCCGGGCTCGGCATGGAAGCTCAGATCGTGAAGGACGGTCTGGTCCGGCAGATAGCCGAAGCGCACGTGCTCCGCCTCCACGTCGCCGTCCACCCGGTCCAGCGTCAGGGCGTCCGGGGCGTCGGCGGGCTCCTCGGGCTGGTCCAGCAGGGTGAACACCCGCTCGGCGGCGGCCAGAGCCGAGTAGATCTCGTTCATAATATTGGCAATCTCGTTGATGGGGCCGCAGAACTTCCGGGAGTAGAGCACAAAGCTGGAAATCTGCTCCATGCCCGCCGCGCCCAGCAGATACAGCACCGCGCCGGCCATGCCCACCAGGGAGAGGCCCAGGTTGTTGATCATATTGATCGTGGGGCCGGTAATCATGCCCAGGGAGTCGGCAGCCCGATAGGCCTCGGCGGCGTCGCGGTTGATGTCTGAGAAGTCGCCGCAGACCTGGTCCTCGTAGGCGTAGGCCAGAATGGTCTTCTGACCCGAGAACATCTCTTCCACATAGCCGTTCATCCGGCCGTAGGAGGCCGACCGCTTGGAGTAGAGGGGCCGGGTCCGCTTGCCCATAAAGCGGGTGAAGGCCACGGCCATGGGGATGGTCAGCCCCAGGCCCACCACCATGGGCGGCGAGATCCAAAGCATCATAAAGAGAGAGCCCGCCACGGTGACGGCGCTGGTGAGAATCTGCACCAGATCTGCCGACAGGCAGGTGGTGACCACGTCGATGTCATAGGACACCCGGGAGATGATATCGCCGGCCTGGTTGCGGTCGAAGTACTTGACCGGCAGCTTCATCAGCTTGTCGAAGACGTCCTTGCGCATCTGGTTGGCGACCCGGCGGCCCAGACGCATCATGGCCTGGTTGACCAGAAAGGAGAGCATATTGCTCAGCAGATAGGCCGCCAGCATGGCCTTGGCGTAGTAGGCCACCACGGCGAAGTCCACCTGTCCCGCGTCTGCCGCCGCGCCGATGGCCTTCCCGGCGAAGGTGGGGCCCAGCAGGTTGCCCAGGTTGCTGGCCAGGGTGCACAGGAACAGCAGGGCCAATGCAATTTTCCGCCGGGCCAGATAGCGGAGCACCCGGATAATGGTGCCGCGGGTGTCCTTGGGGCGCTCTTTTTTCGCGCCCAGTCCTCTCGGAGGCATTTTGCATCCCCTCCCTTCACGCCAGCGCGCCCATTTGGGCGCGGTAGATATCCTGATAGGCCGGACAGGTCTCCAGCAGCGTCTTGTGGTCGCCGTAGCCGATGCAGCGGCCGTTGTCCATCACCAGGATATGGGTCATGGACTGGATGGAGCTGACCCGCTGGGCGATCATTATGGTGGTGGAGTGGCTGTGGTGCTCGTGGATGGCCCGGCGAAGAGCGGCGTCGGTCCGGTAGTCCAGGGCCGAGGAGGAGTCGTCCAGCACCAGGATTTCCGGGTCTCCGGCCAGAGCCCGGGCGATCAGCAGCCGCTGCTTCTGGCCGCCGGAGAGGTTTGCGCCCTTGATTTCGGCCCGGTGGTCCAGCCCGTCGGCCAGGGAACCGAGATAGTCCGAGGCCGCGGCGTCCTCCACCGCCGCCAGCAGCGTCAGGTCCTCCAGCGGACGGCCGAAGCGGATATTCTCTCGGAGCGTATTGTAGAAGACCATGTCGTTCTGGAAGACCACGCCGAATTTTTGCCGCAGCGCGTCCAGCTCGTAGGTCCGCACGTCCCGGCCGCCCACGAAGACGCCGCCGTCGGTGACGTCGTAGAACCGCATCAGCAGGTTGACGATGGTGGTCTTGCCGCAGCCGGTGGGGCCGATGATGCCCAGGCTCTCGCCGCGCTTCAGGGCGAAGCTGATGTCGTGGAGGCATTCCTCCCGCTGGGCGTGGCTCTCGGCGGCGGCGTCGTAGCTGAAGGACACATGCTCGAAGCGGATAAATTCCTCGCCCTGGGGCGCCTTGGCCTCCTCCAGCGCCAGCACCGGCTGATCCGGCTCCACGGCCAGCACCTGGGCAATGCGGTTGGCCGAGGCCGTGGCCTTGCTGAGCATAATGAAAATACGGTTGATACCCATAACGCCCTGAATCACCATATTAAAATAGGTGAGGAAGGCCAGAATGACGCCGGACTGAATCTGGCCGCTGTAGACCCGCCGGGCGCCGAACCAGACCACCAGCGTCAGGCCCAGATTGAGGCACATCTGCATCAGCGGGCCGGGGATGGCCATAACGGTACTGGCCTTGATGTCGGCCCGGGTCATGGCGTCGCTGCGGGCGGCGAAGCGCCGGGTCTCGTAGCCGGTTTTGGACAGGGCCTTGACCACCCGGATGCCGGTGATATCCTCCCGCATGACCTGGACCACCTCGTCCAGCCGGGCCTGGACCTGGCGGTAGAGGGGAATGCCGTAGCGGGACACGGCCAGAATCACCGCCACCAGCACCGGCACGATGACCAGGAGAATGGTCGCCAGGGGCGGGTCCATCAGCAGCGTCATCACAATGCCGCCCACCAGCATCATGGGCATCCGGACGCACATGGTCTGGGAGGCCTGGACCGCCGACTGGACGTTGTAGCTATCGCTGGTCAGGCGGCTGATGAGGCTGGGCAGACCGAACCGGTCGAACTGCGCGCCGGAGAGATTCAGCGTCTTGGTGAAGAAGGCCTGCCGGATGTCGTAGGAGACGCGATGGGCGTTGTCCACGGCGATGCGGTTGGCCCAGACGTTGAGCTGCCGGGTCAGAATTGCCGTGACGATCATCAGGGCGCTCCAGAAGAGCACCAGGGAAAGGCAGCCCCGGGGCACGATTTCGTCGATCAGGTATTCGAGAATGTAGGGGATCAGCAGCTCCGTCAGGGCGCTGGACAGCTTGATGGTCATGGACCAGGCGACCCGGCGGCGGTAGAACCCCATATGGCGCAAAATCAAGTGCAAGGCGCTCGCCTCCTCGGGGGATTTCATTTAGGCAGCACCGCACAATTTGGCAAGAGCATTCGGCCAAAGATTTTGCCTCATACGAAAGTTATAAAAGGGCGGGAATACTGTATGTATTTCCCCCTTTTATAACTGCACGGATGGGGCAAAAGATTGG
>DVFN01000082.1 GCA_018713205.1 Candidatus Avoscillospira stercorigallinarum | reverse complement strand
CCCTTGCCCAGGCCGTAGAACTGCAGGCCGTGGAGGGAGCCGGGATACACGGTGCGGGTTCCCTTGTCGTCGGTCAGCGTGGCCTTGCCGTTCACGAAGTCCAGGCTGGGACGGCTGGAATAGGTGTCGTAAATACCGGCATAGAGCTCCGCGGCGGCATTGGCGTCGGCCTCGGAATCCCAGCTCTCCTTGGGGTTGGCAAAGAGAATGCACAGGCCGTCCCGCTCCGCCAGCGCGGCGAAGCCGCCCTCCCGGGCTGTCTGCGCGGCGGTCTCCGCGGTGAACTTTCCATCGCCGAAGACCACCACCACGGGGGTCAGGGCCAGGAAATTGCCCACCCGGTTGCTCTCGGGCACATACATATAGCAGGTCCGGCCCGCCACGGTGATCTCGTCGATCCGGGCGGTGTCGTTGCCCACCATACCGGCCGTGGGGTCCACGGCCCCGCCGGCCGCCGCCGCCCGCAGGCTCCCGGCATAGCCGGGCACGAGCATCGCGGCAGCCAGTAGGAGCGCCACTAGCGTTCTGCTGATTTTCTTCATGTTGCTTCCTCCTCTTATTATAAATCGCTGCCGCGGAGCCGCAGGCCCGAACGCCTTGCCCTCTCCTCCAGAATCGGCGCGTCCCAGCCGCCGGCACCGCGTGGATACGCCCGGCAATCCGGATGATCCACGTTCATTATACCGTTCTCCTGTTTCGACTTCTTTCAAAAACAAGATGGCAATATTCAAAAACAAGTGCAGAAAAGCGCGAAAAAATCCCACAATTACCGGAAAATCCAGGTAATTATGGGAGATTCCGACTAGAGAACCGATTATTGGGATCGCCTGCGGTACTCCACGGGCGTCAGACCGGTGCTCTTTTTGAACAGGGTGGAAAAGTAGGAGAGATTGCTGAAGCCCACGTCGGCGGCCACCTCGCCCACCTGCTTGTCGCTCTGCTGGAGCAGAAGCTTGGCCTGCTGGATGCGATAGTCGTTGATATAGTCCTTGAGGCTGACGCCGGTTTTTTTCTTATACATCCGGGCCAGATATTCGGGCACCAGGTAGAACTCCGCGCCGATTTCGCTGCGGGTGATATCCTCGGCGTAGTGCTGGTGGATGTAGTCGTTGATCTGCTGAATCAGGCCCTTGGACTTGGCCAGCTCCTCCTCGTAGGCGAAGACCTTGTCCAGGAGATAATTCACGTACCGCAGCATATCGGCGGCGGACTGCTCGGCTCTGGCGGCCATGCGCTGGGAGGCCTCGTCGTTGAGCAGCAGGGAGATCTGGATGCCCTGACCGGCCAGATGGGCATAGACCACCTGATTTCCCTCCCAGAGCATGGTCCGGAGCATTTTGTTGTCCAGGGCCTTGGCCTTGACCCGGAGCTCCAGCTCCCGCTTGAGATAGAGCAGGAAGCCCTTTTTGTCCTTGGCGGCGAGCATCTGCTCCAGCTGCGCCATATCCAATACGGTCTCTTCCTCCGGCGGATGGGTCTGCACCTGATTCTCGGTGAACACCTCGCCGTAGAAGGCGACGCAGCGGTTCAGCAGCTGCTCTCCCGTCTCCAGCGCCCGGTGGAGCTCCTGCACCGGGCAGGAGTCCATGATGCAGTAGGTCACCGTGGCGGAGAGGAGCTTGGCGCAGTGCTGCTGGGTCAGGCTGCACTGAGACCGGAGCCGGACCTCGTCGGCTTCGGTGCAGACGGCCGCCAGAATGGTGTGGTCGGGGTGCTCATAGGTGACGATGTTGCTGTTCTCCGGCGTGCCGTAGAACAGCTCCGACTGGATATTGGTCAGGATAAAGGACACCAGGCTCCGGCCATAGCTGCCGTAATCCTGTTCCAAATTGGTGGCCTTGGCCACCACCAGCCGGTACAGCCCCGCCTGGTCAATTTTCAGCACCGGGTCCCGGGCTTCCTTGCTCAGCTCCTCCCAGCTGGTTTGGGACTGGCCCGCCAGCAGCTGGCTCCACATGGCCAGCCGGGCCTCCCGGAGGTTGCTGACCATCCACTGGCCCAGGATGCTGGCCGTCTCCTGCTCCCGCTCCTGGTGCAGCTCCTGGACGAACTTCTGCAGCACCAGCTCCATCATTTCCACGTTGAAGGGCTTCATCAGATACTCCTCCGCGTGGAGCTTCACCGCCGTGGAGGCATAGCGGAAGCTCTCATGGCAGGTCAGCAGCAGGAATTTCCCCTTCAGCCCCTGCTCCCGGTACCACCGCAGCAGATCCAGCCCCGTCTCCCGGGGCATTTCAATGTCGCTGATGACGATATCCACGGCCTCGCGGCTGAGAATCTCCCGGGCCGCGGCCGGGTCCGGCGCCACGTCCACCCGGTCGATCCCCAGCTTCTCCCAGTTTATGCTGCGGCGAAGATCCTCCAGGATCACCGCGTCGTCGTCAACCAGTAAAATTCGCATAGCAATTCCTCCCACAGGACATCAGACTGTCGAAAAACCTCGCTGAAGATGTCTGTGACAGAGCAGCGGGGAATGTGTGCAAGGGGTTAAGACCCCTTGCGCGTTCAATCAACACGTATTTTTAAACTTTTTCTAAAGTTTAAAAATACGCACAGCGTGGCGAAAAGACTTTTTCGACACGCTG
>DVFN01000081.1 GCA_018713205.1 Candidatus Avoscillospira stercorigallinarum | reverse complement strand
CAATCTTTTGCCCCATCCGTGCAGTTATAAAAGGGGGAAATACATACAGTATTCCCGCCCTTTTATAACTTTCGTATGAGGCAAAATCTTTGGCCGAATGCTCTTGCCAAATTGTGCGGTGCTGCCTTAATCCCGCTGGGCTTGTTCGATTTTTTCCCGGGTGACCTGGTTGACGGCGGCGCGGAGGGCGGACAGGTAGGGGTCGCCGTCGGTCTGGGCTTGGCCGTAGGTGAAGTTCAGCTCGTACTCCACCGGGAGCCAGGTGTCGATGGACGCCTCGTTGTGCTGGATCAGCGTCTCCATTTTGTCCAGGGCCTTGGCCAGCCGGGCCTCCCGGCTTTCCTGGGCTTCAAACTCCCGCCACAGATCGCTGAGCCAGGGGCGGACGCCGTCGGGCAGGGAAGCCAGCCAGGTCTCCACGGCGGATTGCTCCGCGGCCTCGTGGGCGGCGGTCTTCTCAAAGGCCGGGATATCGCCGGTGAAGGCCTCGCCGATGTCGTGGAACAGGCACAGGAGCAGCAGCCTCTCCCGGTCCAGGCCGGGGAATGCATCGGACACCAGGGCCGCCAGCAGGGCCAGCCGCCAGCTGTGCTCGGCCACGCTCTCCTGTCGCCCGCTGGAGGTCCAGGAGTGGCGCAGGCTGCACTTGAGCCGCTCGGCCACGGCCATCTGTTCAAATAGCTCAGGGAATGTCATAGCGATGAGGGTTGGCTGCGGCCTCCAGCACCTTGGCTTGCAGCTTTTTCAGGTCCCGGAAGGTGTCCGGGCGTTTGGTCATATCCCGCAGCAGCGCCGAGGGGTGGTAGAGCGCCGTAAACCAGATGCCGCCCTTTTCGACCCATTGGCCGTGGTCGCGGGTGATCTTGAAGTCCGGATCGATCAGCCGCTTGGCGGCGATTCGGCCCAGACAGACGATGATCTTCGGCCGCAGCAGCTTGGTCTGCCGCCGGAGGAAGGGGATACAGGCGTCCTGCTCGGACTCCTGGGGGTCCCGGTTGCCCGGCGGGCGGCATTTGACGATATTGGTGATATAGCAGTTGTGGCGGCCCAGGCCGATGATGGACAGCATCTCGTCCAGCAGCTGTCCCGCCGGACCCACAAAGGGCTCGCCCTGCAAATCCTCCTGCTGGCCGGGTCCCTCGCCGACGAAGAGGACCTCCGCGTCCTCCGGGCCCACGCCGAAGACCACGTGGTGCCGCGTCCCGGCCAGGGGGCAGCGGCTGCAGGCCAGGCAGCTCTGGCGCAGCGCATCCCAGGTCACGGCTGATCGTCCTCCTTCCAGCCCTCCTCCCAGTCGGGGGGCGTCAGCTCCCGGAGCCGGGCCTGCCGCTCCCGCAGCTCCAGCGCCCGGCGGCGGGCGGCCACCTTCCGCTTGCGCTCCCGGCGGCGGTAGAATTGCAGCAGGAACCAGCAGAAGAGAATCACAAATACAATCAGCAGCAGAATGCCCACCAGCCACTTCCACCAGTTGTCCTCCACATAGGCCCGGGTCTCCTCGGCCCGGTGGGTGATCTCCGAGCGGACCACGGTGGTGATGGAGGCCAGATCCACGGTGCCCAGCTCCGTGCCGTTGACCGATACGGTGACGGAGCCCAGGACGGTACCGGCCTCCACCGGCGCGTCCACACTCTCATAGTCGAGGTGGGGCTCCAAAACCACACTGTCGGGGTCAAAGTCCACGGTGACCAGACTGCGAATCTCCTCCACCGGGGCCAGCGCCACGGTCTGGGCGCCGGCGGACTGATTCACCGGGATCTCCGCCACGGGATAGAGGGTGGTGAGAATCGTGGTGTACTGGTAGCGCTCGAAGAAATATTCGCACATATTGATAAACTCGGGGAAGCTGCGCTGGTCCCAGTCGCCGGTATCCTCGTTGTTGATGGTAGCGGCGCCCATGATAATGCCCAGGAACTGGAGGTCGTCATTGGAGGCGGTGGAGATCAGGCAGCGGCCTGCCGGCGTGGTAAAGCCGGTCTTGATTCCGGCGGCCTTGGAGTAGCGGTAGCCGGCATTGGAGGAGGTGGAGATCAGCTCATTGGTGGTGTAGAGCTCCCGTTCCTCGCTCATATTGGTGGCGGCTACGGTATAGTGGGGCGTGTTGCAGGCCTCCCGGAAGACCGGGTACTCCATGGCGGCCTGGACGATCCGGAGCAGGTCGGCGGCGGTGGTGTAGTGATCGTCGTCGTGGAGGCCGTGGGGGTTGGCAAAATGGGTGCCGGTGCAGCCCAGAGCCTGGGCCTCCTCGTTCATCAGGGCGACAAAGGCGTCGATGGAGCCGGAGATATGCTCGGCGATGACGTTGCAGGCCTCGTTGGCCGAGGCCGCCAGGATGCAGTACAGGAGGTCCCGCAGGGGGAGCACCTCGCCGGCCTGGAGTCCGACGGTGCTGCCGTCCTCGTGGAGGTTCTGCAGGGCCGTCTCCGACACGGTGACCTGGTCGTCCAGGTTGCCGTATTTACAGGTCAGGTAGGCGGTCATGACCTTGGTCAGGCTGGCCGGGTATCGCTGCACATCGGCGTTGAGGGCATAGAGCGTGGTGCCGGAGTTGAGCTCCAGCAGCACGGCCGCGCCCACCTCGGTGGTGAAGATCTCCGCCGGGGCGGTGGTGTCCAGGGGCGTGAAGTCGGTGACGGGATCGGTGACGGCGGGTACATCCACCGCCAGCACCGGCATAGCCTGGGCCAGCAGCAGAATCAGCAGCAGGATCAATGCGAGGGATTTACGTTTCATATGTACTCCTATTCGGACGGCGGCACAGATATAATCGTTGCCGCTGAGGCAGAAGCTGTGGTATAATACAGTCATTATAGCAGATTCCACGGGGTTGTCAATGAAGCGGGAGGGGTGGAGGACGGTGAAGGAGAGCCGGGTTGGCCTGGTGCTTCTGGTTCTGCTGTGTCTGGGCTGCGCCTTTGCGCTGGGCGTGGTTTTTGGCCGGGGCAGCGGTTGGGAGCAGGTGGTGTTGACCAGCTACTTGGTCGAATACCGGGACCCGTCTTCCGGCGAGGCGGAGAGCGCGGCGGAAAGCGACGCACCGATCTGGGAGCCCTCGGAGACGAAACCCGTGAACATCAACACGGCCAGCCAAGCCCAGCTGGAGATGCTGCCCGGCATTGGCCCGGCGCTGGCGGAAGCCATTCTCTCCTACCGGACCGACTTCGGCCCCTTTGTGACCACGGAGCAGCTGATGGAGGTGCCGGGCATCGGCGAAAAGCGCTATGCCGCCGTGGAGAAACTGATCTGTGTGGAGGAAACGCCATGAAAATTCTGGTGGTAGACGACGAAAAGCTCCTGGTCAAGGGGATTAAATTCAATTTGGAAAACGACGGCTATGAGGTGCTGACCGGCGCGGACGGCGTGGAGGCGGTGGAGATCGCCGCCAGCGAGGCGGTGGATCTGGTGGTCCTGGATCTGATGATGCCCCGGATGGACGGGCTCCAGGCCTGCCAGAAGATCCGGGAGTTCTCCGATGTGCCGATTATCATGCTCACCGCCAAGGCCGACGATATGGACAAGCTCCTGGGCTTCGAGCACGGCGCCGACGATTATCTCACCAAGCCCTTCAATATCCTGGAGCTCAAGGCGCGGATTCGGGCGCTGCTCCGGCGCAGCGGCGGCAAGAAGGAGGAGAAATCGCCCCGGCTGATCTGCGAGAATATCACCCTGGACACCGACGCCCGCAATGCCTATAACGACGGGGTGCTCACCGACCTGACCGCCAAGGAATTTGACCTGATCGAGCTTCTGATGCGCAATCCCAACCGGGTCTATTCCCGGGAGGCGCTGCTGGACGCCATCTGGGGCTACGACGCCTACCGCAGCGATATCCGCACCGTGGACGTCCATATCCGCCGCCTGCGGGAAAAGCTGGAGCGCGACCCGGCGGAGCCGGCGCATATTCTGACCAAGTGGGGAGTGGGCTACTATTTCAAACGCTGAAAAACGACGGTTCCGGCTCTCCTTCAATTCCCATCTGCGGTTCGCGGCGGCCTATATTCTGCTGACCTCTCTGGTGCTGGTGTTTCTCAACGACTATGCCTCGGATATGACCCGCCAGCTCCTGTACCGCTCCAAGGAGACGTCGCTGCTGGACAAGGTGCAGCTGATAACCTCCTCCTTCTCGGGGGTGGAGATGCTGACATCCGACAATACCGCCCAGGTGATCTCGGTCCTGGGCGATCTGAATGTCAACCGCGTCCTGATTACCGACGGCGCGGGCGTGATCCTCTATGATTCCGACGCCGACGACGCGTCCGAGGATACGGCCCTGGGGCAGTATGCCCTGCTGCGCCCCGTGGCCGAGGCCTTGGACGGGAACAACGTCTTCTACTGCCGGTACGCCTCGGGCCTGCTGATGAGCTATGCCGCCGCGCCGGTCTACCTCTACGGCAGCCCCAACGGCTGCGTCTATCTCTCGGACCTGGACTACGGCCTGGGCGCCATCATCCAGGGCCTGGAGCAGAATTTGGCCCGAATCTCCTGGGGCTTGGCCGCGGGCATGGTGATTTTCTCCCTGGTCTTCGCAGTGATTACCTCCGGGAAGATGCGCCGGATTCTCACCTCCATGGAGCTGGTCCGGGAGGGAGAGTACAGCCATAAAATTGCCATGCACGGCTCGGATGAATACGGCCGCCTGGCCGGGGAATTCAATAAGCTCACCGACCGGCTCCAGGCCTCGGAGCAGGCCCAGCGGCAGTTTGTCTCCGACGCCTCCCATGAGCTGAAGACGCCGCTGGCCTCCATCAAGCTCCTGTCCGATTCCATCCTCCAGAACGACATGGATGCCGAGACCATGCGGGAGTTTGTGGCCGACATCGGCTCCGAAGCCGACCGCCTGACCCGCATGGCCCAGAAGCTCCTGACCCTCACCAAGGCCGAGAGCGTCCAGGACGGCGAGCGGGAGGTGGTGGACCTGTCGCGGATCATCAGTCAGGTCTTCAAGATGCTCATTCCCCTGGCCGACCAGCGGGAGATCCGCCTCAAATGCACCATGGATAAGGACTGCGCGGTGCTGACCCTGGAGGACGACGTTTATCAGATTATCTTCAACCTGGTAGAGAACGCCATCAAGTACAACCACGACGGCGGGCAGGTCCATGTGCGCCTTCTGCGCCGGGACGAGGAGGTCGTCGTTCAGGTGGAGGATACCGGCGTGGGCATCCCGGCCGACGCGCTGGACCATATTTTTGAACGGTTTTACCGGGTGGACAAGGCGCGGTCCCGGCAGGCCGGCGGTTCCGGCCTGGGCCTGTCCATTGTCCACGATCTGGTGGAGCGGAATTTCGGTGAAATCCAGGTGGAGTGCCCGGAAGAGGGCGGCACCCGGTTTACGGTGACGTTCCCCTATTTTGATATGGAGGTGGCGGAATGAAGCGGCTGCTGTGTCTGGCGCTGGCGCTGGCGGCGGTGCTGGCGGGCTGCGGCCTGGTCCAGCGCGCTGCGGAGCAGGAGCCGCCGCTGCGCCTCTATTACTGCTATGCCGAGGCGGAAATCGGCCCCTATGACGGAGAAAACGGCGCGCTGGGCTGCGAGACCGACGGGCTGATCTCCACGGAAGCCACGGTGGACCAGGTGCTCTCGCGCTACTGGAAGGGTCCGGAGACCGAGACGCTTCGCCGCCCCTTTTCCGGGGCCGTCACCGTGGAGCAGTGGAGCCTGGAGGACGGCTGCCTGCTGCTGACGATGAGCGAGGAGACCGAGTCCCTGGTGGGCTTCGACCGCACGCTGCTGGCGGCCTGCCTGGTCAAGACCCTGGTGCAGCTGCCGTCGGTGGAGTCCGTGGTCCTGACCACCGGCCAGGAGGAGATAGCCGGCGGAATCTTCAATACGGCGCTCACCGCCGAGGACTTCCTGCTGGTCTCCTGACCGGCAGAAAAACGGAAAGGGCCCGTCAATCCATGAAAAAGAAAAGAGAATTTTGATGAAACAGCCATCCTTTCGCGGCACCGTTGCCGCCTGCTATGTCGGGTACATCACTCAGGCCGTGGTCAATAATTTCCTGCCGCTGGTCTTCGTCACGCTCCAGACGGCCTATGCCATTTCCCTGGAGAAGATCACCCTCCTGGTGACCGTGAACTTTCTCACGCAGCTCCTGGTGGACTTGCTGTCGGCCAAATACGTGGACCGAATCGGCTACCGTGCGGCGGCGGTGGCGGCCCATGTGCTCTGCGCCCTGGGCCTGATCGGCGTGGGGGTGCTGCCGGGCTTGCTGCCCTCGCCCTACGCGGGGCTGCTTGTCTCGGTGGTGATCTACGCCGTGGGCGGCGGTCTGATCGAGGTGCTGATCAGTCCCATCGTCGAGGCCTGCCCGGCGGAAAACAAGTCCGCGGCCATGAGTCTGCTGCATTCCTTCTATTGCTGGGGCTGCGTAGCCGTCATTGCCCTGTCCACGGCCTGCTTTGCGGTGTTCGGCCGGGACTGCTGGCCCTGGGTGGCCTGCGGCTGGGCGGTGCTTCCGGCGGCCAACGCCGTGGCCTTCGCCCGGGTGCCCATCCGCCGCACCGTGGAGGAGAGCCAGCAGCTGTCGGTGACCGCCCTGTTTCAGAGCGGCCTCTTCTGGGTGCTGGCGCTGCTGATGGTCTGCGCCGGAGCCTCGGAACAGGCCATGAGCCAGTGGGCCTCGGCCTTTGCCGAGAAGGCCCTCCGGGTGTCCAAGACCGTGGGCGACTTGGCGGGCCCCTGCTTCTTCGCGGTGCTGATGGGCCTCTCCCGGGTGCTCCACGCCAAGCTCACTGGACGGGTTCGGCTGGAGCGGTATATCGCCGCCTGCGCGGTGCTGTGTCTCATCAGCTACGCCATGGCTGTCTTCCTGGGCTCGCCGGCCTGGAACCTGCTGGGCTGCGGCCTGACGGGCTTTGCCGTGGGCGTCTTCTGGCCCGGTACCTTCTCCATTGCGGCGGCCCGGCTGCCCAAGGGCGGGACCGCGCTCTTCGCCCTGCTGGCCTTGGCCGGAGATCTGGGCTGCTCGGCCGGTCCCACCGTGGTCGGCTTTGTCTCCGGCGCGGCGGGGGAGAATCTGAAAATTGGCCTGCTGGCCGCCGCCATATTCCCGCTGCTGATCCTCCTGGGCCTGGCTGCCCTCCGCCGCACCGAACGTTCCGGCCTCTGAGTCTCCCCTTGGTGCCAAGGGCAAGGTGGCGCGAAGCGCCGAAGGGGATCAGAGGCTGCGGTGACCGGAGGTGCAGCCAACGCCGGAGTGCGGCACGGGCGGCCATTTAGGCCGCCCCTACGCCACGTTTTTGGCTCACCTGTAGGGGCGGCCTGTATGGCCGCCCGGACCGGCTCCCGATTCCCGCCGGGGTTCGGTGGTTCCGTTCCGTGTAGGGGCGCAGGGATGACGCGGGGGGTCGCGTTGCTGCGGGCGGTTCTCTGGCTCATTGCGGAGAAGTTTGGGACAATATGCGAACAAATTCGACAATATTCACAAAAAATCGAAAACCAGTTGACAGATGTGCCAACCGGTGATAGGATTACTAAAACTGAATCGCTCAGATAGAGGCGCGGGCTTCATCAGTAGCCCCCGGCATGGTCAGGCAGCCGCCGGGGAGGAAAGGGGAGACCGCCGAAGGAGAGTTTCGCTGCCTGGCGGAATTCTGCTGGGCCGGGGGAGAAGATCCCTCGGACTGTCACAGACGTTGTGAAGCGCTATCGAGGAATGCCCCTGGGCCGGCTGTGAAGACCGGCTGCATCAGAATGACTTCCGGATCGCTTGACAAGGCGGTCCGGTTTTTTATGCAACCAAAAGAAAGGTGAGAGACATGAAAAAGATTTTAGCAATGCTCCTGGCCCTGACTATGGTCCTGAGCCTGGCCGCCTGCGCCTCCGACAGTGGCACCGCCGATACCCAGACCAGCGACACCACCGCCGAGACCGATACTACGACCGACACCGATTCCACCGTTGACGCTGAAGCCGACGCGGAGACTGATGATCCCGCCGAGGAAGAGACCATTTCCTCCGGCGTGGAGGACGGTGTGCTGACCGTCGGCATGGAGTGCCAGTACGCCCCCTATAACTGGACCCAGCTGGATGACTCCAACGGCGCGGTGCCCATCGCCAACAACCCCGGCAGCTATGCCAACGGCTATGACGTCATGATGGCCAAGCGCATTTGCGAGGCCTACGGCTGGGAGCTGGAGGTCATGGCCCTGGGTTGGGATGGCCTGAATCCCGCCCTGTCCGCCGGCACCATTGACGCCGTCATCGCCGGCCAGTCCATGACCGAGACCCGCCTCCAGGAGGTGGATATGGCTGGCCCCTACTTCTACGCCTCCATCGTCTGCGTGACCAAGGCCGACAGCCCGCTGGCTTCCGCCAAGGGTATCTCTGAGCTCACCGGCACCTGCACCGCCCAGACCGGCACCATCTGGTATGACTCCTGCCTGCCGCAGATCCCCGGCGCTGAGATCATGCCCGAGGCCGAGACCGCCCCTGCCATGATTATGGCTGTGGAGTCCGGCACCGTGGACTTCATCTGCACCGATATGCCCACCGCCCTGGGCGCCTGCGCCACCTATGACGACCTGGTGGTCCTGGACTTCTCCGGCTCCGGCGACGACTTCGAGGTGGACGAGGGCGAGATCAACATCGGTATCTCCGTCCTCAAGGGCAACACCGAGCTCAAGGACGCCATTGACGCCGTTCTGGCTGATCTCACGGCCGACGACTTCAATGCCCTGATGGACGAGGCCATCAGCGTCCAGCCCGAGGTCTAAATTTCATCGAATTTCCGGCGCAGCTCCCTTTTATTCGGGCTGCGCCGGTTGTGATGTCAGAAATCCATTGGAAGGAGCCAATTTATGGACAAGTTTGTGGATCTGTTCCAGGATGTGGGGAAGCTCTGGGGCGTCTACAAGAGTGCGTACCTCTCCGGTATGGGCAACACCATTGTCATGGCCCTGGCGGCCACGGCCATTGGCTGCATCATCGGTCTGGTGTGCGGCATTCTCAATACCATTCCCTACAGCAAGCATGATCCGCTGCCCAAACGGATTGTGCTCAAGGTGATCCGGGCCATCGTGCGGATCTATGTGGAGGTCTTCCGCGGTACGCCCATGGTGCTCCAGGCCGTGTTTATTTTCTATGGCCTGCCCTATTTCTCCGACGGCTCCGTGGCCTTCAAGGGCAACAGCGGCATCTGGCTGGCGTCGCTGCTGGTGGTCTCCATCAACACCGGCGCTTATATGGCCGAGTCGGTCCGGGGCGGCATCATCTCCATCGACCCCGGCCAGACTGAGGGCGCCATGGCCATCGGCATGAGCCATGTGCAGACCATGACCAATGTCATCCTGCCCCAGGCCATCCGCAATATCATCCCCCAGATCGGCAACAACTTCATTATCAACATCAAGGATACCTCGGTGATGTTCGTCATCGGCTTTATCGAGTTCTTTGCCACCCACCGGAACATCGTCGGCGTCAACCTGATGTATTTCCCCTCGGCGGCCATCGAGATGATCGGCTATCTGACCATGACGCTGATCGCCTCCTTCCTGCTGCGGCTGCTGGAGCACCTGCTGGACGGTTCGGACAGCTATGAGCTGGTCCAGGGCGATTCCCTGACCATGACCGCAGGGACCTACCGCCACCCCACCCGTGGAACGCCCTTCGACGAGCGTGAAAAGGAAAAGCGCGAGCGCATGCGCCAGGGTCTGAAGAACCGCAACGGCAGCACGAGAGGAGAGCGGTAATATGCAGGAAGTCATTCTCGAGGTCAAGCACCTCTCCAAGGCCTTCGGCTCCAACCAGGTCCTCCGGGACATCGATTTCACCGTGAAAAAGGGTGACGTCACCTCCATCATCGGCGCGTCCGGCTCCGGCAAGTCCACGCTGCTGCGGTGCATCAATCTGCTGGAGACTCCCACCTCCGGCGAGATTCTCTACCACGGCGAAAACGTGGCCGCCCCGGGCTTCAACGCCACCAAGTACCGCTCCCACGTGGGCATGGTGTTCCAGTCCTTCAATCTGTTCAACAATATGACCGTGCTGGAGAACTGCATGGTCGGGCAGATCAAGGTCCTGAAGAAATCCCGGGAGGAGGCCCGGACCGCCGCCCTCCACTACCTCCAGAAGGTGGGCATGGCCCCCTATATCAAGGCCAAGCCCCGGCAGATCTCCGGCGGCCAGAAGCAGCGCGTGGCCATCGCCCGGGCCCTGGCCATGGAGCCCGAGGTCCTGCTCTTCGACGAGCCCACCTCGGCCCTGGACCCGGAAATGGTCGGCGAGGTCCTCAACGTCATGCAGCAGCTGGCCCGGGAGGGCATGACCATGCTGGTGGTCACCCACGAGATGGCCTTTGCCCGGGACGTCAGCAGCCAGGTGGTCTATATGAACCAGGGCGTCATCTGCGAGCAGGGCGCGCCGGATCAAGTCTTCGGCGACCCCCAGCGTCAGGAGACCCGGGACTTCCTCTCCCGGTTCCGCCAGGCGTAAATCAAATCCAAAACAGCCGCCTCCCAGGGAACAAAGCCCGGGAGGCGGCTGCGTTCAGTTTACCGGTGTCTCAGACGGTCAAAAACCCGGTTTCTATAACACGGCTTTTCAAATTCTGTAGGGCGGCAAGTGGGCATGTCGCCCTACGGGATTCGACGCAGGCGCGGCGGGAATCGGGACCGGGTTGCGGGCGGCCATGAAGGCCGCCCCTACGAGAGGACCAAAGGCGGGGCCGTAGGGGCGGCCTTCATGGCCGCCTGTGCCGTATCGCCGTGTCGGATGCACCATCGCCGTGCGCACACCGTAAAAGGGGCGGCCATACAGGCCGCCCCCAGTTTCTGTGTTTTAGGCTCAGTATTCCAGCTCGCCGGTGTAGACCAGCCGTGCGCCGCCGGTGAGGGTGACGCCCTCGTCGGAGTAGCGCACCACCAGGTCGCCGCCCCGGACCTGGACGGTGATATCCTGGTCCTTCTCGCAGTAGCCGTTCTCCACGGCGGCCACCACGGCGGCGCAAGCGCCGGTGCCGCAGGCCAAGGTCTCGCCGCTGCCGCGCTCATAGGTCCGCATTTTCAGCGTGGTCTTGTTGACCACCCGGACAAACTCAGTGTTGGTCCGCTGGGGGAAGATGGGCGCATTCTCAAACAGAGGGCCCACCCGCTCCAGGTCCACGTCGTTGACGGCGCCGCAGAACACCACGCAGTGGGGATTGCCCATGCTGACGCAGGTGATATTATAGGCCTCGCCGCCAATGGTCACGGGGTAGTAGATGAGCTCCGGCTCGTCGATGGTGCAGGGCAGGGACTTGGGGTCCAGACTGGGCTTGCCCATGTCCACCTCCACGGAGCTGACCTTGCCGTTGGTGATATAGAGCTTCAGATGCTTGACGCCGGAGGCCGTCTCCACCGTCATCTCGTCCTTCTGCACCGCGCCGGAGTCATAGAGGTACTTGGCGGCGCAGCGGATCACGTTGCCGGCCATAGCGCCGGAACTGCCGTCCCGGTTGAACATGCGCATCTTGGCGTCGGCCACCTCGGAGCGCTCCACCAGAGCGATGCCGTCGGCGCCGATGCCGTAGTGCCGGTCGCACTCGGTGATGCAGAGGGACTCGGGGCAGCTGATCTGCCCGTCGCAGTTGTCGAAGAGGATATAGTCGTTGCCGGTACCCTCCATCTTGAAGAACTTGAGCATCTGCCGCTCGTGCCGCATATGGTTGATATCCACTAGCTCGGTATTGTCCTGGGTGTAGCGGCTGGCCATGATATCGGCCAGGGCGTTGGCGGTGTCCAGGGAGGTGAGGCAGGGGATGGACAGCTGCATGGCCCGGCGGTGCAGAGCCCGGAAGTGGTCGTAGGTGGAGACCAGCAGATCGCCGGTGTAGACGATCAGGTCGATGACGCCGCTCTCCAGCACGCGGAAGATGTGGTCGCTCTCCCGGATGGACTTGAGACGGTTGACGTGGATGCCCAGCTTTTCAATGGCGTGGGCCGTATCCGGCGGGGCGTAGAGGGCGATACCCAGGTCGTCCAGCTTCTTGGCCAGACCCACGACCTCCAGCAGGTCATGGTCGTCCACCGACAGCAGCGCGCCCAGGGTGTGGCCGGGCTGGCAGTTGCCGATGGTGATGCCCGAGGCGGTCAGGCCCTTGTAGAGGGCCTCGGTCATGGTGCGGCCCAGGCCCAGGACCTCGCCGGTGGACTTCATCTCGGGGCCCAGCCGGGAGTTGGCGTCGGTGAGCTTTTCAAAGGAGAACACCGGCACCTTGACGCAGTAGTAGGGCGGGGTGGGGTAGAGGCCGGTGCCGAAGCCCAGATCCTTCAGGGCCTCGCCCATCATGACCCGGGTGGCCAGATCCACCATGGGGACGCCGGTGACCTTGGAGATATAGGGTACCGTCCGGGAGGCCCGGGGGTTCACTTCGATGACGTAGAGCTTGCCCTCGTAGAAGAGGTACTGGATGTTGACCAGACCCTGGGTCTTCATGGCCAGAGCCAGCCGGGTGGAGCAGTCCACCACGGTGTCGATCATCCGGTCGGTGAGGCCGAAGGGCGGGTAGACGGCGATGGAGTCGCCGGAGTGGACGCCGGCCCGCTCCACATGGCGCATGATACCGGGGATCAGCACATCCGCGCCGTCGGAGATCACGTCCACCTCCAGCTCGATGCCGCTCATATACTTGTCCACCAGGACGGGGTTCTCAATGCCGCCGGAGAGGATCTTCTCCATATAGACCGTGACGTCCTCGTCGTTGTGGGCGATGACCATATTCTGGCCGCCGATGACGTAGCTGGGCCGCAGGAGCACCGGGTACTGGAGGCTCCGCGCCGCGGCCAGCGCCTCGTCCAGGGTATGGACGCCCATGCCCTTGGGGCGGCTGATGTGGAATTCCTCCAGCAGGGCGTCGAACCGTTCCCGGTCCTCGGCCATGTCGATGGAGTCCTGACTGGTGCCCAGGATCTTCACGCCCTGCCGGTCCAGGAACTCGGTGAGCTTGATGGCGGTCTGGCCGCCGAAGGCCACGACGACGCCCACGGGCTTCTCCACCTCGATGATGTTCATGACATCCTCGGGGCAGAGGGGCTCAAAGTAGAGGCGGTCGGCGGTGTCGTAGTCGGTGGAGACGGTCTCGGGGTTATTGTTGACGATGACCACGTCGTAGCCCAGCTTTTTCAGCGTCCAGACGCAGTGGACCGAGGAGTAGTCGAACTCGATGCCCTGGCCGATGCGGATGGGGCCGGAGCCCAGCACCATGACCACCGGGCGGCCGGAGCGGCGGAACCGCCGGGCCTCGCAGAACTGGTCGAAGGTGGAGTAGAAGTAGGGTGTGGCGGCGTTGAACTCGGCGGCGCAGGTGTCCACCATTTTATAGTAGGCCACCTTCTTGGGCGGCAGGGGATGCTGGGTGATCCGCTCCAAAGCGCCGTCGGGGTAGCCCAGGCGCTTGGCCTGCATATAGGTCTGCTTGTCCAGCTGGGTACCGGCAATGGACATTTCAAACCGAGCCAGATTCTCCAGCCGGGACAGGAACCACCGGTCGATCTTGGTGATCTCATGGATGGCGTCCACGGTCCATCCGGCCTTGAGGGCCTCGAAGATGGTGAACAGGCGGCGGTCGTCCTGATGGCCCAGCCGGACCTCCAGGGGCTCGTCGCTGAGGGGCTTGGCGTTGAGGGTGTCCAGGCCGATTTCCGCGCCGCGGACGGCCTTCATAATGCCCATTTCAAAGCTGGGGGCAATGGACATGACCTCGCCGGTGGCCTTCATCTGGGTGCCCAGCTCCCGGCTGGAGCCGTAGAACTTGTCGAAGGGCCACTTGGGCAGCTTCACCACCACGTAGTCCACGGCGGGCTCGAAGCAGGCGCAGGTCTTGCCGGTGATATCGTTGGTGATCTCGTCCAGGTCGTAGCCCAGGGCCACCTTGGTGGTGATTTTGGCGATGGGGTAGCCGGTGGCCTTGCTGGCCAGGGCCGAGGACCGGGAGACACGGGGGTTCACTTCGATGACGGCGTACTCAAAGCTGTCGGGGTTCAGGGCGAACTGGCAGTTGCAGCCGCCGACGATGCCCAATGCCGAGATGATGTCCAGAGACGCCTTGCGGAGCATCTGATACTCCTTGTCAGCCAGGGTCAGAGCCGGGGCCACGACGATGGAGTCGCCGGTGTGGACGCCCACGGGGTCGAAGTTCTCCATACTGCACACGGCGATGACGTTGCCGGAGCCGTCGCGCATGGTCTCGAACTCGATTTCCTTCCAGCCCTTGATATACCGCTCCACCAGGATTTGGGTGATGGGGGACATATCCAGGCCGGTCCGGGCGATGATCCGCAGTTCCTCCTCGCTGTAGGCCACGCCGCCGCCCGCGCCGCCCAGGGTGAAGGCGGGCCGGACGATGACCGGGTAGCCGATGCGCGCGGCCACGGCCAGGGCATCCTCCAGGGTCTCGGCAATGTCCGAGGCGATGGTGGGCTGGCCGATGGCGGCCATGGTGTCCTTAAAGAGCTGCCGGTCCTCGGCCTTGTCGATGGCCTCGGCGTTGGTGCCCAGCAGGCGGACGCCGTGGGACTCCAGGAAGCCCTCCTTGCTCAGCTCCATGGCGATGGTCAGACCCACCTGACCGCCGAGACCGGCCAGCATGCTGTCGGGCTTTTCCTTTTCGATGATTCGCTTGATGGTCTTGGCGGTCAGAGGCTCCAGGTAGATCTCGTCGGCCAAGGCGTTGTCGGTCATAATGGTGGCGGGGTTGGAGTTGACCAGCACCACGTCCAGCCCGGCGTCCTTGAGGACCCGGCAGGCCTGGGCGCCGGCGTAGTCAAATTCCGCCGCCTGGCCGATGACGATGGGGCCGGAGCCGATGACCAGTACCTTTTTGATGTCTTTATTCAGCGGCATAGCTCTTTCCCTCCATCAGATTGATAAAGCGCTGGAACAGGAAGCCCGTGTCCTTGGGCCCGGAGCAGGCCTCGGGGTGGAACTGGACCGTAAAGGCGTTGAGCGCCGGGTAGTCCATGCCCTCGCAGGTGCCGTCGTTGGCGTTGACGAACTGCTCCACGCCGCCGGGCACCGAGTCGGCCACCACCGCGTAGCCGTGGTTCTGGCTCGTGATAAAGGTGTGGCGGGAGCCCACCTGACGGCAGGGCTGGTTGCCGCCCCGATGGCCGTACTTGAGCTTGACGGTCTTGCCGCCCGCCGCCAGCGCCAGCAGCTGGTGGCCCAGGCAGATGCCGAAGATGGGCTTTTTGCCCAGGAGCTTCCGGAGCTCGGCGATGGGGCCCACGTTTTCCGCCGGGTCGCCGGGGCCGTTGGAGAGCATAATGCCGTCGGGGTTCAGGGCCAGAATGTCCTCGGCGCTGGTGGAGGCGGGCACCGCCGTCACCCGGCAGCCCCGCTTCTGGAGGGACCGGAGGATATTCTGCTTGGCGCCGTAGTCCACCAGCACCACATGGTGCTTCTCCTCGCCCAGGGCGGGATACGTCTCCGGGGCGGCACAGGTGGAGTTGGCCACGGCGTCATGGACCGTGTAGGCGGCGATGTCGCTCCAATCCTCGGGAATGGTGTCGGAGATCATGGCGTTGACCACGCCGTATTCCCGGATGCGGGTGGTGAGCTCCCGGGTGTCTACGCCCCAGAGGCCGGGAATGTGGTGCTTTTTCAGGAAATCGTCCACGGTGTACTGGCAGCGGAAGTTGCTGGGCGTGGGGCACCACTCCTTGACCACGTAGCCGAAGAGCCGGGGCGTTCCTTCAAAATCCTCCTCCATGATGCCGTAGTTGCCGATCAGGGGGAAGGTCTGGAGAATGATCTGGCCATAGTAGCTGGGATCGGTCAGGGTCTCCACATAGCCCACCATATTGGTGGTGAAGACCAGCTCGCCGATGACGGTCTCGTCGGCGCCGAAGGCCCAGCCCTGGAAAATCGTGCCGTCCTCCAAAATCAAATATCGCTTTTTCATGGGGTCACGTCCTTTCCGGGGAATAGAAAAAAAGTGGCTTTCCCGAATCCCGATCCCGTACAAGGACGGAACCGCCGGTCTTCGGAAAAACCACACCTATGGAAAACACCTGGCCCTGACCCGAGTCCCGAGGAGAAAGCGCCTGCTGCGGCAATCCATAATTCGCCATCATCGAACATCCTTCCTCTCGTTTCCGGGCCGCCGGCGGCGTTTCCGGATTTTCTCCGAATATCATACTGTATATTGCCCGTTCCGTCAAGGTTTTCCCCGGAATATCCCGTATAAAATCCCAGAGAATGCCGTTCGAATTTTTGTGCAAGTTTCCGTCTGGCAGCTGCGGTTCCGGCGGCATAGAATGGCCGGGAGGGATGAACCTTGAACAAAGCCTATTGGAAGTCCTGGCTGCGGGCCGCGGGAATTCGGGCGCTGCGGACCATGGGCCAGAGCGCCTTGGCGGCGCTGGGCACCGGGGCAGCCTTCTATACCGTGGACGGGCGGGCCGTGGGTATGGTGGCGGGGATGGCCGGGCTGGTGTCGGTGCTGACGTCCCTCGGCGGCCTGCCGGAGGTGCAGCCATGACGCTCTACCAGTGCCTGCTGGAGAAAAACCCCTGCCTGCTGGCCGGGCGGGCTCTGACGCCCCGGGGCATCGTGGTCCACTCCACCGGGGCCAATAACCCCACCCTCAAGCGCTACGTCCAGCCCCACGCCGCCCAGACCCAGGGCATGGCCCGGCTGCTGCCGGACCCCAAGGCGCTGACGCGGCAGGAGCTGCTTTCCCTGCTGGGCGTCAATACCGGCGGCAACGACTGGAACCGGCCCGTTTCTCCGGCGGTCTGCGTCCACGGCTTTGTGGGCCGGCGCTCGGACGGTACGGTGGCCGCGGTGCAGACCCTGCCCTGGGACGTCCGCTGCTGGGGCTGCGGCAGCGGGCCCAAGGGGAGCTATAACGCCAGCCATATTCAATTTGAAATCTGCGAGGACGGCATGGAGGACCCGGCCTATCTGGAGACGGCCTGGGATACCGCCGCAGACCTCTGCGCCGATCTTTGCCGGAAATTCTCCATCCCAGTCACAGCCATCCGGTCCCACGCCGAGAGCTACCGGGACGGCTATGCCTCCAACCACGGCGACCCGGACCACTGGTTCCGCCGGTTTGGAAAGACCATGGACCAGTTCCGCGCCGATGTGGAAAAGGCCCTGGGCCAAAGCCAGACGCAGCCGGCCGTTGCCGCCGCCGTGCAGAAGCGCTTCAGCTTCAGCGACGAGACCATGGCCTATCTCCAGCGCTACCGGTACGCCGCGGCCCTGTTGGAAAAATTGGCGAATAAACCGTAATTCCCCCTTGACAACCGGGAAGAGTATGCTATAATAACAAAGCTGCCAGAGACAGCAGGAGGCATTCTGCCGTAATGGGTTTCCCATCCTGCCGAGGTACCGCGAAATGACGATCATTTTGTGTCCTCCTGTCTTCCGGCAGGAGGACATTTTATCTTTCTCGGAGGTGACACATCTCATGCCCAACGCAAAGGTTTTGGAAAGCAAGAAGGCTACCGTCGATGCCCTGGCCGAGAAGCTCAGCGGTGCTACCGCCGCCGTCTTCGTGGATTACAAGGGTATCACCGTCGCCCAGGATACCGAGCTGCGGAACCAGTTCCGTGCCGCCGAAGTAGAATACACCGTTGTCAAGAACACCCTGACCCGGTTCGCCGCCAACAAGGCCGGCTACACCGAGTTCGATGAGCTCCTGAACGGCACTACTTCCCTGGCCTGCACCACCGGCGACCCCATCGCCCCTGCCCGCATCGTCTGCGAGTTTGCCAAGAAGAACAAGGACGTCGTCAAGATCAAGGGCGGCCTGGTTGAAGGCAAGGTCCTGTCTGTGGACGAGCTGAAGGCTTTCGGCGAACTGCCCAGCAAGAACGCCCTCATTGCCCAGGTTCTGGGTACCTTCCTGGCCCCCATCACCAGCCTGGCCGTGGTTCTGGATCAGATCTGCCAGGCCAAGGGCGGCGCCCCCGCTGCCGAAGAGGCCGCCGAGGCTTAATCTCACACTACTATTATAACGATAATTGGAGGTAACTTACAATGGCATCCGAAAAGATCACTGCTATGATTGAAGAAGTCAAGACCCTGACCGTGCTGGAGCTGGCTGAGCTGGTTCACGCCCTCGAGGACGAGTTCGGTGTCTCCGCCGCTGCCGCCGCTGTTGCTGCTCCCGCCGCCGGCGCTGCTCCCGCTGAGGAAGAGAAGACCGAGTTCGACGTCGTCCTGAAGGCCGCCGGCGCCAACAAGATCGCCGTCATCAAGGTTGTCCGCGCCCTGACCGGCCTGGGCCTGAAGGAAGCCAAGGAGATCGTCGACAACGCTCCCAAGACCCTGAAGGAGGGCATCTCCAAGGAAGACGCCGAGAAGATCGTCAACGATCTGAAGGAAGCCGGCGCCGAGGCCGAGCTGAAGTAATTTTACTTCGCCTTAAGGCAGCACCGCACAATTTGGCAAGAGCATTCGGCCAAAGATTTTGCCTCATACGAAAGTTATAAAAGGGCGGGAATACTGTATGTATTTCCCCCTTTTATAACTGCACGGATGGGGCAAAAGATTGGG
>DVFN01000080.1 GCA_018713205.1 Candidatus Avoscillospira stercorigallinarum | reverse complement strand
AAAGATTTTGCCTCATACGAAAGTTATAAAAGGGCGGGAATACTGTATGTATTTCCCCCTTTTATAACTGCACGGATGGGGCAAAAGATTGGGCGAAGGCCGCAGACACAATTGTGCGGTGATGCCCTAAGTTTGACTTGAAAGATACCGGATTTCTTCGTATACTATCAAAGTATGGCGTCGGCGGGCTGAGCCTGTCCGGCGTCCATTGGTATCAAATGGGAGGAATTAGAGATGGAGAAAAAGCAAAAGCGCGGCTCCTTTACCGGATCGCTGGGATTTGTCCTGGCGGCGGCGGGCAGCGCAGTGGGCTTGGGTAATATCTGGCGGTTTCCTTATCTGGCAGCCAAGGACGGCGGCGGCTTGTTTCTGCTGTGCTATTTGGTCCTGGCGCTTACTTTTGGCTTTACGCTGCTGACCACGGAGATTGCCATTGGCCGCAAAACACAGCAGAGCCCCTTGACTGCTTATCAGCGGCTCCACCCCAAGTGGGGCTGGATTGGCGTGGTGGCCAGCGTGATCCCGGTGCTGATTTTGCCCTATTACAGCGTCATTGGCGGCTGGGTGCTGAAGTATCTCTCCGTATATCTCACCGGGCAGGGCGCAGCTGCCGCGGTAGACGGCTATTTTAACGGCTTTATCACCGGCGGCGTCAGTCCCGTGGTCTGGTTTGTGGTGTACCTGCTGGCCTCAGGGCTGGTCGTCTACAAGGGCGTGGAGAAGGGCATCGAGAAGTTTTCCAAGGTGCTGATGCCGGCGCTTCTCTTTCTGATCCTCGGCATCGCCGTGTTCTCCCTGACCCTGCGCCACGGAGAGGGCGACGCGGCCCGGACCGGGCTGGAGGGGTTCCGGATCTATCTGATCCCCGACTTTTCCGGCATGACGCTGGGCCGGTTCTTCACGGTTCTGATGGACGCCATGGGTCAGCTCTTCTATTCCATCAGTGTGGCCATGGGCATTATGATTACCTACGGCTCCTACGTCAAGAAGGAGACCAACCTGGTCAAGTCCGTCAATCAGATCGAAATTTTCGACACCGTCGTGGCCTTTTTGGCGGGCATGATGATTATCCCGGCTGTATATACTTTTATGGGCACCGAGGGCATGGCCACCGGCCCCAGCCTGATGTTTAAGGCTCTGCCCAAGGTCTTTGCCGCCATGGGCCCGGTGGGCGGTGTCGTGGGTATTGTGTTCTTCCTGACCGTGGCCTTTGCAGCGCTGACGTCCTCCGTCTCCATCATGGAGGCTATCGTCTCCTGCGCCATGGACAAGTTTGGCATCTCCCGAAAGAAGGCAACCGTGGCGACCACGGCCCTGGCGCTGGTCATGGGGCTGGTGGTGTGCATGGGCTACAACGCATTTTACTTCGAGCTGATCCTGCCCAACGATACTGTGGCGCAGATTTTGGATATCCTCGACTATGTCAGCAATTATCTTCTGATGCCGGTGGTGGCCATTGCCACCTGCCTGCTGATTGGCTGGGTGGTGAAGCCCAAAACGGTGGTGGACGAGGTGACCCTGGGCGGCGTACGGTTTGGACGAAAGAGACTGTATGAGATTATGGTGAAATATGTGACGCCTGTGCTGCTGGTGGTGCTGCTGCTCCAGTCCCTGGGGCTGTTCAATGGCATCCAATGAGGCGAATGGAGAGGGAGTAACATGATGAAATGGATTGAAGACATTAACAATGCAGTACACGGGGTGGTCTGGGGACCCATTATGCTCTTGTTACTGTTGGGGACGGGCGTGTTTTTCTCGGTCCGGTGCGGCTTCATCCAGGCGACCAAGTTCGGCTATATCTGGCGCAACACCATTGCCACCTTGTTCAAAAAGGGAGAGACTGACGCCCACCGGTCCGACGGAACCAATGTGACGCCCTTCCAGGCCGTGTCCACCGCCCTGGGCAGTACCATCGGCGTGGGCAACGTGGCCGGCGTAGCGGGCGCCATTGTGGCCGGAGGTCCCGGCGCGATTTTCTGGATGTGGGTGTCGGCTTTCTTTGGCATGTGCACCAAGTACGCTGAGATTGTCCTGGCGGTCCACTACCGCCAGGTGGGGCCTGACGGCACCCACTACGGCGGCCCCATGTATTACATCGAAAAGGGCCTTCATATGAAGTGGCTGGCGGTGCTGTTCGCCCTGCTGGGCGGCCTGGCCTCCTTCGGCATCGGCAACGCTACCCAGGCGGCGGAGATTTCTGTGGCGGTCAATCATCTCACCGGCACGGGCTTTGACTCATCTCTGATTACCGGGATTGTGCTGGTGGTGCTGGTGGGCGTGGTGGTCTTCGGCGGCATGAAGCGGATCAGCACCGTTACCAGCTACCTGGTGCCCTTTATGGCTCTGTTCTATATCGTGATCGGCGTGACGGTCATTGTCTTCCATGCCGGAGACGTGCCCGCGGTATTTCGGAATATCTTCGCCAGCGCCTTCAGCTTCGAGGCCGTCGGCGGCGGTATTTTCGGCTATGCCATCCTGCTGGCCATGCAGAACGGCTTCGCCCGGGGCGTCTTCTCCAATGAAGCCGGTCTGGGCTCCGCGCCCATCGCCCATGCGGCGTCCTCCACCAAGGACCCGGTGCGGCAGGGCCTCTGGGGCGTCTTCGAAGTCTTTGTGGACACCATCATCGTCTGCACCATTACGGGCCTGGTGGTGCTGCTGTCCGGCCTCTACACCGGGTCCCTGACCGGCGGCGCTCTGACGGCAAAAGCCGTGGAGAGTCTCACCGGCAGCGTCTGGGGCGGACATTTTATTCGGGTGGCGCTGATCCTCTTCGCCCTGTCCACCATCCTGGGCTGGGAGTATTACGGTGAGACCTGCTGGGGCTATCTGACCCGGAACAGCAAGGCTGTGCGGTATCTCTACAAGGCGGCCTTCCTGGCCCTGCTGTGCGTGGGCGCCATCTCCTCCTCCAGCAATTTCCTGGAGGATACCACCACCCTGAATTTGATGTGGAGCATCGCCGACACCCTCAACGGCATGATGGCCATTCCCAACCTGATCGGCCTGCTGCTCCTGTCCGGCGTCACGGTGAAGCTGACCAAGAAGTATTTTCAGACCGGCTCCAGCCTGTGAGAGAACCCGGCGTGCTCCGGACAGAGTACGAGGGATCTCACAGAGGGCGGCCGTGCTGCGTATTTACCTCGTCCCTCCGGGGACGGGGTATTTTTTTGCCTGCGTCTGCATTCTGATTGCCACGGCAGCGCTCTATGTGGGCGCGGGGGTCGCGGCAGGCTTCCCGCTTCCCCCATCCGGGGACAGCAATGCCCCGCTCGCGGAGAAAGCGAGCGGGGCGGTTTTATGTCTTGGCGGCGTGGACCAGGATGGCGTGGGGGACCAGGCCGGAAAGGACGCGGTAGAACTTGTAGAAGCCTCGGGGCGTGTAGACGGCCCGGCGGGCCTTTGAAGCCCGCAGCGCGCCGCGGACGACCTTGACAGGGTCGCAGTAGGGAAGCCGGTCGAAGGTCTTGGAATTGCCGGAGATCCGGCCCACGGAGAGGAACTCCGTGGCCATGGGGCCGGGACAGACGGCGGTGACGGTGATGCCCCGGGGCTTGAGCTCCTCGTAGAGGCCCCGGGAGAGGAAGCTCACATAGGCCTTGGAGGCGCTGTAGACGCTCATGCGGGCGTTGGGCACAAAGGAGGCGATGGAGGAGATGTTGATGATTCGCCCGCCCTGGGCTATGTAGGGCAGCACCAGTCGGGTGACGGCGGTCAGAGCGCGGATATTGAGGTCCACCATCCGCAGCTGCTCATCCAGCTTTCCCTCGATAAAGTCGCCCAGGATGCCGCAGCCGGCGCAGTTGATGAGCAGCGAGACCTGGGGCTGCTCCTGCCCCAGCAGCGCCTCCAGCTCGGTGAAGGCCGCGCCCGAGGTCAGGTCCAGGGAGATGGTCTTGACGGAAATGCCTGGCAGCTGCTCAGCCAGCGCCTGGAGCCGGTCGGTCCGGCGGGCGATGAGCCAATAGCAGCCGATGTCAGGGAACTGTGCTTGAATTTGGCGGACGAACTCCCGGCCGAGGCCGGAGGACGCGCCGGTAATAATCGCGGTTTTCATTGCGCATGCTCCTTTTGTTCGGACTTGGGCCAGAGGGTCTTTCGCATGGTCGCGAAGAAGAAGACCGTTGCCGTCAGCACCGACAGGAAATCGGACACCGGCTCGGCCAGGAAAACAGCGAAGACCTTGTCCTCAAAGAAATGGGGCAGAATATAGATCAGGGGGATCAGCAGGATGACCTTTCGGACGCAGGCTACAAAGACGGCGCTTCTGGCCCGGCCCAGGGAGACGAAGACCTGCTGAATCGACATCTGAATGGACATCAGGAAGAAGGTGGCCAGATAGACCCGCAGGGTCCAGGAGCCCATCTCCAAGAGAGCGGGAGAGTCGTTGAAAATCCGGATGAAGAAGGTGGGGAAGAGCATCACCGCCGCCCACCCGGCGCAGATAAAGACGGCCGAGACCACCAGCATGGTGGTGAAGGCCTTGCGGACGCGCTCCATATTCCCAGCGCCGAAGTTATAGCTGAGAATGGGCTGCGCGCCCTGTCCGATGCCTTGGCTGGGGAGCCAGAACATCTGCATAATCGTGGCCGAGACGGTCATGCAGCCCACGGGCACGTCGCCGCCGTACTTTTGCAGGGAGGAGTTGAAGGCCACATTGAGAATGGCTTCCGTACTCTGCATGACGAAGGGAGCCAGACCCAGGGCCAGAATGGGCCCCAGCAGCTTGAGAGAGGGCAGGAGATAGGCCCGTTTCAGCCGGAGCTTGGTCCGCTTGCCGAAGAAGAATGCCACGGCGAAGGCGGCGGACACGGCCTGGGAGAGAATGGTGGCCCAGGCAGCGCCGGCTACGCCCATGTCAAAGGCATAGATGAATACCGGGTCCAGGATAATATTCAGCGCAGCGCCCAGGACCACGGTAATCATGCTGAAGGTGGTATAGCCCTGGGTGGTGATAAAGAGGTTCATCCCCAGCGCCATCATGACGAAGAGGGAACCGACGGCGTAGATGCGCATATAGGGCAGGGCGTAGCCGATGGTATCCTCGCTGGCGCCAAAGAGCCACAGCAGATCCTCGCCCCAGAGCTGGAAGGCGGCGGTGAGGAGCAGCGCCGTGACGATCAGGCTGGTGAAGCAGGTGCCTAGGATGCGCTCGGCCTCGTTGTTGTCGCCCCTGCCCATGGCGATGGCAGCCCGGGGTGCACCGCCCTGTCCGATCAGGGCTGCGAAGGCGGAGAGCAGATAAATGACCGGAAAGCAGATGCCTACGCCGGTGAGGGCGATATCGCCTACCACGGGCATGTGGCCGATGTAGATCCGGTCCACGATGTTATAGAGCAGGTTGACCAGTTGGGCCAGAATGGTGGGAATGGCCAGCTTCAGCAGCAGCGGCGTCACCGGCGCGGCGGCCAGCTGGGCAGAGACGTCTTTCGAGGGAGTTTGCTTCAATATCATGGCCTCCAAAAGCCGTAGTTACGGCAGAAAATAAATATAGTATAGTATAGAAGCTTTTTCCGGCGGCGTCAACCCCAGGGCCCGGAAGGCTGATTACAAACGGAAACAAAAATGTCGCGGAAATGTTGTTGCATCGAAGGTGTATCTTCGGCTATACTGGATAAGAGGCAGTGCGCCGCCTCATATTCCCAAAAGGAGGGATCCCTATTCAAATCCGCATATTTCAAAAGAACAAGCGCTGGATGATCGCCGGAATTGCTGTGGTGGCCGTGGCCCTTGCGGTATTTCTCGGTGTTTTGATTTGGGGGCTGAGCCTCAAGAATAGCCACAAGGTCTTCCCCAATGTCTGCGTGTCCGGCGTCAATATCGGGGGCATGGAGACGGAGGAGGCGTTGGAGGCTGTGGAGAGCAGCTTGGCTGCTACCCACGCCACCCGTACTCTGACGGTCCAGCTGCCGGATCGCAAGCTGGTCTTCGATCCTGAGATGGCCAATTCTCCCATGGACACGGCCGCCATGGTAGAGGCCGCCGTGGCCTACGGCAAGGACGGCGGCGTGTTCCGGGTCATCGGCACATACCTCGACTGCAAGAATTCCGCCTATCTGCTGGACCTGGAGGATTTTCTCCAGGTAGACACCACGTATATCCGCGAGCTCATCGACAAGACCGCTCAGGACGTGGAGCGGGAGGTGGTCCAGTCGGAGATCACCATGGATGAGGAAAACGAGGTCATCCGGATTCAGCTGGGCTACACCGGCCGCAGTCTGGACGCGGACGGGCTCTATGAGAAGGTCCTCGAGGCGTACCATTCGGGCGACCTCTCCGATATCACCTTCAACTACGACCTGACGCCCTATGACATCGTGGACCTGGGGGCCTATTACAACGAATACTGTACCCCGGCCCAGGATGCCTACTATGACAACGAGACCAAGGAGGTCGTCAAAGAGGTCGTGGGCTACGGCTTCGATCTGGCCGCCGCCAACCAGCAGCTGGCCCTGGCCGAGGAGGGCTCCGTCATCGAGATCCCCCTGGAGGTCATGAAGCCGGAGGTCACCGCCGACGCCTATATGGAGACCTACTTCCCCGATGTCCTGGCGTCCTTCAACAGCCCCTATCCCTATAATCCCAACCGTACCACCAATCTGGTGCTGGCCTGCGAGGAAATCGACGGCACGGTGCTCCAGCCCGGCGAGGTCTTCTCCTTCAATGGGACCGTCGGTGAGCGCACCGCCGAGAAGGGCTATAAGGAGGGCATCATCTATGCCGACGGCGGCTCCAGCGAGTCCGAGGTGGGCGGCGGCATCTGTCAGGTGGCGTCCACGATTTACTACTGCGCCCTGATGGCCGATCTCCAGATCGTGGAGCGGGAACCGCATATGTATGTGGTCTCCTACGTCAAGGAGGGCTGCGACGCCACGGTCTACTGGGGCGCCCTGGACTTCAAGTTCAAGAACGACAACTCCACCCCGCTGATGATTAAGGCCGAGGCCTCCGACGGCTATGTCCGCATTCAGCTGGTGGGCACCAACGAGCACGATTACACCGTCCAGATGACCTCCGAGTGCGTCTCCACCATCCCCTATGAGGAAATCGAGATTCTCGATGAGACCAAGCCCGTGGGCTACCGGGAGCAGATTCAGCAGCCCCATACCGGCTACGTCTACTGGAGCTATAAGAATTACTACGATCTAGACGGCAAATTTATCAAGCAGGAAAAATGCGATATCAGCGAGTACGCCAAGTATGACGCCAAGTATATCGTCGGCCCCGAGGAGCCCGAGGAGCCCGAGGAACCGGAGGAGCCGGAGCTGCCCGAGCTGCCCGAGGACCCCATGGACGACGACTGGCTGGATGAGGACCATTTGGACAATATCCTCAACGGCAGCCTGTTCTCCTGACCCGGCCCCAGCGCCGCTGCAACAGTCCAAAAACCGGCTCTTCCCAATTTATCTGGGAGGAGCCGGGTTTTTATGGTCATGACAGCCGTTTCCGGTACCGGATTTCCCGGGCGCTAAGATTGTTCCGCAGGGCGGCTTCTGCCGAAAATCCCAGCGCTTCGTAGAAGGCTCTGGCGCGGTGATTTTCCTCGAAGACCCAGAGAACGGCCTCCCGGAACCCCGCCGCGCCCATCTCCGCCAACACATGGGCCATCATCGCGGAACCGTAGCCCTGCCGCCAGCGGCGGGACAGGCTGTGAATGCAGATCAGTTCCGCAATGTCCTCGGCCAAGCCGTCCCGATTGACGCTCCAGGCGGCGAGACAATGGGGCGTTTCCGCTACCAGACCCATGTTGACACGGATGGCGGGATTTTGCAGCACCCGGCGATACATGGCCGTCACCCGGGACAGATCGGTGTGGGCGGCCAAAACCGCCGGATCGAGAATGCCCCGGAAACCGTCGCGCCAGGAAGCGGTTTGGATGCGGGCCAGCGTGTCTGCGTCGCCCGTCTGGGCCGGTCGAATTATCATGTCTTCCATGGGATCGCTCCTTTCAGTGGGGCGCCGTCACCGGGGCATAGTGGAGGGGCCATCCGCCGTGGAGCCCAGCGACCGGGCTTTGGCGGCGCAGGTGTAGGCCAGCTGGTAATCCTCCAGGGCCAGGGCGCTCTGCTCCAGGGCCTCCAGGCAGCGGCGGCGGTCGGGCAGGGTCAAGTCGCCGGCCTCGGCCCGGGTCAGATGGGCGGCTGCCTCCCGGGGATGGCCCCAGGCGGCCTCCAGCAGGCCCTGGAGCAGGGCCCGCTCCGCTTCCGGCGCTCCGTCGGACCGGCGCAGCGCCTGGGAAGCCTCCCGGAGCTTGCCCTGGGCCAGGGCGCACCGGGCCAGCAGCAGCTGCCGCGCCGCTTCCGCCGGGGCGGCAGAGGCCTCCCAGGCCCGCTGATCCTCCGGCGTGAGGCCCCGGTCCAGGGCCAGCCGGAGCCGCAGCCGCGCCAGCTCCGCCGCTTCCCAGGGGGTGGCGTAGGCCGTGGCGGGCAGCCAGCCTTCGGCCTGATCCAGCAGCGGGGCTCCTGCCTCCGGGTCGCCCCGCTCCAGGGCCTCCCGGGCGGCCTGCAGTGCCGCCCGCAGCCGCAGAAGCTGGCCCTCCTCGGTCAGCGGGGTAGTCTCAGCAGCCAAAATGTCCAGGCAGCGCTTCCAATCCCCGGCCAGGAAGGCGGTCCGGGCGGCCTCCAGGGCTTCGCCGCCGCCGTCCAGCAGCCAAGAAAGCGGCACCTCCAGCGTCCGGGCCAGATGCCGCAGGGTGCTCAGGGACGGCTCGGCCTGGTCATGCTCCAGCAGGGAGAGCATGTTCCGGGTAATGACATCCCCGGCCGCCTGGGCCTGGGTCAGCCCCTTGGCCTGCCGTGCCGCCGCCAGCTTTTCTCCCAGAGTCATGGCTGCACCTCCTTACAAAAAGAGCCCGGCAGGGAAGCCGCCGGGCACAGACTGTCGAAAAACCTCGCTGAAGATGTCCGTGACAGAGCAGCGGGGGAAGTGTGAAGGGGGCAAAAAGCCCCCTTCGCGTTCAATCGACACGTATTTTTAAACTTTTTAGAAAGTTTAAAAATACGCACAGCGTGGCGAAAAGACTTTTTCGACACGCTG
>DVFN01000079.1 GCA_018713205.1 Candidatus Avoscillospira stercorigallinarum | reverse complement strand
CCAATCTTTTGCCCCATCCGTGCAGTTATAAAAGGGGGAAATACATACAGTATTCCCGCCCTTTTATAACTTTCGTATGAGGCAAAATCTTTGGCCGAATGCTCTTGCCAAATTGTGCGGTGCTGCCTTACAAAAAAGGGGTGGAAAATCCACCCCCGGTTGTAGTAAAATGGTCCTGCAATTCCCGGTTTTGACCGGAAAAAGGAGGAAATACAATGGCTGCAAACGGACACAAGCCCCGGCGGGCGCGGATTTGGCCGGCGCTGCTGTTGATAGCGGTGCTGCTCGCGGCCTGCATCGGGGCCGTACGCTGGGGCCTCGGCGACCTGGTTCAGCCGGCTCCCCCGGCGGAGACCGGGGAGAATCAGCCCGCGGAGCCGCCGGTCGAGGCCGACGAGCCCGCGGAACCGGCTGTGTCGGACGAGATAGACGAGCCCGACGAGCCCGATACACCGGCGGAAGACAATGCGGCGGATACGCCGGAGGAGGAGGCCGGTACGTTGGAGGAAGACGACGGCCAATGGAATCTGCGGCTGGTGAATCGCTGGAATCCGCTGCCCGAGGACTATGAAATCCAGTTGGCGGAGGTCCCCGGCGGCCAGCAGGTGGACGCCCGGATCTACGACGCGCTGATGGAGCTGCTGAACGCCGCCACCGAGGCCGAGCTGGGTCCCATCGTGGTCGCGGGCTACCGGACCCAGGAGAAGCAGCAGAGCATCTATGACGAGAAGCTCCAGTCCTATCTGGACCAGGGCTATTCTCAGGAGGAAGCCGTCGCGCAGACCGAGCAGTGGGTCGCCCTGCCGGGAACCAGCGAGCACCAGCTGGGGCTGGCCGTGGACATCAACGGCGCGGTCTACGCCATCTACCCCTGGCTCCAGGAGCACAGCTGGGAATACGGCTTTATTTTCCGCTATCCGGCGGAGAAGCAGGCGCTGACCGGCGTAGCCAACGAGGAGTGGCACTACCGCTATGTCGGCAAGGAGGCCGCCCAGGCCATCCACGAGCAGGGCGTCTGCCTGGAGGAGTATCTCCAGGCGCAATCCTAAGCGCTCCCTTCTTCCATATAAATGGAATGGGGCTGTCTCATTCAGACAGCCCCGTGCGCATCGCCGCGTCGGATGCACCCTCGCCGAACGCACTCCGTAGGGGAACCATCGAACCCCAGCGCGAAGCGGAACCCGGTTCCGGGCGGCTGATAGCCGCCCCTACGACGGGAAACGGCAGCGGGTGCATGTAGGGGCGGATTGAATATCCGCCCGTGCGCACCGCCGCGTCGGATACCCCATCGCCGAACACACTCCGTAGGGGAACCGTCGGCCCCCGGTGCGAAGCGGAACCTGATCCCGGGGCTGCCTCTATTTTGAGACAGCCCCGTTCTATTATGGGAGACCGCCGCGTAAGCTATACCGGAGGGGATGCACATTGCGATGGACAGACTATGCCCTAAAAAAGACCGGGGCGAGGACCCTGGCGGAATTTCAGAGAAGCTACGGTCTGCCGGAGACAGGCGAGGCCGATCTTGTCACCAGCCGGGCTCTGTGGGACTATCTGGTCGGCTACCGCTGCCACCGAATGGGGCCGCGGGAGACGCTGTACCAGGTCGCGCAGACCTATAACACGACGATTCAAGCCATCTGGGCGGGGAACTGCGGCCTGCCTGCCGGCGGACCGGTGCCGGGACAGATCATCCGGGTCCCGCTGCCCTGTCCGGTGGTGGACTGGGACGCGCCCTATGAAAGCGCGCTGGAGGCGGTATTTCTGGAGGGACTGCACGCCCGCTGCCGGTGGCTGACCTCGGAAACGCTGGCCGTCACGGCCGGCGGGCGGCACATCTGGGCGCTGCGGATCGGCACCGGGCCGCGGCGAATTCTGGTCACCGGCGGCCATCACGGCAGCGAATGGATCACGGGCCTCCTGCTGTGGAAGCTGCTGGAGGAATATCTGACGGCGGTGCGGGAGGAGGGGGCCTTCGGCGGCTTTCCGGCCCGGGGCCTGTTCCGGCGAACGACCCTGTGCCTGGTTCCTCTGGTGAACCCGGACGGCGCCGATCTGGCGCTGGGGCTGGGGACGGAGCCGGAGCGGGCCAGAATGACCGCCCTGGGCGTCAGCCAGCCCCAGGTCCCGCTGCCCAAAGGCTGGAAGGCCAACGGGTCCGGCGTGGATTTGAATTTGAACTATCCGGCGCGGTGGGAGGCGGCGAAAACAATCAAGGCCGCGGCGGGGGTCACGGCCCCGGGGCCGAAGGACTATCCCGGCGACGCGCCTCTGGACCAGCCGGAGACCCGCGCCCTGAGCGATTTCATTCGCCGGTTCGCGCCCCATGCCATAGCCGCCTGGCACACCCAAGGCGGGGAGATCTACGCCGCCGACCACCGGGGCGTCATGCCCGACGAGGCGCTGGCCCAGCGCATGGCCGCGGCCTCAGGCTATGTCCTGACGAACCCGGCCCCGGAGAGCGCCAATGCCGGTCTGCGGGATTGGTTTATGGACGCCTTCCACCGTCCGGGCTACACCATCGAGGCAGGCCGGGGCGAGACGCCCCTGCCCATATCGGACCTGCCGGAATTGGTGCGGGAAAATCTTCCCATCCTGGCCCTGCTCCTGGCGGCGGGATAGCGGGTGCGCATACACCCCAATTCCCGCCGCACCCCCGCCGAACGCCGTAGGGCGGCATGCCCACATGCCGCCATCACCGGGCCGCGATGACCGGGGACCGGTTGATCCCGGCGGTGCGGCACGGGCGGGCATGAAGCCCGCCCCTACGAGAGGATCGATGGCAATACAGCGTCGATTGCAAACCTGGTGGTTCCGGCGGTGCAGTTTGGCGGGGTGTGGGCACCCCGCCCTACGAACCAGGCCGTTGGTACGCCGTAGGGGCGGCCTTTATGGCCGCCCGGACAGGGTTGCGTTTCCCGCCGCACCCCCGCCGAACCCCGTAGGGCGGCATGCCCACATGCCGCCATGGCCCGGTCGCGATGACCGCAGGCCCGGTGGTTCCGGCGGTGCGGCACGGGCGGGCATAAAGCCCGCCCCTACGAAAGGATCAATGGCGGGCTTGGCGTAATACGGGAAACGGGCGGCACGCGGCCGCCCGTTGGGGGTTACTCCGCCGAGAAGGCGAAGGTGGTATAGCTCTCGAAGGTGTCCCCGGCTTTGAGGATGCAGCTGGGCCACTCGGGATGGTGAATGGCGTCGGGGAAGTGCTGGGTCTCCAGGCACAGGCCGCTGCGCAGGCCGTAGCTGGCGCCGTTCTTGCCCTTGCGGTCGGTGAGAAAGTTGGAGGAATAGACCTGCACGCCGGGCTGGTCGGTGGTGACCGTCATGACAATGCCGCTCTTGCCGCTGCGGAGCACGGCGGCAGGACTGCCGCTGAGAACGAAATTGGAGTCATAGCCCCCGGAGAGCTTGACGCAGGCCTCGTCGCTGTCCACGGCCTCGCCGATGGGCCGGGGCGTCCGGAAATCCATGGCGGTTCCCGCCACCGGCAGCAGGCGTCCGGTGGGCAGGCAGTCGGGGTCGCCCTCGTTGAAGGTCTCGGCGGCCACGGTCAGGGTGTGGTCGAGGATCTTGCCCTGGCCGTCCAGATTGAAATAGCAGTGGTTGGTCAGGTTGAGCACGGTATCCTTGTCGGAGACAGCCCGGTAGCGGAGCGTCAGGGCGCTGCCCGCCCAGGAGAAGGTCACCGAGACGGTCATGGCGCCGGGATAGCCGTCCTGCCCGTCGGGCGAGACCAGGGTAAACCGCAGACCCTCGGCGGTCTCCTCGGCCTGCCACACCTGGCGCTCAAAGCCCAGCAGGCCGCCGTGGAGGTGGTTGGGTCCGTTGTTCACGGCCAGCTGGTACTCCACGCCGTTCAGCGTAAACCGGCCCTTGGCAATGCGGTTGGCAAACCGGCCCACGGTCGCGCCCATGGAGCCGCTGTTTTCCTGGTACTCAGCCAGCGTATCGTAGCCCAGGGCCACGTCCACAGCCCGGCCGTCGCGGTCAGGCACGGTGATGGCGCGGATGGTTGCGCCGTAATCGAGAATTTCGGCGGTGCAGCCGTTGTCGGAGACGAGGGTATAGCAGGTGACGGCCTGGCCGTCCCGGGTGACGCCGAAGGGGCGGGATTGAAGCTCCATAGGGATCTCTCCTTTGTTTTTTCTCCATTATATCATATCCCTGCCAAAAATCCACCTGGAACTGGCGGCGGCTTCGTGGTATAATACAATCTACCGCCTCGGCGGAGATTTCCCGGCGCGAGCCGGTGCAAGGAGTATCCGAATGAATCAGAAAGAAGTATCTGAGATCCGGCGGCGGTTCCGCGCCGACCGCAGCAATATTACCAAGGTGGCGGGCGTCTACGTCAGCGACACCGGCGAGATTCTGGCCCGATTTTCCCAGTCCGTGGGACTGATGCTGGAGGACGAGAAGGAGAAGCTCCTGGGCGTGCTGAAGCGGACGCTCTCCGGCGGCCTGGGCAAAAATCTGCTGGACCTGTCGATCCCCACCCAGGAGGTGGCCCAGGGCGACAAGCACAAGCTGCTGATGAAGCTCCGGGACAGCCAGCTGGAGGACCAGGAGGCCCTGGAGCAGTTCTGCCAGAAAATCATTGAGACCGTGACCATGGAGACCAACTATGTGATCCTGCTGGCCTGCGACAATTACGACGTGCCCCACAAGGGCCGGGACGCCCTGGAGGGCGGCGAATCCGACCAGGTCTACCGGTACCTGCTGACCTGCGTCTGCCCGGTGAAGCTGACCAAGTCCAATCTCAGCTTCCAGGTCAAGGAGGGCGAGTTCCACAACAGCAAAACCGACTGGGTGGTGGGCGCGCCGGAGCTGGGCTTCCTGTTCCCCGCCTTTGACAGCCGTGCCACCAACCTCTACGGCGCGCTGCTCTACAGCCGCAGCATCGCCGACAACCACGAGGACCTGATCCAGGCCGTCTTCGGGGCCGAGCCCCCCATGGCCGCCGCGGCGCAGCGGGAGACCTTCCAGTCCATCCTGGGCAGCAGTCTGGAGCACGCCTGCAGCCTGGAGGTGGTCAAGTCCGTCCACGCCCAGCTGCGGGATATGATCGAGGAGCACAAGCAGAGCGGCGAGAAGGAGCAGCTGGTGATCTCCAAGCCCGAGGTCAACCACGTGCTGAAGACCAGCGGCCTCTCCGAGGCCCAGGTGGCGGCCTTCGACGCCGACTTCGACGAGACCTTCGGCGCCCATGCCGACCTGAACCCCGGCAACCTGGTGGACGCCCAGCGGCTGGAGATCCTGACGCCCGACGTGAAAATCCACGTGACTCCGGACAAGCAGGATCTGATCGAAACCCGCGTTCTGGGCGGGGCCAAGTACATTCTGATCCGCGCCGAGGAGGGCGTCGAGGTCAACGGCGTTCCGGTGGAAATTCAGCTGCCGTAACCGCCGGAACTTACCGCTAAAAACAGCCGGTGCGGCGTGACGAAGATCGTTTCGTCACGCCGCACCGGTATTCTGAGAAAAAACAAAACCCACCGCATCGCGGTGGGCTGTCAGACGATTACGCCATGTGGTTCAGTTTCAGGGTGATGCTGCTCTTCTTGCGGGCGGCATTATTCTTGTGCAGAATTCCCTTCTTGACAGACTCGTCAATGGTCTTGACGGCAGCCTTGTAAGCGCTATCGGCCTGATCGCGGTTGCCTTCTGCCAGCGCAGCGTCGAACTTCTTCAGCGTGGTCTTGAGAACGGACTTGGCAGCCTTGTTCTTCTCGTTCTGGACCTTGGTCAGCAGGACTCTCTTCTTCGCAGACTTAATGTTGGGCATCGTTACACCTCCTCCAATAGCGTTACATGTGCTGGGACATGTCAGTCTCATGCAGAAACATATTATAGCGAATGTCCCCCGTAAAATCAAGTGGATTTTTTCTGTTTTTCAAAAAAATCCGAATAAACGGCCCTGCTGGGGAGACACTACCGGCAGAAAGGCGGGATCAGCATGGACATTCGCACGGATTTGGCGCTGGAGGCCCACGAGCTGTGCCGGGAGGCCGGAGAAACCACCCAGCTCCAGGGCGTCCGGGCCCGGGAGACGCGGCGGCGGGGCGTGACCACCACGGTGGTGGAGGTGCTGGACGACCGGGGGGCGCGGGCTCTGGGCAAGCCGGTGGGGACCTATGTGACCCTGGAGTTCTCCCGGGCCCAGCTGCGCAAGCCCCGGGATTTTGCGACAGCGGCGGCAGCCCTGGGGCGGGCGCTGGCCGCGCTGCTGCCGGGGCACGGGCCCGTGCTGGTGGCGGGACTGGGGAACATGGCCGTGACGCCCGACGCCCTGGGCCCCAAAGCCCTGGAGCATCTGGTGGTGACGCGGCACCTGGGCCGGGGCTTTCCCCAGCTTCGCCCCGTCAGCGCCATCGCGCCGGGCGTCCTGGGTACCACGGGGCTGGAGAGCGCCGAGGTGCTCCGGGCTGTGATCGAGCGGGCCGCGCCCAAGTACGTCGTGGCGGTGGACGCCCTGGCCGCCCGGCGGGTGGAGCGGATCTGCACCACCGTCCAGCTCACCGACACCGGCATCACCCCCGGCGCGGGCGTGGGCAACCGGCGGGCCGGACTCAGCCGGGAGACCCTGGGCGTGCCGGTCATCGCCGTGGGCGCGCCCACGGTGGCCGACGCCGGCACCCTGCTCCGGGATACGCTCACGGCCTACAGCGTCAACGGCGTCTGCGCCAAATCGCTCTGTGCCTCCGGCCTGGTGGTCAGCCCCCGGGATATCGACGCCCAGGTGGCCCTTATGGCCCGGTTCCTGGGCTGGGGCCTGAGCCTGGGTCTCCACCGGCGGCTGACGCCGGAGGATGTGGCCGGCCTGGTGGGATAACGGCGGTTATGTAGCCCGGTGTATAAAGTTTATGTAAACCCATAATTCCCCCAAAGACGGCAAAATGTTCAAACAGCCGCCTGTGGAATACTTTGTGGACAATGTGGAAAACCCAGCTGTTGCAAGGGCTGGGCCACACGGTGCACAGAGATTTCCACAGGCGGTTTTCCAGCTGTCCCGCCGGAAAAAGTTGCCCCGCTCCAGTTGACGGAAGGGGCGCTCCGGCTGTATATGCAATGAAAGGCCATACACTGCCTTCGGCAGGGTCCCGTCCGCGGTACGGCTCGGGCCGGGTGGGGGTTGCTATTTTGTTGGGGATGTGGTATTATTGACATATGTCAGAAATAAAGGGGAGGCGACGGGATGGCGCGGCCTTGCAAGCGCAGGCGGGTATGGATGGAGCCGGAGTACTGCCGTTTTCTGCCGGACGGTACGCCGGCGGAGGGCTGCGAGGTGCTGACGGTGGACGAATTCGAGGCGGTGCGGCTTCTGGACCTGGAGGGCTGCACCCAGGAGCAGTGCGCCGGGCAGATGGGCATTGCCCGGTCCACCGTGGCGGACATCTATGAAAGCGCCCGCCGGAAGATTGCCGGCAGCCTGGTCTACGGCAGGCCGCTGCTGATTTCCGGCGGACATTACCACGTGTGCGGCACAAGCCCCGGCGCTCCCGCCCAGGCCCCCCAGAGAAAGGAAGCAATTCAAATGAGAATCGCAGTCACCTATGAAGACGGCATGGTGTTCCAGCACTTCGGACACACCGAACAGTTCAAGCTCTATGACGTGGAAAACGGGCAGGTCACCGCCGCCCAGGTGGTGGACACCAACGGCCAGGGCCACGGCGCACTGGCGGGCTTCCTGACCGCGGCCCAGGTGGACGTGCTGCTGTGCGGCGGCATCGGCGGCGGCGCCCAGGCCGCCTTGGCCCAGGCGGGCATCCAGCTCTTCGGCGGCGTCACCGGCCCGGCAGACGAGGCCGTGGCCGATTATCTGGCCGGAACGCTCAACTATGTCCCCGGCATCCGCTGTGACCACCACGACCACGGCCATGACCACGACTGCGGCAGCCACGGCTGCGGCGGCGGCTGCCATCACTGACCCCCATAACGCTACAGCCCGTACAAAATGCACAACTCTCATCCGGGAGTTGTGCATTTTGTGTCGCCCGCGGGCGGGTTATGGAACGCGCAGGGGATGCAAGCCCGCCCCCTGTAACAAGGAAACCGACGGCAGGGCCGCCCCTACGAGAAGGCCGGGGGCGGGTCTGTAGGGGCGGATTTTATATCCGCCCGGGCAGGCCTGCGATTTCCGCCGCACCCCCGGCGAATGCTGTAGGGCCGCGATTCCCGCAGGCCCGGTGGTCCCGGCGGTGCGGTAAGGGCGCATATACAATGCGCCCCTACAGGGAAACCGGAGGCGGGCGGAACCATCGTACCCCAGTGGGAAGCGTCACCCGGTTTCGGGCGGGCATAAAGCCCGACCCTACGAGAAGGCCGGGAGAATCTTCCCGTCCTCAATTTGAATCACCCGGTCGGCCAGGGAAGCCACGCTCAGATCGTGGGTGACCATGACCAGCGTCTGGCCGAACCGGGCGGCGCAGTCCCGCAGCAGGGCGACCGTGTTTTCGCCGCTCTTTTTGTCCAGGTTCCCCGTGGGCTCGTCGGCAAAGATCAGCTGGGGCTTGGCCAGCACCGACCGGGCAATGGCAACCCGCTGCTGCTCGCCGCCGGAGAGCTCGTTGGGGTACTTCTTCAGCTTGTCGTCGATGCCCAGCAGCTCCGTCACTTGGCGTAAAAACTCCTTGTCCAGCTTCTTGCCGTCCAGCTTCAGGGGCATGGCGATGTTGTTGAGCACCGTGTACTCGTCCAAAAGGTTAAATTGCTGGAACACAAAGCCCATGTTCCGGCGGCGGAAGGCCGCCATCTTGGCGTCGGAATAGGCGTATAGATCCTCGCCGTTGAGGATCACCTTGCCCGAGGTGGGCTTGTCCAGGCCGCTGAGGATGTGCAAAAGCGTGGACTTCCCCGAGCCGCTACGGCCGATGATGGCGTAGAACAGCCCGGCCTCGAAGTCGGCGCTGACGCCGTTCAGAGCGTGGACCTCGCCGGAGGCGGCATAGTAGGTCTTGTGAATGTCCTGTGCAGATAAAATAATACCCATATTCTCACCTCACCGCTCTTGCGAGAGCATTTCCATCAGATTGAGCTTATAGAGCCTTCCCTTGGCCGCGAAGTACAGGGCAACCACCAGCAGGAATTCCCCCAGGAGCAGCAGGGGGAGGAACCAGGTGTAGCGCAGGTTTTCCAGCTGCCACACCAGGAGCTGGAGAAGCGCCGGGACGGCTTCCTCATTCCGCTGATAGACGAGAACCGCGTCCCGCACGCCGAAGATTACATAGACCCCGCAGCTAACGGCGATGGCCGTCACAGCCTGGAGCGCCGCTTGCCGGGCCAGGGCCAGGTTCTGCTGCCGCCGGGACATCCCCAGGGCCCGGAGGATGCCGTACCGCCGCCGCTCTCGCTGCGCCTCCAGCTCCAGGGTGCTGAGCAGGAGCAGCGCCGCGATCAGACCGACGCACACCCCCGTACCCGCCAGGGTCAGCATGGTCTGGAGATAGCCCTGGATGTCGGCAGCGTACATCGTTCGGAAGATCCCAATGCCCAGCTGATACCGCCGGGCCAGCTGCGCCACTGCGTTGTCGGTGAAGAGGTACTCGGCGTTGGCGTCGGCAAATAAGTATAGTTCCTCAAAGCCCATCAGGCCGCCGGCCCAATAGGGCCCCAGCTGGCTGCCCTCCGGCAGCGTGTCCAGCACCCGCTGGATATACCCCGGCGAGACCAGGACAGAATAGAGGTCGTTTGCGCCAAAGGGCAGCCCGAAATTCTGTTCCGAACCATAGCCATACTCTGCCACAGCGCCCACCACCGTGGGGATTTGCAGCGTCTGGGCCTGCATGGACTCGCCGCCGTCCGCCTCCTCCCGGAGGACCGCCGCCAGCGCCAGCTCCAGCGTGTCTCCCGCCGCCGCCGTGACTTCGGCCTCCGTCGTCTCATAGGAATACACCGTTTCTCCCTCCGCGTTCTTTTCCTGAATTTCGGTTGTGAAGTAGGCCGTCCCGTCCTGCTGCACCGCCACCACCAGCACGGCCAGCTCGCCGCGGCGGTAGGCGTCCAGGTCGACGCCGTCAAAAAACGGCGCGCCGTTTCGCTCCATCCACTGCGCCGCGTCCACCACGTAGACCTGGGCGTCCTGTTCCTCCACTGTCTCGCCGCGCAGGCGGCAAGACAGGCACGTGATCCCCATCTGCCCGGTGACGCCGGGAATCTCCAGCAGCAGCTCCGTTTCCTCCGCCGTCATGACCCCGGGCACCTCTCCCGCGGCAAAGAGCGGAGAGGACTCGGTGCGGTATACGCTATAAGCGTGTTGGCCGGAATAATAGGTATACAGCACCCAAGGCAACTGGTACTCCAATATGGAATAGGTGGCGACCAGGCACAGCGCCATGGAGAGGCCCCAGGCAAAGACCCGCTGGAGCTTATGGACCCGCCGCCGCTGCTTCGTCTCCAGGACCATGCGCCCGGTCATCGGCGTCCGCACCGCCAGCTGGAAGGTCAGAAGGCGCATCAACCCCACGCCGAAAATCCACAGAGCCAGCGCCGCGGCCACCGCAGACCAGGGGATGTCTACCACGATTTCCACGGAGCCGGAGAAGACCAGCAGCCGCAGCAGTCCCACCGTGCCCGCCGCGCCCAGGGCCGTCCCCAGCGCCACCGCCGGAACGGCCAGCAGCACCGTCTCCAACAGCAGCAGCCGCCGGATCTGCGTCTTCGACGCGCCAATGCTCCGAAGCCGCACCACCCGCCGGACGTCGCTTTGAAGCTCCAGCAGATAGACGGCCACCACCGCCAGCAGGGCGATGACCAGAATCAGCCCGACGTAAAAGGTGTTGTAGTCGGTGGCGGCGTACGCGGCCCCGGCGGAGACATTGACGCAGCCCCGGCGGTCCTCCGCCGCGCCGCGGGTCTCGGCCATGTGGGCGTCCACCTCCGCCCTCAGCCTCTCCTCCATCCCCTCCAGAGGCGTGTAGAAGTAGGACGTGAGCGGCGGGCGAACCAGGCCGGACTGGTACTCGTCGGCCATGGCCTGGGCTTCGGCCAGGATGGCTTCGCCGTCCTCCGGCAGAATGAGGGCGCTGTTGAGCAGCCGGTTCTGGACGTTATTCTCCAGGATCCAAAGGTGCGCATATTCATGCAGCACGCCGGTCAGGACAAAGTCCCGGACTACGAGCAAAAATGAAGTGGGATCCTCGGCCTGGGGGATCATCATCGGGACGCTGACGGTCTGCCTGACCGCCGGCTCATAGCCCAGGGCGACCAGCAAGTCCGCCTCCATGGCGATCTCCCCGGGCTGCTCCGGCAGGCGGCCTTCGTCCAGCCGGATGCGGCCCAGCTCCAGGAAGGTCTCGTCCACAGACCCCACGCCGCTGACCGGCGTCGTACCCCTGACCTGGCCGTAGTTGACGCTCTCCCCCAGCCGGTCCAGCCAATCCCGCCGCTCCAGGAAGGCGCGGTCGCTGTCCTTCCCGTCGGGGATGGCTCCGTGCCAGGCGCCGTAGGTGTTCTTGAGGTATTCGATGTTGGTGCGGTTCATGCTGCCCATCACCGAGAGCATCATCACCGCGAAGGCGAAGGACAGCGTCAGCACCAAAAACAGCAAAATCGAACTCCGCCGGCGCCGGCGTATTCCCTGCCGCGCCAGGGGCCACAGGTCGTGGTTCATGCGTTCCCCTCCCCATCCTATAAAAATGCGGGGCCGGTTCACTGGCTGCCCGGCCCCGCGCATTCTCAAGTAGGCGCTGTCATGCTATGGTAAAATACGGAACCAAAACACGCTGGGGAGCATCTGTCAATGTCCCTCGCAGCGCTGAAAAACACGCTCATTATTTTTGCTTACAGAAGAATAATCACAGGTATCACAGGATTCCCGGATTGTAACCTCATAGATGGCGTAGACATCATATCCTTCCTTACCGTGTTCGCAATTGGAGCGAGTTTTGCCCTCATAGCTCCGAGATTCATACATGGAAACAGTGCCGGTCATGCATTTTGAGCAACGTCTTACCACGCCATAGGGTTCGACCTCCACCGCAAAGGCAGGCGCCGCAAGAGACAGCAGCATCAGGACCACGAGCATGAGCATCAGGCATCTTTTCAATGTCTTCACAAAAAGTCCTCCTTTTCAAGACAAAGCTGGGTTTGGCTTCTGCGTTTGGCTCTTCTTAAAATAAAACCGGGGTATTTTGTGTGGCGCCAGACATCCATCAGCTGATTTCTGATTTTAGTATATCCTTTTTGGTATTCTCTGTCAATTTACAATTCCATACAAATTGAGATAAGAAAAATTGTAAATGATGCGCCGCCACAGGCTGCGCGGGCGGGAGGCTGCGTATGCCGCCCCATTTTGCGGATAAACCTTCACGCGCCCGGCGCGTACCGGGAAAACAGGCAAGGGCCTGCGGCGTATGCAGTTTTACGCGCATATGGGCCGTCCCGGCCCATGCGCTTTGATTTCATGGCCGTGCCGCTTTTGCGGCACATGGCCGGATTTGCTGTGCTTTTGCATAGCAAACGATTCCCATTGTCTTACCTCATCGCTCCTGAGAGAGCATTTCCATCAGATTGAGCTTATAGAGCCTTCCCTTGGCCGCAAAGTACAGGGCAACCACCAGCAGAAATTCCGCCAGGAGCAGCAGGGGGAGGAACCAAGTGTAGCGCAGATTTTCCAGCTGCCCCACCAGGAGCTGGAAAAGCGCCGGGACGGCTTCCTCATTGCGCTGGTAGGAGAGAATCGCGTCCCGCACGCGGAAGGCCACATAGATTCCGCAGCTAACGACGAGGGCCGTCACGGCCTGGAGCGCTGCCTGCCGGGCCAGGGCCAGGTTCTGCTGCCGCCGGGACATGCCCAGCGCCCGGAGAATGCCGTAGCGCCGCCGCTCCCGCTGGGCCTCCAGCTCCAGGGTACTGCGCAGGAGCAGCGCGGCAATCAGGCAGATGCAAATGCCGCTGGAAGCAATGGTCAGCATGGTCTGGAGAAAGCCCTGGATGCTGGCCACATAGTGCTCCCGGGAATTTCCCATGACCATGCCGTGTTGTCTGGCCAGCTCGGCGACGGCCTTGTCGGTGGAGAGGAACTCGGCGTTGAGGTCGGCGAAGAGATAAACCGTATCAAATCCATCGGGCATCCCCACCACATAGGGGTTCAGCGTACTGCCCTCTGGCATCTGCTCCAGCACCCGCGTCACAAAGGCCGGCGCGACCAAAACCGAATACAGGGTCTCGGAACCGAAAGGAAAGCCGAAGTTCTGGCCCTCGCCATCGTCGAAATTGAACGCCTCCAAAGCGCCCACCACCACGGGCACCTCCCGGGTATCCGGGTCAAAGTGCGGCCAGTCCACCAGCATGCCGCTCTCGGTCACGTAGGGCTCTTCGGAATAGAGGCTGACCTCCATGGTGCAGGTGATGGCGTCGCCCGCCGCCGCGGTCACATCCCATGCCTGCACAATGGAGCCTTCGACGGTGCGCGTACCGTCCGGGTCCTCTGGGCCATAGATCATTTCTGTCGTCGTGGCCGTGCCGTCCCGCTCCGTATAGACCACCAGCACCGCCTGTTCGCCGCGGTTGTAAGCCTCCAGATCCACGTTCTCAAAAAACGGCGCGCCCTTCTGGGCGATCCACTGCGCCGCGTCGATCACATACATCCGGGCTGACTGTGTCTCCAGGGTATTGCCGGAAAGCACCGTATCCAGCCATGTGGAACCCAGCTGGCCTGTTATCCCCGGAATTTGCAGGAACAGGTCGCTCTCCTCCGGCGTAATCACCGGAGGCGTCTCCCCCGCGGCAAAGAACGGCGTTTCATCCGTGTTGGCACGGTATAGATCATAGGAGAACATATGGGTAAAATAATTGTACTTGTTTGCCGCCGGAACATACGAAAGGACCGAGTACGTCGCGACCAGGCACAGCGCCGTGGAGAGGGCCCAGGCGAAAACTCGCTGGAGCCGGCGGACCCGCCGGCGCTGCCGGGTCTCCATGCTCATGCGGCCGGTCATCGGCGTCCGCACCGCCAGCTGGAAGGTCAGAAGGCGCATCAGCCCCACGCCGAGCAGCCACAGCGCCAGCGCCGCGGCCACCGCAGCCCAGGGAATATCCACGATGATTTCGATGGAGCCGGAGAAGACCAGCAGCCGCAGCATTCCCACAGTGCCCGCCGCGCCCAGGGCCGTGCCCAGAATCAGAGACGGCAGGGCCAGCAGCGCCGTCTCCCACAGCAGCAGCTGCCGGAGCTGCATCCTGGACGCGCCGATACTCCGCAGCCGCACCACCCGGCGGACGTCGCTTTGAAGCTCCATCAGGTAGACCGCCGTCACGGCCAGCAGGGCAATGACCAGAATCAGCCCTACGTAGAAGGTATTGTAGTCCGTGCCGAAAAACCCGCCGCCCACAGAGACATTGATGCAGACCCCATCCCCCAGGCCGTATGCCTCGAGGGAAGTCTCCATCAACTCCTCCATACCGGCCAGAGGCGTATAAAAGTATGAGGGGATCGGCTGGCTCACGGAACCCAGGCTGAGTTGGTCGGCCATAGCCTGGGCCTCGGCCAAAATGGCTTCCCCGTCCTCAGGCAGGAAGATGGCGGCGTTGAGCAGGCGGTCCTGCCTGTTTTCATTGAGAATCCACAGATGGGCGTATTCCTTGAGAATGCCGGTCAGGGTGAAGTCCCACTCCACCAGGACGGCGCTCTCCGGGTCAGCGGCCAAGCCGATCTCCAGCGGCAGGGTCACGGTCTGGCCCAGGGTGTAGTCGTAGCCCAAGGCGCTGAGCAGGTCCGCCTCCATGGCGATCTCCCCGGGCTGCTCCGGCAGACGGCCGTCGTTGAGCTTGATGCGGCCCAGCTCCAGGAAGGTCTCGTCCACAGTCCCCGCGCCGCTGACCGGCGAACCAACCGAAACCGTGCCGTAGCTCCGGCTCTCTCCCAGCCGGTCCAGCCAATCCTGCTGCTCCAGGAAGGCGCGATCCTCCGCTTTCCCGTCCGGAATGGCCCCGTACCAGGCGCCGTAGGTGTTCTTGAGGTATTCGATGTTGGTGCGGTTCATGCTGCCCATCACCGAGAGCATCATCACCGCAAAGGCGAAGGACAAGAGCAGCACCAGAAACAGCAATAACGAGCTGCGCCTGCGCCGCCATATGCCCTGCCGCGCCAGGGTCCATAGATCCCGGTTCATCCAATTCCCTTCTTTCTCTCCGGATTTTCTTTTTCTTTAGTGTAGCATAGAGCCCCCCGAGAATCATTAAAATGGGCATCCAATTTTCAATTGGGAATATTTTCATGATCTTGCATAAATTCCCCGCCAAAATTTGTATCTCTTGCGCAGTCCCGCAGCGGCCTTCGCTTTGTCTTTCGTCATTCTTGATCGCTTTCGGCAATGCCGCTCGAATAGGTGGCGTATATGAAAAGATGTATTGAGACGCGCATGTTGTTGCGCTGCTTGTGACAAAAAAGCCACCCAATTTCAGCAGGCTGCACATGTCCGCCCGACAAGATACACACAGCACCGGCTCATCCATGATCGGCTGTCCGGTGCTGTGTCTGCGTCTATACGGCGTTTCTATGAAGCATAGATGGATGCGACCATCTCCCGAATTACGTCCTGGGAAACATACCCGCTGATACTGCATTCACAGGCTGTCGAAAAACCCGCTGAAGACTTTTGGGATAGAGCAGCGGGGAATGTGTGCAAGGGGTTAAGACCCCTGAAGGTGAATTGCCCGAAGGGCAAGAGAAGCCGGCCTGGGCCATGCACGTTCAATCAACACGTATTTTTAATGTCTACTGAATAATGGAAAAGGCCTTGTATCTCAAGACATAGAAGTCCATAGGTGGTATAATAAGTGCAAGGGAAACAGCAAAAATCAGGCAAAAACCTTGCACTTGGAGGGCAGCCATGTATCG
>DVFN01000078.1 GCA_018713205.1 Candidatus Avoscillospira stercorigallinarum | reverse complement strand
AAAAGGGCGGGAATACTGTATCAGACTGTCGAAAAACCTCGCTGAAGATGTCTGTGACAGAGCAGCGGGGGAAGTGTGAAGGGGGGCAAAAAGCCCCCTTCGCGTTCAATCGACACGTATTTTTAAACTTTTTAGAAAGTTTAAAAATACGCACAGCGTGGCGAAAAGACTTTTTCGACACGCTGATGTATTTCCCCCTTTTATAACTGCACGGATGGGGCAAAAGATTGGGCGAAGGCCGCAGACACAATTGTGCGGTGATGCCTTAGCCTTTTGAAGGCATAAAAATACGCCCAGCGTGGCGAAAAGACATTTCGACACGCTGGGCGGATACTTTATTTACGGAAGCAGCGCTATTGTCCGCGGCATTAATACATGCCGCCGCCCATACCGCCGGCAGCAGCGGCGGCGGCCGCATCGGCAGCGGGATCGGGCTTGTCGGTGACCAGGGACTCGGTGGTCAGGACGCAGGAGGCGATGGAAGCGGCGTTCTCCAGAGCGGAACGGGTGACCTTGGTGGGATCGACGATGCCGCTGGCGATCATGTCGCAATAGACCTCGTCATAGGCGTTGTAGCCATAGCCGACCTTGCGGCTGGAGCGGATCTTCTCGAAGACGATGGAGCCGTCCACGCCGGCGTTCTCGGCAATCTGGCGGACGGGAGCCTGCAGGGCCTTGGCGATGATCTGCGCGCCGGTCTTCTCGTCGCCGCTGAGCTTGGCGACCAGCTTCTCCACGGCGGGGATGGCGTTGACATAGGCGGTACCGCCGCCGGCCACGATGCCTTCCTCCACAGCGGCGCGGGTGGCGTTCAGGGCATCCTCCACGCGGAGCTTCTGCTCCTTCATGGCGACCTCAGTCTGGGCGCCGACGCGGATGACGGCGACGCCGCCGCTGAGCTTGGCCAGCCGCTCCTGCAGCTTCTCCTTGTCGTACTCGGAGGTAGTCACAGCCAGGGTGGCCTTGATCTCGGCCACGCGAGCCTGGATGGCGGCGGGATCGCCGCAACCGTCCACGATGACGGTGTTGTCCTTGGAGACCTTCACCTGACGGGCATGGCCCAGGTCAGAGAGCTGGACCTCCTGCAGGTCCATATTCAGCTCGGAGGAGATCACGGTGCCGCCGGTCAGGACGGCGATATCCTTGAGCATTTCCTTGCGGCGATCGCCGAAGCCGGGGGCCTTGACGCAGACGCAGGTGAAGTTGCCGCGCAGCCGGTTGACCAGCAGGGTGGACAGGGCGTCGCCCTCCACATCCTCGGCGATAATCACGGGCTTCTTGCCGGCCTTGACCAGCTGCTCCAGGATGGGCAGGATCTCCTGGATGGTGGAGATCTTCTTGTCGGTGATGAGAATGTAGGGATCGTCGATGACGGCTTCCATCTTCTCGGTGTCGGTAATCATATAGGGGGAGATATAGCCCCGGTCGAACTGCATGCCCTCGACGACCTCCAGACCGGTCTCGGCGGTCTTGGACTCCTCGATGGTGATGACGCCGTTGGCGGTGACCTTCTCCATGGCCTCGGCGATCAGCTTGCCGACGGACTCGTCGCCGGAAGAGACGGCGCCGACCCGGGCGATATCGTCGGAGCCCTTGATGACCTCGCTGTTGCCCTTGATGGCTTCCACAGCGGCGGCCACGGCCTTCTCAATGCCCTTGCGCATGACCATGGGGTTCGCGCCGGCAGTGACGTTCTTCAGGCCCTCCTGCACGATGGCCTGGGCCAGAACCGTAGCGGTGGTGGTGCCGTCGCCGGCGGCGTCGTTGGTCTTGGTGGCCACTTCGCGGACCAGCTGCGCGCCCATGTTCTCAAAGGCGTCCTCCAGCTCCACGTCCTTGGCGATGGTCACGCCGTCGTTGGTAATCAGGGGCGCGCCGTACTTCTTGCCCAGCACCACATTGCGGCCCTTGGGGCCCAGGGTGACCTTGACGGTGTTGGCCAGCTGGTCAATACCGGACTGCAGCGCCTTGCGGGCGGATTCTCCGTAAACAATCTGCTTTGCCATAAAAATTCAATCTCCTTTGGATGTTTCTACGTTTTTTGTGCCTGTAGGGGCGGCCTACATGGCCGCCCGTAAGGCAGTTGCGATTCCCGATCCATTTTCGCCGAACGCAGGCTCGGCACGGGCGGCCATACATGCCGCCCCTACGGGTGGAACCACCGGACCGTTTGCCGCTTACTCCACCACGGCCAGAATGTCGCCGACCTTGACGATGCTGTACTCCACATTGTCCAGCTTGATCTCCTGACCGGCGTACTTGCCGACCACCACGCGGTCACCGACCTTGACGGTCATGGGATGCTCCTCGGTGCCGGGGCCCACGGCGACGACGTCGCAGATCAGGGACTTCTCCTTGGAAGCGGTGGACAGGATAATACCGGACGCAGTGGTCTCCTCCTGCTGGGCGCTCTTGACCAGCACGTTATCGGCCAACGGATTGAGTTTCATAGTTTGGTGCCTCCTAAACGTATTCAATATCAAGACGGGCTTTCGCCCTCGATCTACAGGATTTAGCACTCATTTCCCCGGAGTGCTAACATGTATATAATAGTGCAGACCGCCTCATAGTTCAAGGCGAAAAAACAGCCGGATTCCAGTAGGAGCCGGCTGTTTTTGGCGTTACATCAATTTACGCTCTAATTATCTGAGGGATGCTTTAAATTACGCCGATTAACTCCTGATTTCGTTCCTTCGACAGGAGCCGTACCCCGGCAGGCATCAGAAAACGCAGTCCATGGGGCACCACGGAGAAGGAGACCTCCCGGGCGGTCAGGGCCTCGCCGTCCACATTGACCACGCTGTCGGCGTCGCAGGTCACCCGGAGGCGGTCGGTGCGGCAGTGGGTGATGAGGTTGGGGAAGCTGCGGTACTCGCCCTGCTTGTACCGGCCGATGGCCGTGGCCAGCCGGAGCAGGCCGACGGGCTTGACCATCAGCACATCCAGCAGCCCGTCGTCGGGCCGGGCATCGGGGACCGGGTGGAAGGAGCCGCCGTACCAGCTGCCGTTGCACACGCAGATCAGGGTCTGATCGCCCCGGATGCGCCGGGAGCCGAAATCCACGGTATAGGGCTGGTGGATGCCCCGGAAGACGTTGACCACGGTGGAGAGCAGATAGGCCCCGGAGCCGCCCACCACCGGCAGCCGCCGGTAGGCCGCGATTTCCGTGCCGATGCGGGCGTCCAGGCCCAGGGAGCAGACGTTGGCCGCATAGCGCCGCTGGCCGCCTGCCTGGCAGCAGATCAGATCCAGATGGGTCTCCACGCCGTCCAGCAGCCGCTCCAGATCCCGGAAGGCGTCGGGGGCGTCGAAGAGCTTGACGAAATCATTGCCGGACCCGGCCGGGTAGTGGGTGATGACGGCGTTTTCAAAGCCCACCGCGCCGTTGATGACCTCGTTGAGGGTGCCGTCGCCGCCGCAGGCGTAGAGGCGGATATCCTCTCCGGCGGCGCAGGCAGTCCGGGCCCGTTCGGTCAGATCCCCGGGCCCCCGGGAGACGGCGATGGCGTAGGGGATGGACCGGCTCCCCAGCACGGCGTTGGCCGCGGCCTTGATCTGGGCCGTCCGGTCGCAGAGACCGGCGGCGGGATTGACGAGAAACAGATGCTTCATGGCCGCCCCTTCTCTCCGTAGAGGTAGACATAGCACTGGAGCCGTCCGTTGTAGAGCTTGCGCTTTTTGTCGGCGGCCTTGCCGTAGCAGCGCTCGAACTCCGGCTCCGAGGAGATGATGACCTTTTTCCAGCCGTCTGCGAATTTCCAGTGGCGGCCCATAGCCTGATAGAGCCGCTGGGCGCTCTTTTGCTCCAGCATCCGCTCGCCGTAGGGCGGGTTGCAGCAGATGGTACCCCGGTCACAGGGCAGGGGAAGCCGCGTGGCGTCGCCCTGGCGGAAGGTCACATATTTGGCGACCCCGGCCTTGACGGCGTTGGCCTTGGCGATTTCCAGGGAGTTCTCATCCAGGTCGGTGCCGAGGATGCGGTACTCGCCCCGGTATTCCAGATCCTTGGCCTCGGCCCGGGCCTGCTGCCAGACCTCCCGGGGCACCGTAGGCCAGCGCTCCGCGCCGAAGCTCCGGCCCAGGCCGGGCGCCCGGTTCAGCGCGGCCAGGGCGGCCTCGATGACGATGGTACCGCTGCCGCAGAAGGGGTCCCAGAAGAAGTCCCGGCCCCGGTAGCGGGCCAGATTCACCATGGCGGCGGCCATGGTCTCATGGAGGGGCGCTTCGTTGCCCACAGCCCGGTAGCCCCGCTTGTGAAGGCTGAGGCCGGAGGTGTCCAGGAAGACCTCGCAGACGTCCTTCATCAGGGAGAACCGGATCTGATAGACGGCCCCGGTCTCCGGCAGCCAGGTGAGGCCGTACTTGGCCCCCAGCCGGTCCACGGCGGCCTTTTTGACGATGGCCTGACAGTCGGGCACCGAGTGGAGCTGGCTGTTGAGGCTGTAGCCCTTGACGGGGAACTGGCCATCCCGGGGGATCAGGTCCTCCAGGGGCAGGGCCTTGACGCCCTGATAGAGCGCCTCAAAGGTCCGGGCCTCGAAGCGGCCCAGCAGCAGCATCACCCGCTCGCCCATGCGCAGGCGCAGATTGGCCCGGGCCATGTCCAGAAAGTCGCCGGTAAAGAAGGCCCGGCGGTCCTCCACCCGGACCTCCGAGAGGCCCATCCGCCGCAGCTCCTCGCCCACCAGGCCCTCCAGCCCGAAGAGGCAGGGCACGGCAAAGGTAAATTTCTCCATAATTGCTCCTGTCCCACGGCCCAAGGGACCGCGGCTCTCTCAAATTTCGATTTGTACTCTGATTATAGGAGGAAACCGGCCGTTTGGCAACAGGAACGATGAAATTTTTCCGGTTGCGGCTCTCCATGGACTTTTGGCGGAAACCGTGGTAAAATGATAAAAAACCGGAAAGGGGCGCAGAGTATGACTTGTATCAAATGCGGCAAGGAGATCCCCGACGGCGAGCTGTTCTGCCCGTCGTGCAGTCTCAACCTCCCGTCCGCGTACAGCGATACGGCGGAGGCCCCGCGGGTACCGGCTCCCGCCGGACGGATGCAGAAGCCGGTGCCGGTGAAGCGTACCGCGCCCCAGATGCAGGGGCCCCAGGTCCAAGCGCCCCGGCGGACAGGACTGAGCATCGCGCTGGCCATTGTCAGCATCCTGCTGGCCGCCAGTCTGGGCTTTCTGGCCTGGCAGTACGGGAATATCTTCGTCGAACGGAACCGTCTGCGGACCCGGGAGAACGCCATCGTCGCCCAGGAGAAACAGATTGAGGATCTGGAGCAGCAGATCAAGACGCTGACCACCGAGCTCACCGAGACGGAGCAGATGCTGGCCGCCCGGAACGAGACCATCAAGGACCTGCAGGCCCAGCTCTCGGGCAGTCAGAGCAGCCAGACGCAAAGCGAATTTGATCTGAGCAACGCCCAGGCCCAGCTGGACCAGCTGACCGAGGAAAACCGTCAGCTCCTGACCATGGCAGAGGACCTGGAGGCGGAAATCGCCGCGCTGGAGGAATCCAAGGCATCCCTGGAAACAGCCCTGGACCGCGCCAAGTCCTATGAAGAAAAGGCCAATTTTATGGACAGCTACGTGGTCTTTGTGGAAGACGACGGCACCGGCTACTACCATACATATTCCTGCATCAACTTTACCCGCAATAAATTCTGGGCCTACAGCCGCAAGCTGGCCGAAGCCAACGGCTACGACCCCTGCCCCATCTGCGGCGGCAGACCGTAAGGCAGCACCGCACAATTTGGCAAGAGCATTCGGCCAAAGATTTTGCCTCATACGAAAGTTATAAAAGGGCGGGAATACTGTATGTATTTCCCCCTTTTATAACTGCACGGATGGGGCAAAAGATTGG
>DVFN01000077.1 GCA_018713205.1 Candidatus Avoscillospira stercorigallinarum | reverse complement strand
GAAGCGACCGCAGCGGTTGGGCAGCCACTTGCCTTGGCGGACCGCAACGCGGGCCGGGAAGGCTTAGTGGCAACCCGGGGGCACGCGAAGCGTGACGGAGAGGTGTGCCGCCGCACAGCGGCGGCGGCGCGCAAGCGCCCTCTGAACACGCCGAGACCCTGCGGCAAACCTTCGGTGCGGCAACACCTCTCAGGCGCTCCGCGCCAGCTCCCCTCGAGGGGAGCCTTCCCTCTCAGGCATCCGGCCCTGTGCGGTCGGCGCGCTTACGCCTCTTTGATCTCCACGGTCAGGTCGGCCACGACCTCGTAGCCCAGCTTGCATTTGGCGGTGTAGGTGCCCACGTTCTTGATGGGCTCGCTGAGGACGATCTTCCGCTTGTCCACGGGGATCTTCTTGGCGGCCAGGGCCTCGGCGATTTCCGCGTTGGTGACAGAGCCGAAGAGACGGCCCGCGCCGCCGCCCTTGGCGGTGACCACCAGGGTCATCTCCTTGAGCTGGGCGGCCAGCGCCACAGCCTGCTCCCGCTCCTTCTGGCGCTTCTCCTGGAGGGCCTTGTCGTTCATCTTCATGGTGTTGATGTTGTCGGCGGTGGCCTCCTGGGCCAGCTTCCGGGGCAGAAGGAAGTTCCGGGCGTAGCCGTCGGACACGTCGATCAGCTGGCCCTTTTTGCCCTGGCCCTTGACATCCTGCAATAAAATCACTTTCATGGTATAAGACTCCTTTATTTAACCTTCGTAGAATTTGTCGATGCTGGCCACCAGCTCGGCCAGGACCTCCCGGACCGACTTGCCCGGGACCTGTGCGCCCGCCGTGGCCGCGTTGCCGCCGCCGCCCAGGGGCTCCAGGATCACCTGGACGTTGGCCTCGCCGATGGAGCGGGCGGAGATCACCACCCGGTCCCCGTCCTGGTAGAGGACGAAGGAGGTGAGAATGCCTTTGATATTCAAAAGCTCGTCGGCCGCCTGGGCCACCAGGGTGCGGGTGGCCTGATATTCCAGGGCGGCGATGGCGATCTCGTTGCGGTAGAGCCGGGCGGCCTGGACGATCTGGTAGCGGGCGATGGTGTCGTCCAGGTCGTTCTGGAAGAGCTTTTTCACGTCCACGGTGTCGGCTCCGGCCCGGCGCAGGAAGGCGGCGGCCTCAAAGGTCCGGGAGCCGGTGCGGACGGAGAAATTCTTGGTGTCCAGCACCAGTCCGGCCAGCAATGCCTGGGCCTCCATGATCCGGATTTCCTTGGGCTCCACGGCGTACTGGAGGATTTCCGTCACCAGCTCCGACGCCGAGGAGGCGAAGGGCTCGTGGAGATTCAGCACCACCTGCTCGATATAGTCGGCGGCCCGGCGGTGGTGGTCGATGACGGCCACCCGGTTGACCGACTCCAGCAGGGCCAGGGACTCCACCTGGTCGGGCCGGTTGGTGTCCACCACGATCAGCAGCGTCTTGCTGTCGGCGGCCAGCAGCGCGTCCTCGCCGGAGACAAAGAGATTGTCGTATTCCGGGTAGTCCTGGAGCACGGTCAGCAGGGCCTTGGCGGCATTTTTCTCCTGGTCCAGCACGATATGGACCGGCCGGGTCCGCTTGCGGCAGATGCAGACCAGACCCATGGCCGCGCCCAATGCGTCCAGGTCGGCCATCCGGTGGCCCATGATAAAGACCTGACTGGACTGGCTGATGAGCTCGTTGAGAGAGCTGGCGATGACCCGGGCCTTGACCTTGGTGCGGCGCTCGGTCTCCTTGGTGCGGCCGCCGAAGAAATTGAAGTTGTAGCGGTCCTTGATGACGGCCTGGTCGCCGCCGCGGCTCAGGGCCATTTCAATGGAGAGGTTGGCGAAGGCGTAGTTCTCCTGGAAGGAGGAGCCGTCCTTGCCGATGCCGATGGACAGCGTGGCCGCCACGCCCGAGGGGTTGGTGATGGCGCGGATATCGTCGAGAATGGAGAACTTCTCCTCCTGGAGCCGGGGCAGGTCCTTGGATTCAAAGATCAGCAGGTAGCGGTTGCGCTCGAACTTCCGCAGCAGGCCGCCCAGATTTTCACACCAGCTGCTGATGCGGTCGTTGATCCGGGCGTCCAGGCTGGAGATGGCGCTGTCGGGGAGGTTGTTGGTCAGCTCGTCGTAGTTATCCACCAAAATCACCGTGACGATGGGCCGGGTGCGGATATATTCGTCCCGGACGTTGAACATCTCGGTCATATCGGCCAGATAGAGCGTGGCCAGCAGCAGCGAGGCGTGCTCATCCTCGGAGCGGATCAGGTTGCCGTAGACCCGGTACCGGCGGCCCTGGAGCTCGATGTCCTGGGGGCACTCGGTGCGGCCTTCGGTGAGCCAGCGGGTGGAAAACCGGGGCACCACGTCCTCCATCTTCTGGTGGAGGAAGGAGTCCCGCAGGCCGGAAATCTGATAAAAGGAGGCGTTGCCCCAGATAATCTCCGAGTCGCTCATCTTAATGACGGCCATGGGGAAGGGCGAGCCGGTTTTAAACGCGGTGCCCAGGGAGTCGGTGGTGCTCTGGATGTAGTGGAGCAGCGCCTTTTTCCGGCGTCCGCTGGCCACCCGATTGTGGACAAAGAGCAGCAGAATCACCAGCAGCTCCGCCCCGGCTACATAGTATTGCTTCACCCAGACGGCCACGCCTACAAAGAGCAGCAGCACCAGAAAGTAAAGGCCCATTCCCGGCTCCAGCAGCCGGGACAGCTTCTTATTCACATCTGACGCCTCCCTTCCTACATTCCTTAATACTGCATTATACCAAACTATCGCCGGAACCACAAGTGCGTGGAGCGGGTTTATCCGGATCTGCGCCGATTTTTCACCGGCGCGGATCGCCGCCCCGGAGCAGGCGGGATAGGGAAAATCCGGAGGATCTTCGCAAAAAATCATTTCCCCCCTTTACAAACGGAGGAAACTTTGCTATACTCAATAGGCTAATTGATATGCGCTCGTAGCTCAGCTGGATAGAGTGACAGACTCCGACTCTGTAGGTCGCACGTTCGAATCGTGTCGGGCGTACCAAAAATGACAGGTTCCTGTGGAGCCTGTCATTTTTACTTATTCCCTATTCCTTATTCCCTATCCCCGGCCCTCAAATCACCAGTCCGCCGTTGACGGCCAGCACCTGGCCGGTGACGAAGTCGGCGTCGATAAGATAGGCCATGGCCTTGACGATATCCGCCGGAAGGCCGTGGCGGCCCAGGGGGGTCTCCTCCCGCAGCGCCTCCATGGAGTCCGCGTCCACCGAGGCCACCATGTCGGTCAGGACCACGCCGGGGGCGATGGCGTTGACCCGGATGCCCGAAGGGGCCAGCTCCTTGGACAATGCCTTGGTCATGGCGATGACGGCCCCCTTGCAGGCCGAGTAGCAGACCTCGCAGGAGGCCCCCACCTGTCCCCACATGGAGGCCAGATTGATAATACACCCGGCCTGGTTGTGAAGCATCCCCGGCAGCACCGCGTTGACACAGTGGTAGACGCCGTTTACATTGACGGCGAAGAGCCGGTTCCAGGTCTCCTCGCCGATTTGATTGATGAGACCGTAGTGGGCGATGGCGGCGTTGTTGATCAGCACGTCCGCCGGCCCGAAGTCCCGGAGCCCCGCGTTCACGGCCTCCGGGTCAGCCACGTCGCAGAGGACGGCCTCAGCGCCGGTCTCCCGGGCCAGAGCTTCTGCCTGCGCCCGGCTGCGGTGGTAGAAAAACCGGACCCGATGGCCCTGGGCGGTGAAATACCGGACGGCTTCTGCGCCGATTCCCCGGCTGCCGCCTGTGATTAATATGTGCATCTTATGTTCCTCCCGGGATGGTGCGCACCGAGTCGCGCTCGATGAGCGTGGTGGACATCAGCTGGATGGGCTCGAAGGGCTGGCCGTTCATCATCCGGTAGAGGGTCTCCATGGCCAGACGGCCCATGCGCACCTTGTCCACGCCCATGGTGGTGATGGCCGGACGGGTATATTCGGAGATCACCAGGTCGTCCAGGCCGATGAAGGAGATATCCTCGGGGGCCCGAAGGCCCAGCTTGGTCACGTAGCGGATGGCGTTGGCGGCGTAGGTGTCGCTTGCGCAGAAGACGGCCGTGGGCCGGGAGGGGCCGGAGAGCATCTTCTCCATGGCGTTGGTGGCGGGCTGGGGGATGTTGTGGATGACCCGCTGGAGCCACTGCGGGCGGCAGGGCACACAGCTGTCCCGGAGGGCGTCGTCGAAACCGGCGTCGGTCTGGCGGTGGAACTGGGCGTGGCGGTCGGAGATCAGAAAGCCGATGTCCCGATGGCCCTTCTGGGCCAGATAGCGCACGGCCCGGTAGGCCGCGTCATAGTAGTCCACCTCCAGCAGGGGCACCGTGCCGTCCCGGGGCACGTGGCAGTCCACGCAGAGGAAGGGGAACTGCTCCGCCTGGAGCAGCTGCACCACCTTTTCGTGGAAGACCTGGATGAAGATGACGCCGTCGGCCTCCTTGCCGTGGATGGCGTCCATCAGCTCGCTGCATTCGGCCTCGTTCTCCACCGAGGTAAAGATCACGCTGTAGCCCAGGGACTTGCTCTCCCGGAAGATGCCGGTGAGCACGTCCATGGCAAAGAGGTTGAAGAGGCTGAAGTCATACTGCCGCAGCACCACATGGACCGTGAAGCTCCGCTTGAGATTGAGCCGCCGGGTGTGAATGTTGGGGGTAAAGCCCGTCTCGTTGATGATGGCCTGGACCCGCTGCCGGGTGGCCTCGGAGACGCCGGCGCGGCCGTTGAGCACGAAGGATACCGCTGTGGTGGATACGCCCGCCATCCGGGCAATGTCGCGAATGGTCAATTTTTCCATAAATCCGCTCCTTTCCCACGGCTCGCAGCCGCCGCATTACTAAAACTATACCGCACTTTAGTGGTGGAATCAAGTGGCAGCAAAAAAACCCTTGACAACGGGCCGCAGCTGTGCTATATTATCTAAGCATCCTAGTGATGCCCATATCGCGGGATAGAGCAGTCCGGTAGCTCGTCGGGCTCATAACCCGGAGGTCGTCGGTTCAAATCCGGCTCCCGCAACCAGATACCCCAGATGCGTCAGCATCCGGGGTTTTGCTTTCTTCTGCCCGCATGGTATAATAGCCGTGAGAACAGATGGTTTACAGACCGCGGAAGGAGGTATTGCAGGCATGTCTGACCAGGTCTATTCCTTGAATGAGATTTCCGCAGTGGTATTGGCCCTTCTGAAGAAATATCGCGCAGAGCGGGCCATTTTGTTTGGCTCCTACGCCCGGCAAGAGGCGGATGCTTCCTCGGACATTGATTTGATCGTTGTGGGAGGCAAGAATTTTGACCCCACCGATGTGTTGTGCATTGCCGAAGAGCTGCACACGGCGCTGAATAAGCCTGTTGATGTGTTTGAACTGAGGGAAATTAATCCGGATTCCACCTTCTATGATGCCATTATGGGGGAGGGTGTGCAAATCGCATGAAATACAGTGACGAGCAGCGGGTTGCAAAGATCCGGGAGACCACCGAAAAATTGCTGAGCTACATCCGCCGGGAGCAGATCACCCCGGAACGAATTTTCAGCGAGGAGCCGATCCAATGGGCGGTTACCACGCCCCTATACAACATCGGGAAACATGTGGCCAACCTGACCCCGGCGTTTAAAAATGAACACAACACCATCCCCTGGGTGAAAATTGCCGGATTGAGACATCGGCTGGTGCACCACTACGAGGACACCAACTGGACGGTCATCTGCGCCATCCTTTATGATGTCCTTCCCCGATTTCTGGAGGAACTGAAACGGCTTTGAGCGAAACGAACGCAGAACGGTATGCTGCGGCCAGATAAAATCCGCTGTTTGCCTGAAAATAGTCAGACAGCGGATTTTTTATGCCGTCTCCGATGGACGGCGTCCGGAAAAATTCAACTTTTTTGTATGGAGTCATCACAGCGCCGAAATGGGAAGGTGAGATACACGCCGCCGGCAAGTCCGGCTCCGTGTGCAAGACAGGGGGCGCGGGTGCATCCGACGCGGCGGTGCGGTCCGGGCGGATATACAATCCGCCCCTACGGACCCGCTCCCGATCTTCTCGTAGGGGCCGATGCCCACATCGGCCCGCTCGAGCCTGGTACTAAGGTGCGTGTTGCGGCCCGAAACCCTGGTCACGGGTGCTTTCGACGCGGCGATGGCAATACGGAACGGGCGCGTTACAGAATAGCAGTCTGCAACACGCCCGGATGGCTCAGCGGTCGGAGCCGGCGATGGTTTCGGTGAAGTAGGTGGACAGGCCGATGTAGTGGGCGGGGTTCATGATCTCGTCCAGGTCGGCCTCGGTGAGCTTGGAGCCCACCCGGGGATCGGCCGGCAGCACCTGGCGGAAGGGCTGGTGCTCAGAAATGGCCGTCTGGGCCAGCTCGTAGATCAGCTCGTGGGCCTCCAGCCGGCCGTAGTCGGCGCTCAGGCGCATCATCAGGGCCTCGGCGTAGACCAGGCCGCCCAGCAGGTCCAGGTTCCGGCGGATTCCGTTGGTGTGGATCTCCAGGTCCTCCATCAGCACCAGGGCTCGGCTCAGGGCCGCGTCGGCCAGGCAGCAGCCCCGGGCCAGGAACTCGTTCTCCAGGCCGATGGTCCGCACGTCCCGCTCGTTGGTGCCCTCCATGCAGGTCAGGGCGTCCACCACGACGCTGCGGGACAGCCGGGCGTAGCTGATGACCTCGCCGGGGATAAAGGGGTTGCGCTTGTGGGGCATGGTGGAGCTGCCCACCTTGCCGGGCTTGAAGCCCTCGGACAGCTCGTCCACCTCGGAGCGCTGGCCGTTGTAGACCTCATTGGCGATGCGGCCCAGGGTGCCGGAGAGAATGGCCAGATTGGAAATCAGCTCTACCAGCCGGTCCCGGCTGGTGAACCACATGATCCTGGAATCGCCCAGGCCCAGCTCGGCCATCAGCTGCTGCTGGATCTCCAGGCCCTTGTCCTCCAGGGAGGCCAGGGTGCCCACGGCGCCGAAGAAGGAACCGACGAAAATCCGGTCCTTGCTCTGGGCCAGCCGGTCGATGGACCGGTCCAGCTCGTCCACCCAGGTGGCCATCTTGAAGCCCAGGGTGATGGGCATGGCCTGCTGGTCGTTGGTGCGGCCCATCATCACCAGGTCCTGATTGGCCCGGGCCAGGGCCGCAATCCGGTTGCGGAGCTTCAGAGTCTTCTCCTGAATCAGCCCGTAGGCCTCCTTCAGCTGGAGCATGGCGGCCGTGTCGATGATATCCTGGGTGGTGGTGCCGTAGTGGATGTATTCGCCGGCGTCGCCGTCGCAGATGGAGGCGTAGACCCGGATCAGACACACCAGGGGATGGTTGGTAATGGCGTACTGGCGGCGGTATTCAGCCTCGTCGATGAGGCTGACGTCGCATTTGCGGTTGATTTCATCGGCGGCCGCCTGGGGGATGACGCCCAGCCGGGCCTGGACCCGGGCCAACGCGGCCTCCACCTGCATCTGGGTACGGACGGTATTTTCACCGCCGAAGATTCGCTTGCCCACATCCTCGGTCTTGAAGTTGCCGCAGGAGAGGCCCACGCCTTCAAATCGATTCATACAGCATCCTCCTTTGGAGACTCAATAGGCGGGGAAGAACAGGGAGCACCACACCACGCCGATGGCGCAGATCAGAAGGCCGGGCAGAATGCCGATCTTGATGCAGTCCTTGAGGCTGTAGCCGCCGGCGGACATGGTCAGCGGGATGCCGGGATTGGCCATGGGGGTCAGGTAGGAGGCACAGCAGCCGATATTGACCAGGCTCATAATGCCCACGGGGTTCATATTCAGCTGGACGCAGACCATCAGGGCCAGCGGCGTGAAGACCTGGACGCAGCCGGTGTTGGAGAGGAACTGGGTGGCGACGAAGCAGACCAGCACGAAGACTGTGGAGATGAGCCAGGGGTTGGTGGAGCCGCCGAGGATGGTGATGATGGCGTCGGCAATGACATCGCTGGCGCCGGTCTTGGTCAGGGCGGTGGACAGAGGCAGGATGGCGGCGAAGAAGAAGACCATGCCGAAGTTGATGGACTGGAAGGCCTCCTTCTCGGAGAGGATGCCGAAGAGAGCCAGGGCGCTGGCGCCGACGATGGCGACGGTGTAGACCTGGATGCCGATGGTGCCGGCCAGGATCATCAGCACCACCATCACCACGGCGATGATGTAACAGAGGATCTCCCGGGGCCTGGAGAGGGTGCTCTTCGCCACCTCGCGGCCCAGATCATCGCGGAACTCCACCGAGGGCTTGTCGGGGCAGACCCGGGGGAGAATAAAAATGCAGAAGAGGGTGTTCAGGATGACGCCGGGCAGACGGCCGATGGTCATATCCATCATGTTGAAGCGGAACTCGCTGCCGAAGGATTCCAGATAGCCGTTCATCTGCGCGATGGTGGAGGCGCCCATGCCCACGGGGAAGAGGAAAATCCAGGTGAGGGCAATGACCATCACGGGGTAGATGACCTTGGTGCGCTTGATGTTCAGCTGGCTGCACAGGCCGGTAATCAGGGGCAGCAGGCAGGCCACAGCCACGAAGGCGTTCATAAACTGGGACATGGCGGCAGCAATCAGGCCGAAGCCGGCGATCAGCGCCCGCTCACTGTGGCCGACGTTGCGGACCAGGCCGACGATGCGCTCCACCAGGCTGGTTTTCATCAGCGCGCCGCTGAGCACCATCATGCAGAGCATAATGGCCACATTGGTATTGGAGAACCCAGCCAGGGCTTCCGAGACGTCCAGCACGCCGGTGATGATCAGCAGCGAGATGATGGTCGCGCCGACCACACCGTAGGAGAGCTTTCCGCTGAGCAGTGCAATAAACGTAAACAGCAGAATCAGCATGGTTATGACGAGTGGCGACATGAAACAATTCCTCCTTTTTCTCTCGGGCAGCGGCGTTCCGCTCCCACCGGATTGATTACAGTTTCATTATCCCACGGGTTCGTCATAAAGTACAATATTTCTTTGGAATAACGCTATTCTTTTGAGCTATTTTACCACGCCGCTGTTCCCGCCGCCGCAGCTGGCGAGAAACCGGGGGTAGGTCTGGCGGAGGTAGTCCACGATGCTCTGCTCGTCGGGGGTGAGAATCCGGCGGCTGTTCCAGGCCACGCCCACTGCCACGGTCAGCGGCGGGTCCATGGAGCGCACCGCCACCCGAGGCAGCGTCTGCACCGCCTGGGCCGGGCCGAACATGATGCCATAGCCGTCCTCGATGAGGTTTTAGGCCACCTCCGGCGTGGGGAGAAATTGCTGGAGGTTGACGCTGACCTTGGGCATAAAGCCGGCTTCCCGGCAGGCCCGGGCCACCAGCAGCGATACCACAGAGGCGCCTTCCGGCGCTTCCAGATTCATGGCGAAGGCCTCGGAGGCCAGCTCCGGGAAGGTGAGCCGCTCCCGCTGGGCCAAAGGCGAGGTCCGGGGCAGCAGGCAGCAGATTTCCTGGGTCTCCAGGGGCAGAAACCGCAGGCCCCGGGGGCGGTCCACGTCGATGACCCAGCCCAGGTCCAGGGACCCGGCCTGGAGCATCCGGAAGACCTCCGGCCCCGACCGCTCGGCCAGATTGTACAGCAGATGCCGGGGCGGAGCCCAGGCCTTATCGGCCAGCATTTCCTTGAGCCGGTAGCCGCTCCAGGGCGAGAGGCCGATGCGTACCGGACAGCGCGCCTGCTCCGAGAGCCGGGAGACCTCATCTGCCGCCGCCTGCAGCGACTGGAGAATGGCCGATACCCGCTCGAAAAAGAGCTGCCCCCGGGGCGTCATGGCGATGGGCTTCTGGTTGCGGTCGAAGAGCGTGACGCCCAGCTCCTGCTCCAGCTGCTGGACGGCCTTGGTGATGGACGGCTGGGACACCGAGAGATTTTGCGCCGCCTTGGGCAGCACCGCACAATTGTGTCTGCGGCCTTCGCCCAATCTTTTGCCCCATCCGTGCAGTTATAAAAGGGGGAAATACATACAGTATTCCCGCCCTTTTATAACTTTCGTATGAGGCAAAATCTTTGGCCG
>DVFN01000076.1 GCA_018713205.1 Candidatus Avoscillospira stercorigallinarum | reverse complement strand
TGAGGGGAGCTGTCAGCCGTAGGCTGACTGATTGAAGAATTCTTGGAATGTCGGCGCAAGCCGAGATTCCTAGGGGCGAAGCCCCGTAGAATTCTCCATCCAGCTCCGCTGGAGAGGTGTTACCGCACCGATGGCTTCCCGCAGGGTTTCGGTGTGTGCAGAGGGGCGCTGACGCGCCGCCGCCCTTCGGGCGGCACACCTCTCCGTCACGCTCCGCGTGCCACCTCCCCTCGAGGGGAGGCTTTAGGGTGCAGTGCGTTCAGCGGAGGGCTTAAATCAAATGCGGCTGCTTGCCGGTCTCCAATGCCTCCCAGACCGGGGAGATGGAGCGGAGATAGCTGACCACCTCCGGCACCACCGCCAGGATGTGGTCCACCTCGGCCTCGGTGTTGTCGGCGGTGAGGCTCAGACGCAGAGAGCCGTGGGCGATTTCGTGGGGCAGGCCCAGGGCCAGCAGCACATGGCTGGGGTCCAGAGAGCCCGAGGTGCAGGCCGAGCCCGAGGAGGCCGCCACGCCCTTGGCGTCCAGCAGCAGCAGAAGGCTCTCGCCCTCGATGCCCTCGAAGCAGAAATTCACGGTGCCGGGGCAGCGCAGCGTCCGGCTCCCGTTGAGGCGGCTGTGGGGGATGGTCTCCAGGCCCGCAATCAGCTTCTCCCGCAGAGCCGTCACCTGGTCCATCTCCCGGGCCAGATTCTCCGTGGTCTCCTTCAGCGCGGCGGCCATGGCCACGATGCCGGGCAGGTTCTCGGTGCCGCCCCGGCGGCCGAACTCCTGGGCGCCGCCCTCAATCAGGATTTCGGGCCGGAGGCCCTTGCGGCAGTAGAGCGCGCCGACGCCCTTGGGGGCGTGGAACTTGTGGCCGGAGAGGGACAGCATGTCCACATCCAACGCCTTGACGTCCACCGGGATATGGCCCACGGCCTGGACCGCGTCGGTGTGGACCAGAACGCCCTTCTCATGGCAGAGTTTGGCGATTTCCGCCACGGGCTGGAGGGTGCCGATCTCGTTGTTGACCAGCATGACGCTGACCAGGGCCGTGTCCTCGGTCAGGGCGGCGGCCACGTCCTCGGGCCGGACCACGCCGTCCTCGTGGACGTCCAGATAGGTCACGGTGAAGCCCAGCTTCTCCAGGCGCTTCATGGCGTGGAGCACGGCATGGTGCTCAAAGGCCGTGGTAATCAGATGCTTTTTGCCCTTTTTCGCCCCCAGCATGGCGCCGGTGAGCAGGGCTTGGTTGTCGGCCTCGCTGCCGCCGCCGGTGAAGTAGATCTCCCGGGCCTCTGCGCCCAGGCAGGCGGCCATATCCGCCCGGGCCCGGTCCAGCAGCTCCTTGGCCCGCTGGCCCACGGTGTGCAGGCTGGACGGGTTGCCGTATTCTTCCTTTAAGCAGGCCAGCATGGCCTCCGCCGCTTTGGCGTGGACCGGCGTCGTGGCCGCGTTGTCAGCGTATACATACATGGTGCAGCACTCCTTTATATAGGTTGTCCGGATGGCGGCGCTTTAGATCTGCCCGTGGAGCAGGTCCTCCAGGGTGACGGAGGAGAGGGTCCGGTCGATGGTCTCGTCCAGCACCCGCCACAGGGGGAGGGTCTTGCAGGTCTCGGCCCGCTGGCAGGGCGTCCCCTCCAGGGTCGGACAGGCCACCGGCGACAGGGTCCCCTCGGTGAGCCGCAGGACCTCAGCAGCGGTGATCTCCCCGGCAGGCCGGGCCAGACAGTAGCCGCCGTCCTTGCCCCGCTGGCTCCGCACCAGCCCCGCCCGGTTGAGGATCGCCGCGATGGACTCCAGATATTTCACCGAGATCTGCTGCCGGTCGGCTATTTCCTTCAGGGACAGATACCCCTCGGCCTGCCCCGCCAGATCCAGCATCACCCGCAGCGCATAGCGCCCCTTGGTGGAGATCATCATGGGCCGTTCCTCCTTTCTTTTATATCCCTATAATACTATAGGAATTAAGGTATTTCAAGAGGGTATGGAAAAATTTTTTCCGCCCCCGGCGCAAATCGGGACCCGGTTTCGGGCGGGCATAAAGCCCGCCCCTACGGGAAGACCGCAAGCGGGTCTGTAGGGGCGGATTTTATATCCGCCCGTGCCGCACCGCCGCCGGCCGCACATGCCGTAGGAGCGCGCATGGCGCGTCCGTATCCGGCCAACCGCAGCCACCGGGGTCCGGAACACAACGCACCCGGGTCCGGGCGGAAACGGAACCGGGCCAGCGGCAGAGGCGCAAAAAAGCGGCCCGAAGGCCGCTTTTTCGGAAAATCCTTACTGAGCCAGCTGCTCCAGGGCGGCCAGCTTGAGGCAGGTGCAGAAGACGTCCATGGCGGCTTCCAGCTCGGCCACAGGGGGCAGGCTGGGGGCAATGCGGATGTTGGAGTCCTGGGGGTCCTTGCCGTAGGGGAAGGTCGCGCCGGCGCCGGTCATGACCACGCCCGCTTCCTTGCACAGGGCCAGGGTCCGCTTGGCCAGACCGGGAGCCGTGTTGACGCTGACGAAGTAGCCGCCCTTGGGCCGCTGCCAGGAGGCAATCTCCAGGGGGGCGATCTCCGTGTCCAGCCAGCGGAGCACACACTGGAACTTGGGCCGGAGAATCTCAGCATGCCGGGCCATCAGCGCCAGCGTGTGGTCCTTGTCCTGCAAATACTTCACATGGCGCAGCTGGTTGACCTTGTCATAGGAGATGGTCTGGATGGTCAGCAGCTTCTCCATATAGGCGATATTGTCCACGCTGGAGGCCATGACTGACACGCCCGCGCCGGGGAAGGTGATCTTGGAGGTGGAGGCGTACTCCCAGACCATGTCGGTGTTGCCGGCCTCGCGGCAGAGGGCGATGATATCGGCGAAGGGGACGAAGGGGCCGTCAAACTCGTGGACGCAGTAGGCGTTGTCCCACATAAGGGTGAAGTCCGGCGCGGCGGGCTTCAGCGCGGCGATGCGCCGCACGGTCTCGTCGGAATAGATGATGCCGTCGGGGTTGGAATACTTGGGCACGCACCACATGCCCTTGACGGCGGGATCTTTGACCAGCTCCTCCACCAGGTCCATATCGGGGCCGGTGGGGGTCATGGGCACTACGATCATCTCCGCGCCGAAGGACTCGGTGATCTTGAAGTGGCGGTCATAGCCCGGGGCGGGGCAGAGGAATTTGACCTTCTCCAGCTGGCTCCAGGGCTTCTCGCTGTGCAGGAGGCCGTGGGTATAGGCCTTGGAGATGGTGTCGTACATCAGGGTGAGGCTGGCGTTGCCGCCGATGATGCACTCTTCAGGCTTGCAGCCGAGAATATCGGCAAAGAGGCGCTTGGCGGCGGGGATACCGGTGAGCTCGCCGTAGTTGCGGACGTCAGTGCCGTCCGACACGCAGTCGGCGGGGTTGACCAGCACGGTGAGAATATCGCTGACCAAGTCCAGCTGTTCCTTGCCGGGCTTGCCGCGGGCCATATTCAGCTTCAGGCCCCGGGCCTTCAGGTCCTCAAAATGAGCCGTAACCTTCTGAAATTCTTCTTGTCTTGCCTCAGGGGACAAGTGCTTGTAAGCAGCGCACATGGGGATCATCCTTTCTGTGGAAAAGTTCTCGCTTGTATTATACCGCCTTTGACGCCCGGCCGCAAGAGCCGAAACAGCGGCCGTCTTTTCTCCAATTTGTTTCATATTTGTAAACAATAATGCGAATCTACCGCGTTTTTATAGCCACCAGGTGGAAAAGACAGGCCGCTTCCCCGGTGATTTTTTGCATTCAGCCCAAACAAATCCGGAAGATATTGGACGTTTTACACAAAAATGAGATTGCCATATTGACAAACCATCCAAAACCGAGTATGCTGACACCGTAAAGAGGAAATCAATGGTTTTTGAACAGTGTGCGGTAGAAACCGTATTGAAAGGAGTATTCCTATGGTTACAACGAAACATTTCCACAACATTGAAGAGCTGCAGAAGGTGCAGTACCTGGCCACCCAGTGCACCGAGGACGTGGGCCTCCACTCCGAGGACGGCAGCGTCATCGTCGATGCCAAAAGCTTTATCGGTCTCTTTGCCCTGGATTTCTCCAAGCCCGTCATGGTTGTGAGCGAAGATCTCAACTTCCACAAGAAAATCGCCAACATCGGCGAGACCCTGAGCTTCATGCCCGAAAGCCTGAAGGACGAGATCTATAAATAATAGTGCATCACCTCCCCCGGACGCCCCGCGTCCGGGGTTTTTGCGTTCCGGGCCAAGCCGTCTGTCTCCCCCTGCCAGATTATTAGACGATCATCTAATTTTTATGTTGACATTCATCGATATCGTGCTATACTAATGTTAGAAGCAAATCTAACCAGGAGGCGAGACGAATGTCTAATAAGTCTCAGAAGAAATCTCGGGCCGTTTTCCGCAACCGGAACTACCGGCTGCTGGTACTGGCCAATATCATCAATCGGTTTGGCGACTCGGTGGACGCCATTGTATTTACCTGGCTGACCTACACGCTTACGGAAAGCGCGGCCTTCAGCGCCCTGGTCTTCGCGGCCAACCGGCTGCCGACGGTGCTGTTGCAGCCCCTGACGGGCGTTTGGATGGAGCGGCGGCCCAAGCGGCGGGCCATGGTGGTGACGGACCTGCTGCGGGGGCTGCTGGTGGGATATATCCTGCTGCGGCTTGCGACCGGCCTGCCCACGGCGGCGGAGCTGCTGATCTTTACGCTGCTCATTTCCACGGTGGAGGCCTTCCGGCAGCCGGCGGGCGGAGCCATCCTGCCCCAGATCGTGCCGCCGGAGCAGTACACCGAAGCGGTCTCCTACCAGTCTGGCCTGAGCAGTGCCGCCGAGCTGGTGGGCACGGGCCTGGGTGCGGTGCTGATCGGCCTCATCGGCAACGCCGGGGCCATGGCGGTGGACGTGGTCACCTTCCTTCTCTCGGCCCTGCTGCTCTCGGCCATGGGTTTGAAGGAGACCCTGCCTGCCGAGCCCGAGCGGTTCTCGGCCCGAAAGCTGTTCCGGGAGCTGGGCGACGGCGTCTCCATGGTGAAGGGAAACCGTGCCATGGTCTATTTGATCCTGCTGAGCATCGTACTCAACGGCCTGCTGACGCCCTACAACAGCCTGGAGGCCGCCATGACCCGGGAGATCCTGCACAGCGACGCCGGCGTCCTCTCGGTGGTGGGCGTGACGCTGAGCCTGGGCATGATCGCCGGCGCCAGCCTCTTCCCCACGCTGTCGCGGCGGGTGCCGATGCGGGCGCTGCTGCTGACCGGCAGCGCGCTGCTGGGCGCCATGTATCTGGGTACCGTGGCCGTGGGCCGCTGGGCTGCGACGACGCTGGCCGTCTATCTCTCCATCGGCGCACTGATGCTGCTGGTGGGCTTCGGTGTGGCGCTGCTGAACAACTTTGCCTCGGTGCTGATCCTCCAGAAGTGCGACAGGACCTATCTCTCCCGGCTCAGCGGCCTGATGGGCAGCCTCAGCGGCGCGTCCATGCCGGCGGTGTCGCTGCTGGTATCCATTCTGACCGGCTATATTTCCACAGAATTGTTCTTCATCGGCAGCGGCGTCTTTGTGCTGCTGGCCTGCGGCGTGCTGTTCAGCCGCCGGGTGATGCCGGCGGAGTTCCGGGAGAACCCCGAAGCAAAAGAAGGAGGCGTTCCTGCATGAAATTCATCAACCAGCTGCAATACATCCGGGAGGCCGTGACCATCCTCAACAACGCGGCGTCGGACTACCTGGATCTGACGAAACAGACGCAGAATCTGCCCGAGGACTGTCAGGCGGATCTCCGGCGGCTGTCGGAGATCCAGACCGGGGCCGTGGAAGGACTGTCTGCGGCGCAGATCGCCCGGTACTTCCAGCCTCTGACCGCCGGGCGGGACTGCACCGGCGACTACCTGGGCTGCTTCCACACCGCGCCCCTCGGCGAGACCCTGGAGGAGGCCGCCGCCCGGTATGACGGCCTCACCCTGGAGGACCGGCTGCTGGAAGTCGGGTCCGACGACGGCGGGACGCCGACGCTGGCCGAATTCACCGACTATCTGGGGACCCTGGAGCTGGAGGACGGGGCCCGGTGGCAGGTTCTCACCGCCCTGCTCCATCCCGAGGCCCACAAGTCCCCCCTTTTTGATCTGCTTCAATATGTGGTGGAGAAGCTTCGCCGCCGCGGCGGCGAGCTGGAGGAGATCTTCGCCCGCCGCCGGGCGGAGCTGGAGGCCTGGGAGCAGAAGAAGCCCATTCTCGACCTGATGCGGGAGGAAAGCACCTATGAGCTCCAGCCGGAGCTGCTGCCCGCGGAAATGACGGTGCTGCTCTTCGAGCCCTTCACCCTCCGGGGCCGTATCCGGGACGACGGTCAAAGCTGGTTTGCCGTCGGAGCCTTCCTCTCGCACTATGCGTCCAAGCGCAGCCGCGGCCTGGAGAAGCAGGAGATTCTCGGCTACGGCAAGGTCTTCTCCGACGGCAGCAAGCTGGAGATTCTGCGGCTCCTGTCCCAGCGGAGCTACATCAACCGGGAGCTGGCCGAGGCCCTGGGCCTGTCCACGGCCACCATTTCCCACCATATGTCGGTGCTGACCGAGCTGGGCCTGGTCCGCACCACCATCTCGGCCAACCGCGTCCTCTACGACCTGAACCGGGACAAGCTCAAGGAGCTCTCCGCCGGCATGGCCGCCTACTTCGACGCATTGACCCAGGGATAGATCATAAAAAAATCACGGCGCTGCTGGGGCAGCGCCGCGTTGATTCTGATCTGGTTATTATTTGGCGTACTCGACGGCCTTGGTCTCGCGGATGACGTTGACCTTGATCTGGCCGGGGTACTCCAGCTCGTTTTCGATCTTCTTGGCCAGCTCCCGGGCCAGGAGGATCATATTGTCCTCGGTGACCTCCTCGGGCTTGACCATGATGCGGACCTCGCGGCCGGCCTGGATGGCGTAGGCCTTGTCCACGCCAGGGTAGGAGCCGGTGAGCTCCTCCAGCTTCTCCAGACGGCGGATATAGTTCTCCACATTCTCGCGCCGGGCGCCGGGGCGGGCGGCGGAGATGGCGTCGGCGGCCTGGACCAGGCAGGCGATGACGGTCTGGGGTTCCACATCGCCGTGGTGGGCCTCGATGGCATGGATGACCGCCGGGGACTCCTTATACTTCCGGGCCAGCTCGACGCCCAGCTGGACGTGGCTGCCCTCCATCTCGTGGTCCACGGACTTGCCCAAGTCGTGGAGCAGGCCGGCCCGCTTGGCCAGGGTCACGTCCACGCCCAGCTCGCTGGCCAGGAGACCGGCGATATGGGCCACCTCGATGGAGTGGTTCAGGACGTTCTGACCGTAGGACGTGCGGTACTTCTGACGGCCCAGCAGCTTGACCAGCTCGGGGTGCAGGCCATGGATACCGGTCTCGAAGGTGGCGCGCTCGCCCTCCTGCTTGATGGTCTGGTCCACCTCCCGGCGGGCCTTCTCGACCATGTCCTCGATGCGGGTGGGGTGGATACGGCCGTCGGCAATGAGCTTCTCCAGGGCCAGCCGGGCGATTTCCCGCCGGACCGGGTCGAAGCTGGAGACCGTAATGGCCTCGGGGGTATCGTCGATAATCAGATCCACGCCGGTGATGGTCTCCAGGGTGCGGATATTGCGGCCCTCGCGGCCGATGATCCGGCCCTTCATCTCGTCGTTGGGCAGGGGAACCACGGAGACGGTGGCCTCGGCGGCGTGATCGGCGGCACAGCGCTGGATGGCGATGGAGATGATCTCCCGGGCCATCTGATCGGCCTGATCCTTCAGCTGGGTCTCGATCTCCTTGATCTTCATAGCGGACTCGTGGCGGACCTCCGATTCGATGTTGTCCAGGAGGTACTTCTTGGCCTCCTCCTGGGTCAAGCCGGAGATACGCTCCAGGGTTTCGGTCTGGGCCTGCTTGATGGCGTCGACCTCTTCCTGGGTCGCGGTGACTTTGGCCAGCCGCCGCTGGAGCTCTTCTTCCTTCTTCTCATGGGCGTCGAGCTTCTTGTCGAAGGACTCCTCTTTCTGTTGGAGCCGGCGCTCCTGCTTCTGCAGGTCGGCGCGGCGCTCCTTGACCTCTCGTTCGTATTCGGTGCGCGATTTATGGATTTCTTCCTTGGCCTCCAGCAGCATTTCCCGCTTTTTGCTCTCGGCGCTCTTGATGGCTTCGTTGAGAATCCGCCGCGCTTCTTCCTCCGCGCCGCCGATCTCCTTCTCAGCCACCTTTTTGCGGTACAGCATACCGACCACGAAGAACACAATTCCACTGATGACAAAAGCCGCAATAATCAGGGCAATGGATAATCCAAGTTCCATAAGCTGCGAACCCACCTCCTCTTCCATAATTTAGGGTGTTTCAATTTGAAAGGAAAGGCCGCTGCGGTTCCCCAGGCGCAATCTGGCCATACTACTCTCAGCGTATATTTTACAGTTTTCCCCGGCCAGTGTCAAGGACAATTGGTGGTCCTGCCGGATTTTGCCCCTGTGGTCCGATTCCTCGTCGTAGGGGCGCATTGTATATGCGCCCTGCCCAGCCGCCGCAACCACCGGGGTGCGGCACATATCACACCCGGTCCCGGGCGAGGATAACCCCCGCCCCTACGGCGGAATCACAGGTGGGTCCGTAGGGGCGGCTATCAGCCGCCCGTGCCCAGCCACGGGAACCACCGGGGCCTGGAACACATCCCACCCGGTCCCGGGCGGGCGACTAATAGTCGCCCCTACAGCGCTTCGCGCACTTCTTCACTTTTCACTCTTCACTTTTCACGCTTCACTCCCTCTCCCCTCTCCCTCCCCCAGGTTTGACAATGCACCGAGTTTTCGTTATACTTAGGATGTATAACTATGGAAATGTGATCATTCAGACAGTGTGAGGACATTATGACGAAAAAACAAACCTATGGAAATGATTCCATCGCGTCGCTCAAGGGGGCGGACCGGGTGCGCAAGCGCCCGGCGGTGATCTTCGGCTCCGACGGCCTGGAGGGCTGTGAGCACGCCGTGTTCGAGATTTTATCCAACGCCATCGACGAGGCCCGGGAGGGCCATGGCGACACCATCACCGTCACGGCCTATCTGGACCACTCCATCGAGGTAGAGGACTTCGGCCGGGGCTGCCCTGTGGACTGGAACGAGTCCGAGGGCCGCTACAACTGGGAGCTGGTCTTCTGCGAGCTCTATGCCGGCGGCAAATACCAGAACAACGCCGGCGGCGACTACGAGTATTCCCTGGGCCTCAACGGCCTGGGCGCCTGCGCCACCCAGTACGCCTCCAAATACTTCGACGCCGTGATCCGCCGGGACGGCTATCGCTACGACCTGCACTTTGAGCGGGGCGAGCTGGTGGGCGAAATGAAAAAATCCCCCGCCGACCGGAAAAAGACCGGCTCCTGCTTCCGCTGGCTGCCGGACCTGGACGTGTTCACCGACATCAACATCCCTACGGAGTTTTTCGAGGATATTCTGAAACGCCAAGCCGTAGTCAACGCCGGGGTGACCTTCCGCTTCCGCCGGGAGATCGCGCCGGGGCGGCTGGAGACAAAGGACTTCTTCTATGAAAAGGGCATTCTCGACTACGTCACCGAGCTGACCGAGGCCGGGGCCATGACCATGCCCCAATACTGGGAGGCCGAGCGCAAGGGCCGGGACCGGGAGGACAAGCCCGAATACAAGGTGAAGATCTCGGCAGCCCTGTGCTTCTCCAACCAGGTCAGCCGGATCGAGTACTACCACAACTCCTCCTGGCTGGAGCACGGCGGCGCGCCGGAGAAGGCCGTGCGGAACGCCTTCGTCTACGCCATCGATGCCTACCTCAAGGCCAACAATAAATATACCAAGGCCGAGAGCAAAATCACCTTCCAGGACGTCCAGGACTGCCTGGTACTGGTGACCAACTGCTTCTCCACCCAGACCTCCTATGAGAACCAAACCAAAAAAGCCATCACCAACAAATTCGTCCAGGAGGCCATGACCGAGTTCTTCCGGTCCCGGCTCCAGGTCTATTTTATTGAGAACGCCGCCGAGGCCGCCAGAATCGCCGAGCAGGTGCTGCTGAACAAGCGCAGCCGCGAGACCGCCGAGAAGACCCGCCTCAATATCAAGAAGAAGCTCTCCGGCACCATCGACCTGGCCAACCGGGTCCAGAAGTTCGTGGACTGCCGGAGCAAGGACGTCTCCAAGCGGGAAATCTATATCGTCGAGGGCGACAGCGCCTTGGGCTCGGTGAAGCTGAGCCGGGACGCGGAATTCCAGGGCATCATGCCCATCCGGGGCAAGATCCTCAACTGCCTCAAGGCCGACTACGACCGGATCTTCAAGTCCGACATCATCACGGACCTTATCAAGGTCCTGGGCTGCGGCGTGGAGGTCCAGGGGAAGAAGGCCAAGGACCTGAGCGCCTTTGACCTGAACAATTTCCGCTGGAGCAAGGTGGTCATCTGCACCGATGCCGACGTGGACGGCTTCCAGATCCGCACCCTGGTGCTGACCATGCTCTACCGCCTGACGCCGACGCTGATCGAAAAGGGCTATGTCTATATCGCCGAATCGCCCCTCTATGAGATCAACACCAAGGACAAGACGTATTTCGCATACTCCGACAGTGAGAAGGCCGAGATTCTCAAAAAGCTGGAGGGCAAAAAGGTGACCATCGCCCGGTCCAAGGGTCTCGGCGAGAACGAACCCGAGATGATGTGGATGACCACCATGAACCCCGAGACCCGGCGGCTCATCAAGGTCATGCCCGAGGACGCCGCCAAAACGGCCCAGATCTTCGACCTGCTCCTGGGCGACGATTTAACAGGCCGCAAGGAGCATATCGCCCAGCACGGCCACGAGTATTTGGAATTGGCAGATATTTCGTAGCAGGCCCGGGCGGGGATAAACCCCGCCCCTACGAGAAACCCGAAGGCGGGTCCGTAGGGGAGGGCTTTATGCCCTCCCGCGCCCCGGTCCTGGCGGCCATTTAGGCCGCCCCTACACCCAACATCCCACATTGGAAGGATTCAATATGCCACGTAAAAAACAAGAAACGACCCACAAGCCCACGCCGGATCGGGTGGAAGGACTGCGGGCCGAGGTGCTGGAGCAGAATATCACCGACACGCTGGAGCTCAACTACATGCCCTATGCCATGTCGGTCATCGTCTCCCGGGCCATTCCCGAGATCGACGGCTTCAAGCCCTCCCACCGGAAGCTCCTCTACACCATGTACGACATGGGTCTTTTAACCGGCGGCAGGACCAAGTCGGCCAACATCGTCGGCCAGACCATGCGCCTCAATCCCCACGGCGACGCCGCCATCTATGAGACCATGGTCCGCCTCTCCCGGGGCTACGAGGCGCTGCTGCACCCCTTTATCGACTCCAAGGGCAACTTCGGCAAGGTCTACTCCCGGGACATGGCCTATGCCGCCAGCCGCTACACCGAGGCCAAGCTGGACCCCATCTGCGCCGAGCTGTTCCGGGACATCGACTCCGACACCGTGGATTTTGTGGACAACTACGACTCCACCCGCAAGGAGCCGACGCTCCTGCCCACCACCTTCCCCAACGTGCTGGTGAGCAACAACACCGGCATCGCCGTGGGCATGGCCAGCAATATCTGCGGCTTCAACCTCAAGGAGGTCTGCGAGACGGCCATCGCCCGGATTCGCCATCCCAACTGCGACCTGCTGGACACGCTGCCCGCGCCGGACTTCCCCACCGGCGGCGAAATTCTCTACGACCCCCGGGAGATGGCCGAAATCTACCGCACCGGCCGGGGCTCCTTCCGCATCCGGGCCAAATGGCGCTACGTCAAGGAAGGGAGCCTCATTGAAATCTACGAGATTCCCTACACCACCTCCACCGAGGCCATTCTCGACAAGGTGGCCGAGCTGACCAAGGCCGGGAAAATCCGGGAAATCGCCGATATGCGCGACGAGACCGACCTCTCGGGCCTAAAGCTGACCATCGACCTCAAGCGCGGGGTGGACCCGGACAAGCTGATGCAGCGGCTGATGCGCTTGACGCCCCTGCAGGACAGCTTCCCCTGCAATTTCAACATTCTCATCGCCGGTATGCCCAAGGTCATGGGCGTCGGCGAGATCCTCGAGGAGTGGACCGCCTGGCGGGCCGGGTGCGTCAAGCGCCGGGTTTACTTCCAGCTCCAGAAGAAGAAAGACCGGCTGCACCTCCTGAAGGGCCTCAAAAAGATCCTGCTGGACATCGACATGGCCATCAAGATCATCCGCGAGACCGAGTCCGACGCCGAGGTGGTGCCGAATCTGATGATCGGCTTCGGCATCGACCAGGTCCAGGCAGAATTTGTGGCCGAGATCAAGCTCCGCAATATCAATAAAGAATATATCCTCAAGCGAATCGCCGACACCGAGGCCTTGGCCAAGGAGATCGCCGAGCTGGAGGAGATTCTGGCCTCGGAGAAGAAGATCCGGGACATCATTGTAAAGGAGCTCCAGACCTGCGCCGCCAAGTACGGCCAGCCCCGGCGCACCACCCTGGTCCACGCCGCCGAGACCGTCCAGGAGGCCGAGGAGGAGGACGTGCCCGACTACCCGGTGACGGTCTTCGTCTCCCGGGAGGGCTACTTCAAGAAGATCACGGCCCAGAGCCTCCGCATGAGCAGCGAGCAGAAGTTCAAGGAGGGCGACAGTCTGGCCTTCTCCCAGGAGGCCACCAACCGGGCCGAGCTGCTGGTGTTCACCGACCGGTGCCAGGTCTATAAGACCCGGCTCTCGGAGTTCGACGATTCCAAGGCGTCGGTGCTGGGCGACTTCCTGCCGGCCAAGCTGGGCATGGACGAGGGCGAGAGCGTCTTCGCAGCGGTGCTGCCCGGGGACTACCAGGGCAGCGTCCTCTTCGTCTTTGAAAACGGCAAGGCGGCCCGGGTGGATCTCCAGGCCTATGCCACCAAGTCCAACCGCCGCAAGCTCACCGGCGCGTATTCGGACAAGAGTCCTCTGAAGGCCCTGTTTCTTTTGCAGGGCGAGGAGAAGGAGCTGGCGCTCTACAGCACCGACGGCCGGGCGCTGGTGTTCTCCACGGCCCAGCTGGCGGTGAAGACCACCCGCAGCACCCAGGGCGTGGCGGTGCTGACGCTGAAAAAGAACCGGCTGGTAGACCGGGCAATCTGGCTGGGTGACAGCACCATCCAGAATCCCGCCCGTTACCGCGTCCGGTCCCTCCCCGCCGCCGGCGCCGTCCTCCGCCCCGAAGACGCCCCCGAGCCCCAGCTGTCCCTGTAACTGGCACGGGCGGGCATAAAGCCCGCCCCTACAGACCCGCTTTCGGTTTTCTCGTAGGGGCGGGGTTTATCCCCGCCCGAGACAGTCCGCTTCCAACGCGCTGATTTTCCCCTTCTCGAATCGATACTCCGAGGTGACTTATGAATCGAACCGCTATGTTGCGTCAATTGAAAAACTGGCTGCTGATTTTGGTGGGCTGTATGCTCTTCTCTCTGGGGTTCGACCTGTTTTTGGAACCCAATCAGATCAACGTGGGCGGCGTATCCGGTATCGGACAGCTCATCACCCATCTGACCGGCTTTGGGTCCGTGGCGCTGTGGTCGCTGCTCATCAACGTGCCGCTGTTTCTCGGCAGCATCAAGGGCGTGGGCAAGAAATTCTTTCTGGGCTCCCTGGCCGGTATGCTGGTGAGCAACCTGTTTCTGGCCCTCTTTGAGACGCTGCCCGTGCCGTCCACCGAGCCGCTGCTGGCTACGCTCTACGGCGGCCTGCTCACCGGTCTGGGGCTGGGCCTGGTATTCGTGGCAGGCGCCTCTACCGGCGGCGTGGATATCGTCGCCCGGCTTCTGCGACCTAAATTCCCCCACTTCCCCATCGGCCGGATCATGCTCGGCATCGACATCTGCACCGTGGCCCTGACCGGTCTGGTCTTCGGCGACGTCAACAAGGCTCTCTACTCCGCCGTGACCCTCTATGTGTGCAGCACGGTGCTGGACGCCGTGGTCTACGGCCTGGACTACTCCACCGTGGCCCTGGTGATCTCCGATCAGTACCGGGCCATCAGCCAGGATATCACCGACAAGCTGGACCGGGGCGTCACCATCCTCCAGGGGCAGGGCTTTTACTCCGGGCAGGACAAGCAGGTGATCCTCTGCGCCCTGAAAAAGCGCCAGGTGGCCGAGCTCAAGGAGCTGGTCATGGCCATCGATCCCCACGCCTTCGTCATCCTCCAGGAGGCCCACCAGGTCGTGGGCGAGGGCTTCAAGCGCTACAGTAAAAATGATCTCTAGGAGGTGCGTCATGGGGCGTTTTACCGCGATATTGCTGCTTTTGCTGCTGCTCAGCGGCTGTGCCGCCGGGGCAGGCGACGAATATCTCTCCCTTTCGCCCCACAGCGGCGCCCAGACCCAGACGCTCGACACTGACGCCGTCACCGTGGAGAATTACCAGCAGCTGAAAAGCGCCATTCTCCGCTTTGTCCGGGAGGGACAGGAGAGCGGCGTCATCCACGTCTACAGCTACGACGGCGACGTGGAGACCGAGCTGGGCGAAGCGGCCTACGAGGTGGCCAAGCTGGACCCCCTGGGCGCTTATGCCGTGGACTATATGACCCACGAGTGCGTCCGCATCGTCTCCTACTATGAAATCCACATCTCCATCACCTTCCGCCGGACGCCCCAGGAGATTGCCGCCATCCAGCCCGCCTCCACCACCACCCAGCTGGTGACGCTGCTCAACGAGGCCATCGACCAGTACAAGTCCAGGCTGACCGTGCGGATGGGCAGCTATGAGGAGCTGGACTTCCCCGCCCTGGTCGCCGACTACTGCGCCGAGCACCCCGGTACCGTGATGGAGGTTCCGACCGTGACCGTCTCCACCTATCCTGAGGAGGGTGCAGTGCGGATTGTGGAGTTCAACTTCACCTATACCCAGTCGGCCCAGGCCCTGGAGGAGAAGGCCCAGGCTGTGGGCGAGAGCGTGGACGCCGCCGCCGAGTATATCCGCTACCGCGACACCGACCGCGGCAAGGCCGAGCTGCTGTTCACCTATCTGATGGAGCGGTTCACCTACACCACCGGCGAGACCGCCACACCCCTCTATGACGCGCTCTGTAGCGGCATTGCCACGCCCCAGGGCTTGACCCAGGCCTGGCAGCTGATTTTCGATCAAGCCGGCGTGGAATGCTACACTGTGGAGGGGTTGCTGAATGACGAGCCCTACACCTGGAATATCATCGCCGCCGACGGCTACTACCGCCATCTGGACCTCTACCGCTCCATATTCGAGACCGGAAGCCTGTCTCTGCACACAGACCAGGAGATGACCGCCTACTATTGGCCCGCCGAGGACTATCCGGCCTGTGTGCCGGAGCCGGAAGCGCCGCCGGTGGTGGTCCAGCCCGATCCGGAACCCGACCCGGAGCCTGACCCGGAGCCTGACCCGGAGCCCGACCCGGACTCTGAACCGGAGCCGGACGCACCCGAATCTACCCCTGAGGAACAGCCGTCGGAGGATACGGCATAAGGAGGCGTTCCATGCGTACATTGAGAATTATTCTGTCCGCCATTGTCATCGTGATCTGTCTCGGGCTGGTGACCTTCGCGGGAATCTTCCTGTTCAGCGCCCTGCCCCGGGAGAAATCCGACCAGCCGGAGACCCCGGTCTCCACCGACCCGCCCGTCCAGGAGGAGACGCCGGCGGAGACCCCCTCGGAGCCGGAAGCCAGCGCTCCCGACGCGCCCACGGACCCGGAAGTCCCGGCTGACACGCCGGAAGAACCGGAGCAGTCGGAGGACGCGGCAGACGAATTGGCTGGACATACCGCCCGGATTCAGAACTATCTGGCCGGAATGACCCTGGACGAGAAAATCTGGCAGCTCTTCTTTACCACGCCGGAGTCTCTGACCGGCGTCACCACGGCGACCCAGGCCGGAGACACCACCAAGGCCGCCCTGGCGGAGCGGCCCGTGGGCGGCCTGTGCTACTTTGCGGCCAATCTGGTGGACGCGGACCAGACCCGGACCATGCTCCAGAATACCCAGTCCTATGCCAAAACGCCGCTGTTTCTGGGCGTGGACGAGGAGGGCGGCCGGGTCTCCCGGGCGGGAAGCAACCCCGCCATGGGGGTCACACACTTTGAGGCCGCCGCGGTCTACGGCCAGCGGGCCGATATGGCCGAGGTCTACCAGGTGGGCAGCACCCTGGCCCAGGAGCTGGGGACGCTGGGCTTCAACCTGGACTTCGCCCCGGTGGCGGACGTGGTCACCAATCCCAATAATACCGAAATCGGCGACCGGTCCTACTCCAGCGACCCCCAGGTGGCCGGGGCCATGGTCTCGGCCATGGTGGACGGCCTCCAGCGGGGCAACATGGTGTCCTGCCTCAAGCACTTCCCCGGCCACGGCAGCACCGAGACTGACACCCACGAGGGGAAATCAGTCTCCAACCGCACCCTGGAGGAGCTTCAGGGCTGTGAGTGGGTCCCCTTCCAGGCGGGCATCGACAAGGGCGCGGCCATGGTCATGCTCTCCCATCTGACCAACGAAAATTTCTCGAATCTGCCCTCGGACCTGTCGCCGGAGGTGGTCTCCCACCTGCGGGAGGACCTGGGCTTCCAGGGCATTATCATCACCGACTCCCATCAGATGGGCGCCGTCACCAACTACTACGACAGCGGCGAGGCGGCGGTACTGGCCCTCCAGGCCGGGGTGGACATGATCCTGATGCCCATGGACCTCCAGGCCGCCTTCGACGGCGTTAAGGCCGCCGTCGAGGCCGGGACCCTGACCGAGGCCCGCATCGACGAGAGCGTCACCCGGATTCTCACCGTCAAATACGGCTTCGGGATTCTAAATCTCTCCGACTAATCCGAATTTATCCAACTTCCAAGGACGCCGTAGGCGCGGATATATCATCCGCCCCCACGGGGAAACCGGCGGCCTGCCGTAGGGGCGCATTGTATATGCGCCCTTGCGTACCCCCGACGTCATACGCACTTCCGTCGGCCCGGGTGGAACCAACGAACGTCGGCGGAAATCGAAACCCGGTTCGGGCGGATATGTAATCCGCCCCTACGGAGAAAACCAACGGACGGCCCGCCGTAAGGGCACCCAGGTAAAAATCGATGGGCGCGTTGTTTTTTGACAACGCGCCCTTTTTGTGCCTATTGACTGCTGCTGCGGACCTACAGGTAGTAATGGGGCTCCGCCGGGTTCAGGGTAACGGTGCGGATTCCCGCGTCCAAATCGAAGCCGAAATTCTGCCGGACGATCTCGATAACCCCCCGGTCCTCCAGGGTGGCCCACTGCTCGGTGCAGGTCAGGCAGGAGCCCAGGGCGGTCACCAGGTCATAGCCGTAGAGGCCCTGGTTCCCCCGGTCCGCGCAGTAGAAATCGTAGCTCCCGGCCTTTTTCATGGCCGCGGTGAGGTGGACGCTGCCTCCGGCCGGGACAGTGACCTCCGCCGCCAGCCAGCGGTCCAGCACCGCCGCGATTTCCCGGGTCTCCCAGACCTCCTCGGCGCTGGGCGCGGGCGGCACGCAGTCCTCCAGCTCCAGGGCCAGGGTCTCGAAGCCGCCGCCCCGTTTCTGGCTCCGCCGGGCCCGGTAGCGGTCGATGGAGAGATTCCGCACGCTCCGGACCAGGTACGCCCGCAGAGACCCGGGCCGCTGGGGCGGCATGGTGGTCCAGGCCCGGTGCCAGGTGTCGTTGACGCACTCCTCGGCGTCCTCCCGGCTCTGGAGAATACTCCACGACAGGCTCCGGCACAGCCCGCCGTACTTCTCCTCCGAAGCCCCGATGGCCCGCTGGTCCCGCTGCCAATAGAGCTCCACAATCACGCCGTCTTCCATGGCGCTCCCTCCTCTCACTTTCTTAGACGGAATTTCCGCGTTCATATTCGCCTGGGATGCAAAAAAGGCTGACTCATTCAGAGACAGCCTTTTTGTGCCGCCGGCGGGCGGGTTATGGAATGTGAAAGGGGCCGTCCTTATGAGGAAACCGGAGGTGGGGCCGTAGGGGCGGCCTTCATGGCCGCCCGTGCCGCACCGCCGCGACGGATGCACCATCGCCGAGCGCACACATGGAGGCGGAACCATCGAATCCGGCGGGAATCGGGACCCGGTAGGGGCGGCCATACAGGCCGCCCCTACCAAGATTTTGTGCCTCTTTCCGGGCTGCTTCTATTTTGAGACAGCCCCTCTGCGAGAGCGCTTACTTCGCCTGCATGGCGCGGTCGATGGCCGCGGCGGCTTCCTTGCCGGCTCCCATGGCCAGGATGACCGTGGCAGCGCCGGTGACGGCGTCGCCGCCGGCGTAGACCTGGTCGCGGGTGGTCATATGGTCCTCGTTGACCACCAGGCAGCCCTTGCGGTTGACCTCCAGGCCGGGGGTGGTGGAGCGGATCAGGGGGTTGGGGCTGGTGCCCAGGGACATGATGACGGTGTCCACATCCAGGACGAACTCGCTGCCCTCCACGGGGATGGGACGGCGGCGGCCGGAGGCGTCGGGCTCGCCCAGCTCCATCTGGATGCAGGTCATGCCCTTGACGCGGCCTTCCTCGTCGCCCAGGATCTCGGTGGGGTTGGTGAGGGTCTTGAAGATGATGCCCTCCTCCTTGGCGTGGTGCTGCTCCTCCAGACGGGCAGGCATCTCGGCCTCGCCCCGGCGGTAGACGATGTACACGGTCTCAGCGCCCAGACGCTTGGCGCAGCGGGCGGCGTCCATGGCCACGTTGCCGCCGCCGACGATGGCCACGGCCTTGCTGACGATGATGGGCGTATCGCTGGGCTCCTCATAGGCCTTCATCAGGTTAACCCGGGTCAGGTACTCGTTGGCGGAGTAGACGCCGCGAAGGGCCTCGCCGGGGATGTGCATAAACATGGGCAGGCCCGCGCCGGAGCCGACGAAGACGGCCTTGAAGCCCATCTCGTCGAAGAGCTCGTCGATGGAGAGGACCTTGCCGATGACCATATCGGTCATAACGGTGACGCCCATGGCCTGGAGCTTCCGGACCTCGTTGGCCACGATGGCCTTGGGGAGACGGAACTCGGGGATGCCGTAGACCAGCACGCCGCCGGCGGTGTGGAGGGCCTCGAAGATGGTGACCTCATAGCCCTTCTTGGCCAGCTCGGCCGCGCAGGTCAGACCGGCAGGGCCGGAGCCGACGACGGCGACCTTGATGCCGTTGCTCTGGGGCTTTTCAGGCATGGCGTTGACGTTCTCGCGGTACCAGTCGGCGACGAACCGCTCCAGGCGGCCGATGGCCACGGGCTCGCCCTTGACGCCGCGGACGCACTTGCTCTCGCACTGGGTCTCCTGGGGGCAGACGCGGCCGGAGAGGGCGGGCAGGGCGTTGGTGGAGGTGACGATCTCATAGGCGGCCTGGAAGTCGCCCTCGGCCACCTTGGCGATGAACTCGGGAATGTGGATGTTGACGGGGCAGCCCTCGACGCACTTGGGCTTCTTGCACTGCAGGCACCGCTTGGCCTCTTCCACGGCCATTTCGGCGGTATAGCCCAGGGCGACCTCCTGGAAGTTGTGGTTGCGGACGTTGGGGTCCTGCTCCGGCATGGGAGTCTTAGTCAAAGTCATATTAGCCATGTTCTACTCTCCTCACTTGATGAGCTCTTTGCCGAGCTTCTCCAGGCGGCACATATGGGTTTTATTGGTTTCCGCCTCGCGGTCGCGGTAGACGCCGTTGCGGTTCATCAGCTCGGCGAAGTCCACCTGGTGGCCGTCGAAGTCGGGGCCGTCCACGCAGGCGAACTTCACTTCGCCGCCCACGGTGACGCGGCAGCCGCCGCACATACCGGTGCCATCGACCATGATGGGGTTCAGGCTGACGATGGTCTTGACGCCGAAGGGCTCGGTGGTCTTGGAGACGAACTTCATCATGGGGATGGGGCCGATGGCCAGGACCTCATCGTACTCGCGGCCGGACTCCAGCAGCTCCTGGAGTTTGACGGTGACGAAGCCCTTCTCGCCGTAGGAGCCGTCGTCGGTCATCAGGTAGAGATTGTCGCTGGCGGCCTTGAACTCGTCCTCGAGGATGACAATGTCCTTGTTGCGGAAGCCGACAATGACGTCCACCTCCACACCGGCCTCCTTAAAGGCCTTGGCAGAGGGATAGGCAATGGCGCAGCCCACGCCGCCGCCGACGACGCACACCCGCTTCATGCCCTCGACCTCGGTGGGCTTGCCCAGGGGGCCGACGAAGTCCAGCAGATAGTCGCCCTCGTTCATCTGGCCCAGCATATTGGTGGACAGGCCCACCTTCTGGAAGATGATGCTGACGGTGCCCTTCTCCCGGTCATACCCGGCGATGGTCAGCGGGACGCGCTCGCCCCGCTCGTCGATGCGGAAAATGATAAACTGGCCGGCCTTGGCCTTACGGGCCACGAAGGGCGCCTCGATCTCCATATAGGTGACCGAAGGGTTCAGCTCCTTCTTGCACACGATCTTGTACATGATGTTTCCATCCCTTCCTTGAGCGCTCCGGTTGAACGCCTGTTTTTCATGGTGATTATACCAGTATTCCAGAAAAAAGTAAAGGAATACCGGGCAATTATTTAGACAATCAGTCGGATATCTCCGCTCCGGCCCGATGGGCGATCAGCTGGGCGGCGATGGAGACGGCGATTTCCGCCGGCGTCTCGGCGCCGATGGCCAGACCGATGGGCGAATGGAGGCTCTGAATCCGGGCCTCGTCGATTCCGGCCTCCCGGAGCTTTGCCTGGGTATAGGCGACCTTCTTCCGGCTGCCGATGCAGCCCACATACCGGGCCGGACTGCGGAGAATTTGCAGCAAAATCTCCAGATCGGCCTGGTGGCCCCGGGTCATGACGATGGCATAGTCGTCGGCGGTGAGGGTCAGGGCGTCGGACAGGCGGAAGAAGTCCGCCCGCACCAGGGCCCGGGCCGTGGGAAAGAGGTCGGGAGAGAGGAATTCAGGCCGCTCCTCCACCACCGTCACCGCGAAGTCGATCCGGTCCAGCACCGGAGCCAAGGCCTGGGACACGTGGCCGCCGCCGAAGAGGTAGACCATGCCGGGCCGCTGCAATGCCACGGAGAACCGGCCGCCGTGGACGCCGGGCTCGCTGTGGTCCGAGACCGCCGCCCCGCCGCCCTCGGTGAGGGTGAGGAACCGGCCCGCCGCCAGATCCGGGATTTCCGCCGGGGGCAGATAGGTGAACCAGACGGTCACCTGGCCGCCGCAGACCATGCCCAGGTCCGCCGCGCCCTCGTTGGTCAGGCGGTAGGTCTGCTGGGTGAAGGTCTTCGTCTCCAGCACCCGCCGGGCCTCCTGCTGAGCCTCGTACTCCACCAGCCCGCCGCCGATGGTCCCGGCGAAGCTGCCGCCGGTCCAGACCATCATGGCCCCTGGTCCCCGGGGCGCCGAGCCCCGGCGCTCCACCACGGTGCAAAGCACCGCCGCCCGGCCCGCTGCCCGGGCCGCGTCCAATGCCGATTTGATCGTATCCATGCTGTCGCCTCCTAACAGAGAAGAGTGAAGAAGTGCGCTGCGCGCCGTAGGGGCGGCCTGTATGGCCGCCCGGACTCAACTGCGTTTTGCTCGTAGCCCTGGTGGTTGCGGGGGCTGGGCAGGGCGCATATGCAATGCGCCCCTACACGCGCAACGCCGTTTCCCCCGCGCCTGTAGGGGCGGATTATATATCCGCCCGAACTCGGGTGCGTTGTGTCCCGGGCCCTGGTGGTTCCGGGGGGGGCAGCGGCCCCTACGGACCCGCCGGGAACCTGCGCATTTATTGTATCACAGCCGCCGTCGTGGTTGCAACCGGGGCGATTCCCTGGTACAATGCCCCTGAGGGAATTTTTTCAACAGGCAAACGGTGTGTGCCTGTTCCAATCGAAAGGAGACTGGAACTTGTAATGAATATCAAAATCACATCCGACTCCACCTGCGATTTGAGCCGGGAACAGCGCAAGCGGTATCAGATCGAGCTGGTGCCTCTGGCCGTGGCCATGGACGGCCGGGACTACCACGACGGCGTGGACATCGAGCCCGAGGACATCTATGCCCACGTGGCCCAGGGCGGCGGCCTGCCGGTGACGGCGGCGGTCAACGCCGCGGGCTATGAGGCCGTCTTCGCCCGGTACGCCGGGGACTATGACGCGGTGATCCACATCAACATCAGCGCCGACTTCAGCTCCTGCCACCAGAACGCGGTGCTGGCCGCTCAGCAGTTCGACAACGTCTATGTGGTGGACAGCCGCAATCTCTCCACCGGCCACGGCCTGGTGGTGCTCCGGGCCGCGGAGCTGGCCGAGGCCGGGATTCCGGCCGGGCAGATCGTCGAGACGCTCCGGGCCATGACCGGCCGGGTGGACGCCAGCTTTATTCTCGAACAGCTCAAGTACCTCCAAAAGGGCGGCCGGTGCTCGGCGGCGGCGGTGCTGGGGGCCAATCTGCTGAAGCTCAAGCCCTGCATCGAGGTCCGGGACGGCAAGATGGGCGTGGGGAAAAAGTATCGCGGCAGCTTTGCCCACTGCCTGGAGTCCTATATCACCGACCGGCTGGCCAACCGGGACGATCTGGACCTGCGCCGGGTCTTCGTCACCCATTCGGGCGTGGAGCCGGAGATTCTCCAGCTGGCCCTGGACACGGTCCGGCGGCTCCAGACCTTTGAGGAGGTCTGCGTCACCCGGGCCGGCTGCACCGTCTCCAGCCACTGCGGCCCCGGCACCATCGGCGTGCTCTACGTCCACAAGGCCTAGGCTTTTCGCCACAGCAGGCGGCAGTCGTCGAAGGCCGCCGTCACCCGGCCGCCGTCCAGCAGCCAGGCCAGATAGGATTTCACGGTGCTGCCCACCAGGACGTACTGCTGTAAGTCCATGGTCAGGTGATACCGCCGGAAGAGCCGCCGGAGGACCTCTTCAAAGACCAGCGGTTCCGCCAGCAGGTCCAGCAGATCCTCGGCCACGGCATAGACCTGGTCCCGGTTATACCGGGCCAGGGGCGCGATATCCTCCGTCGCCGCCGTATGGGCCGGGACAAACAGCGCCGCCTCCATGGCCGCCACCCGGTCCAGCGTGTCCAGGTAGGCGGCCACGTCGTAGAGAAAGCTGACCCGGTACTTCTCCAGGGTCTCCCGGCTGGACAGGCAGTCGGCCAGAAAGACCACGTCGTCTTCCGTCCGGTAGCCCACCATATCGAAGAAATGGCCCGGCAGGGGGATGACCTCCAGGGGACAGGCCTTGGGGTCCAGGACCTGGACGCCGCTGGGCTGGGCCAGCAGGAACTTGTGCCGCAGGGGCTTGGGCGGGCAGCCGCCGTAGAGGAAGGACGGCTCGAGAATCGGGTCCCGGGTAAAGGCCGCCTCCACGCCGGGCGCGTAGACCGCGCAGCCGGTCTGCCGCTGGAGGTACTGGTTGCCGCCGATGTGGTCGGCGTTGGAATGGGTATTGTAGATGGCCGACAGCTTCAGCCCCCGGGCATCCAGATGCTGCCGGACCTTCCGCCCGGCCTCCTTGTCGCTGCCGCTGTCGATGAGCGCCACGGTGTCGCCGGTCTGCACCAGACCGATCTTTGCCGGACTTTCGATATAATAGGTGTGTTCCGCCGCCTGAATCAGCTCGTACATACGTCCGCCTCCCGACTGAATTTTCCTTAGGCAGCACCGCACAATTGTGTCCGCGGCCTTCGCCCAATCTTTTGCCCCATCCGTGCAGTTATAAAAGGGGGAAATACATACAGTATTCCCGCCCTTTTATAACTTTCGTATGAGGCAAAATCTTTGGCCGAATGCTCTTGCCAAATTGTGCGGTGATGCCTTAAAATCCGCCCCTCCGCTGCAGCGAAGGGGCGGAAGATCGCTATTCGTGATTTTGTTCCTGCCGCCGGTTGGGGCAGTCCTTACGGCAGCTGCCGCAGGAGCCGGAGCAACCGGGGTGGCGGCGGATATAGCGGACGGCGGCGGCGAAGGCCGCCAGGATGGCCGCCAAAATGACGATGCTCAGCCAATCCATTCAGCCCAACCCCAGCAGCAGGCCCGCGGTATGGACCAGCAGGGCCGCGATCCAGGCGATGACGCACTGGCCGATCAGCACCCCCGCGGCCCAGCGGCCGCCCAGTTCCCGGCGGATGGAGGAGATGGCCGCCACGCAGGGCGTATAGAGCAGCGTAAACACCAGCAGGCTGGCCGCGGTCAGCGGCGTGAGGAAGGCGGAAATCTGCGTCTCGCCGCCCAGCAGCACCGTCAGCGTCGAGACCACGCTCTCCTTGGCCATAAAGCCGGAAATCAGGGCAGTGGAAATCTGCCAGCTGCCAAAGCCCAGGGGCAGGAACACCGGCGCAATCAGTCCGGCCAGCATCGCCAGCAGGCTGGTCTGGGAATCGGCCACCACATTGAGCTTGAGATCGAAGGTCTGGAGGAACCAGATGATGATGGTGGCCACGAAAATCACCGTAAAGGCCCGGGTCAGGAAGTCCTTGGCCTTTTCCCACAGGAGCTGGCCGACGTTTTTCAGCGCCGGGAGCCGGTAGTTGGGCAGCTCCATCACGAAGGGCACCGGTTCGCCCCGGAACAGGGTGCCCCGGAGCAGCAGGGCAAATAGAATGCCCATGATGATGCCGGTAAAATAGAGAATAATCATCACCAGGGCCCCGTGGTCCGGGAAGAAGGCCGCGGTGAAAAAGCCGTAGATCGGCACCTTGGCCGAGCAACTCATAAAGGGCGTCAGCAGAATGGTCATCTTCCGGTCCCGCTCGGAGGGCAGGGTCCGGGTGGCCATGACGCCGGGCACCGTGCAGCCGAAGCCGATGAGCATGGGCACAATGCTCCGGCCCGAGAGTCCGATTTTCCGCAGAAGCTTGTCCATAACGAAGGCCACTCGGGCGATGTAGCCGCTGTCCTCCAGCAGGGAGAGGAAAAAGAACAGCGTGACGATGACGGGCAGGAAGCTCAGCACACTGCCCACACCGGCGAAAATGCCGTCGATGACCAGGGATTGGACCACGGGATTGATTCCGTAGGCCGTGAGCCCCCGGTCCACCAAGGCCGTCAAGGCGTCGATGCCCAGGGCCAGCAGGTCCGAGAGGAAGCTTCCCACCGGGCCAAAAGTCAGGTAAAACACCAGGGCCATAATGCCCACAAAGGCCGGGATCGCGGTGAATTTGCCCGTCAAAAACCGGTCCAGATTTTCGCTGCGGGCGTGGGCCTTGCTCTCCCGGGGCTTGACCACGGCTTCGCGGCAGACGGATTCGATAAAGCCATAGCGCATATCGGCGATGGCCGCCGCCCGGTCCATGCCGCGCTCCTCCTCCATCTGCTGGATGATGTGCTCCAGCATCTCCCGCTCGTTCTGATCCAGGCCCAGCTTCTCCAGGATCATATGGTCCCCCTCGGCCAGCTTGCTGGCGGCAAAGCGCAGCGGGATTCCAGCCCGGCGGGCGTGGTCGTCGATCAGGTGCATGATGCCGTGGAGGCAGCGGTGCACCGCGCCGTTGTGGTCCTCAGGGGAACAGAAGTCCATCCGGCCGGGGCGCTCCTGGTATCGAGCCACGTGGACGGCGTGGTCCACCAGCTCGCCGATGCCCTCGTTTTTGATGGCGGAAATGGGGACGACCGGGATGCCCAGCTGCCGCTCCAGGTCGTTGACCCGGATGGAGCCGCCGTTCTCCCGGACCTCGTCCATCATATTGAGCGCCAGAACCATGGGAATATTCAGCTCCATCAGCTGCATGGTCAGATAGAGGTTGCGCTCAATGTTGGTGGCGTCGATGATATTGATAATCCCCTTGGGCTTTTCGTCCAGCAGAAATGCCCGGGTGACCAGCTCCTCGCTGGTGTAGGGCGACATGGAATAGATACCCGGCAGATCAGTGACCAGGGTGTTGGCCTGACCGCGGATGGCGCCGTCCTTGCGGTCCACGGTGACGCCGGGGAAGTTGCCCACATGCTGGTTGGAGCCGGTGAGCTGATTGAACAGCGTCGTCTTGCCGCAGTTCTGGTTGCCCGCCAGGGCAAAGGTCAGCCGGACACTGTCCGGCAGGGGCGCGCCTTCGGCCTTGGTGTGGTAGATGCCGCTCTGGCCCAGACCGGGATGAAGCGAGGGCTTGCGCGCACCGCGCTGCTCCTCGGCCGGCGTCACAGTGTGGACGTCCTCCACATCGATTTTGGCCGCGTCCTCCAGCCGCAGCGTCAGCTCGTAGCCGTGAATCCGCAGCTCCATCGGGTCGCCCATGGGGGCCAGCTTCACCACGGTCAGCTCCGCGCCGGGGATCACGCCCATATCCAGAAAATGCTGGCGCAGCGCGCCCTCGCCGCCTACCGCGACGATCCGCCCGCCCTCGCCAGGAGAGAGATCTTTGATGGTCATGGCCGGTTTCCTCCTTTGTCTCGAAACGATCATGCCGAATGGTGCGACGAGTTAGTCTCGTTTCACACGATATAAGATTACGCATCTTTCCCCGGAATGTCAAGGGAAGATTCCCGGATTTTCTCTTGCATCTTTCCAGGTAAATGGGTATAATCGTCGTTGTCAAAGGAAGGTGCATTTTATGGTAAAAACGAACCCGGTGCTGACTTTTTTCAAAAAGGAACCGGTTTTTGTTATCGCGCTGCTCTGCGCAGTGGTCTCCGCGTTCTTTGTACCGCCCTCGGCGGCCTATTGGGACTATATCGACCTGCGGGTCTTGTGTCTGCTGTTCTGTCTGATGGCCGTGGTAGCCGGGCTCCAGGAGTGCGGCGTCTTTCTGGTTCTGGCGCAGAAGCTCCTGACCGGACGGCGGCCCATGCGGGGCATCACTGTGATGCTGGTGCTGCTCCCCTTTTTCTCGTCCATGCTGGTGACCAATGACGTGGCGCTCATCACCTTCGTCCCCTTTGCCATTCTGGTGCTCCAGATGATCGACAAGACGCAGCTGATGATCCCGGTCATCTGCCTCCAGACCATCGCGGCCAACCTGGGCAGCATGGCCACCCCGGTGGGCAATCCGCAGAATCTCTTTCTCTATGCTAAATTCCAGCTGTCCATGGGACAATTCCTGGGCTTGCTGCTGCCGCTGACGCTGCTGAGCCTGGTGCTGCTGGCGGCGGCCTGTCTGATTTTCGGCGGCAAGGGGGAGCTGCACATCTCCTTCCCCGAGCGGGTGACGATCCATCGGCCCAAAACCCTCGCGGTCTGCGCCGTGCTCTTTGTCCTGTGCCTCCTGTCCGTGAGCCGGGTGCTCCACTACGGCATTCTGACCGGCATCGTCATTGTGGTGCTGCTGATCGTCCGGCCCCAGCTTTTAAAGCGTGTGGACTACATGCTGCTTCTGACCTTTGTCTGCTTCTTCGTGTTCAGCGGCAACCTGGGCAAGCTGCCCGCCATCCGAGAGGCCCTGTCCTCCATTCTGGACCGCAGCGCCCTTCTGACCTCGGCGGCGGCCAGTCAGGTCATCAGCAACGTGCCGGCGGCCGTGCTGCTCTCCGGCCTCACCGACAATTGGCGGGGCCTTCTTGCCGGCGTCAATGTCGGCGGACTCGGCACGCCGGTGGCCTCTCTGGCCAGCCTGATCTCGCTGAAATTCTATCTCCGGTCTCCGGAATCCAAGATCGGCGCCTATCTGAAATGGTTCACCATCTCCAATGTGGCGGGGCTTATCCTCCTACTGGCCGTGTCTCTGCTGTTGGTATAGGTCGGGCAGGCGCGGGCGAATCGATATATTGCATTGCAAAAGGGCTGCGGCGAAAACCGCAGCCCGTGATTTTATTAGGGCAGCACCGCACAATTTGGCAAGAGCATTCGGCCAAAGATTTTGCCTCATACGAAAGTTATAAAAGGGCGGGAATACTGTATGTATTTCCCCCTTTTATAACTGCACGGATGGGGTATGCCCGTTTTCACAATTCCAGGCAGAAATGCGTTCCAGGAC
>DVFN01000075.1 GCA_018713205.1 Candidatus Avoscillospira stercorigallinarum | reverse complement strand
CCTGCTGAATGTGCATCTCGTCGGAATAGAGCGCCGTCAGATTGATGTCGTTGTCATGGTACTTCTTCATCAGCGCCTTGAGGAACGGCAGCGCGTCCTCGTTGAAATAGTCCATCTCCTGCGTCTCGTATTCGAGCAGCACCATCACTCGGTCGTAGCCTTCCAGCCCGCCGCCTTCGCCGTAAACGCGCAGCAGACGCTCCTCGGCGGTCAGCTCGGTCTCGCCCTTGGGGGTGACCTTGCCCACCAGGTAGTCGCCGGAGGTGACCTCGGCGCCCACGCGGATGATGCCGTTCTCGTCCAGATCCTTCAGAGTATCCTCGCCGACGTTGGGGATGTCGCGGGTGATCTCCTCGGGGCCCAGCTTGGTGTCCCGGGACTCGGTCTCGTACTCCTCGATATGGATGGAGGTGAAGACGTCCTCGCGGACCAGACGCTCGTTCAGCAGAATGGCGTCCTCGTAGTTGTAGCCTTCCCAGGTCATGAAGCCGATGAGCACGTTCTTGCCCAGGGAAATCTCGCCCTGAGAGCAGCTGGGGCCGTCGGCCACGACCTGCCGGGCCTCGACCCGCTCGCCGACAGAGACGATGGGCCGCTGGTTGATGCAGGTACCGGCGTTGCTGCGGGCGAACTTGGTGAGGGTGTAGTCCTCGGTATGGCCGTCGTCATAGCGGATGGAGACGCCGGTGGCCGAGACCTTGGTGACCACGCCGGGGCCCTTGGCGGTGATGCAGACCTCGGAGTCCACGGCGCACTTGTGCTCGATGCCCGTGGCCACGATGGGGGCCTCGGTGACCATCAGCGGCACGGCCTGGCGCTGCATGTTGGCGCCCATCAGGGCGCGGTTGGCGTCGTCGTTCTCCAGGAAGGGGATGAAGGCCGTAGCCACGGAGGTCATCATCTTGGGGGAGACGTCCATGTAGTCGATGACGTCCCGGTCCACGGAGATGATCTCGTTGCGGTGGCGGCAGGTGACGCGGGGATTGGCCAGACGGCCGTCCTCGCCGATGGGCTCGGCGGCCTGGCAGACGTAGTAATCGTCCTCCACGTCGGCGGTCATATACTCGACGATGTCGGTGACCACGCCGGTGGCCTTGTCGATCTTGCGGTAGGGGGCCTCGATAAAGCCGTACTCGTTGATCCGGGCATAGGTGGCCAGGTAGTTAATCAGGCCGATGTTGGGACCTTCAGGGGTCTCGATGGGGCACATACGGCCGTAGTGGCTGTAGTGGATATCGCGGACGTCGAAGGAGGCGCGCTCGCGGCTCAGACCGCCGGGGCCCAGGGCCGAGAGGCGGCGCTTGTGGGTCAGCTCGGCCAGGGGGTTGTTCTGGTCCATGAACTGGCTCAGAGGGGAGGAGCCGAAGAACTCCTTGATGACGGCGGTGACGGGCCGGATGTTGATGAGGCTCTGGGGGGTGACGGTGTCCAGGTCCTGGACGGTCATGCGCTCCCGGATGACCCGCTCCAGCCGGGTGAAGCCCACGCGGAACTGGTTCTGCAGCAGCTCGCCCACGCAGCGCAGGCGGCGGTTGCCCAGATGGTCGATGTCGTCGGTGGTGCCGGCGCCGTGGACCATGCAGTTGAGGTAGTTGATGGAGGCCAGAATGTCGTCCTTGGTGATGTGCTTGGGGTTCAGGTCGTCATAATGGGCCTCGATGGCTTCGGCCCAGGCCTGGGAATCGGCGCGGCCGTGCTGCTCCAGCAGCTCCTTGAGGGCGGCGAAGCAGACCTTCTCCTTGATGCCGTACTGGGCGGGGTCGAAGTCCACGAACTGCTTCATATCGACCATGCCGTTGGAGAAGACCTTGACGGTCTTGCCGTCCAGGGTGGTGATGACGGCCTCGTTGACGCCCCGGCGGGAGAGCTCCTTGGCCTGCTCACGGTTGAGGGTGTCTCCGGCCATGGCCAGGATCTCGCCGGTCAGAGGATCGGCCACGGGGGCCGCCAGAGTCTGACCGGCCAGCCGGGTCCAGATGTCCATTTTCTTGTTGAACTTATACCGGCCGACCTTGGAGACGTCGTACCGGCGGGCGTCGAAGAAGAGGGCGTCCAGATAGCTCTCGGCGCTCTCCACCGTGGGGGGCTCGCCGGGCCGCAGACGGCGGTAGATCTCCAGCAGGCTCTCCTCCCGGGTCTTGCAGGTGTCCTTTTCCAGGGTCGCGAGGATGCGCTCATCCTCGCCGAAGAGCTCTTTGATCTGACCGTCGGTCTCCACGCCCAATGCGCGGATCAGGCAGGTGATGGGGATTTTGCGGTTCTTATCGATGCGGACGTAGAAGACGTCCATGGGGTCGGTCTCATACTCCAGCCAGGCGCCGCGGTAGGGGATGACCGTGGCGGTATAGGTGTGCTGGTCGGCCTTGTCCACCTCGTGGCCGTAGTACATGCCGGGGCTGCGGACGATCTGCGAGACGATAACGCGCTCGGCGCCGTTGATGACGAAGGTGCCGCCGTTGGTCATCAGCGGGAAATCTCCCATGAAGATCTCCTGCTCCTTGATCTCGTCGGTTTCCTTGTTGTGCAGGCGCACCCGCACCTTGATGGGCTTGGCATAGGTGGCGTCCCGCTCCTTGCACTCCTCGATGGTGTACTTGGGGGGCTCGTTCATGCTGTAGTCCAGGAAGCTCAGCTCCAGGTTGCCGGTGTAGTCGGTGATGGTGTCCACATCCTTGAACACCTCGTTGAGACCTTCGGCCAGGAAGCGCGCGTAGGAGTCCTTTTGAATTTTCAAAAGGTTGGGGATCTCGAGAATCTTGTCGTCATCATGCTTGGCGTAGCTCTTGCGCGGGGTCTTGCCGTACATGACGTCCTTTACCATTGCCATGTCAGATCATCACAGCCTTTCCTTGGAATTCGCAGAAATAAAACACCCGGCGGTGTTGTCGGAAATTTTGAAATTCCATCTTGCAATCTCCCCCATGCCGTGGTAAACTAACGATGGGCCACAAGGGCCGCGCAGTCACCTGGGCATGGTGGAAAATTATTATAGCATAAGCCGTGCGCTGCGTCAATCCAATATCGACCGCAATCTTCACCATTTTTGTGCATTGCACAAAGATGGTTTTTGTTTTTTGTGCAGCAATCCGATGCACGCCGCGCCTGCTGGCTGCCAAAAACCTCGCTGAAGCTGTCTGTGACAGAGCAGCGGGGGAAGTGTGAAGGGGCCCAAGGGCCCCTTCGCGTTCAATCAATACGGATTTTTAAGCTATTAAAAATCCGTGCCAGTGCTGTAGGCTTTGCCTACAGCACTGGCGCGGAGCCGTCGTCTTGGGTTTTGGTGATGGAGCGGATTTCGACCTCATAGCTGTAGGCGTCGGAGACCTTCACGGTCACCTTATCGCCGGCCCGGCGGCCCAGCAGCACCCGGCCCAGGGGGGACTCGCGGCTGATTCGGCCCTCCCGGGGGTCGCAGCGGACCGTGGAGACCACCTGGACCGTCTGGAGCTCGTCGTCCTCCTCGAAGTAGAGCTCCACCCGGTCGAAGAGTCCCACCTCGTCGGCGGCGGAGGTATCCTCCAGCACCGTGGAGTTCTGGATCATCCGGGTCAGGTAGCGGATGCGCTTGCGGTTGGCGTTCTGGGCCTGCTTGGCGGCCTTGTACTCGTAGTTTTCGCTGAGATCGCCGAAGGCCCGGGTCCGCTTGACCTCCTCCAGCAGCTCCGGCATCAGCTCAATGCGCCGGTAGTCCAGCTCCTTCTGCATAATCTCAATATCCTGGGGCGTCAATTCATGGGGCATAAGAATTCCTCCTAGCATGGCAAGAAGCACCCTCGGAACCCGAGGGTGCGAAAGAGTAGGGAATAAGGAATAGGGAATAAGGAATAAGTGCGCTTTGCGCCGTAGGGGCCGATGCCCACATCGGCCCGCCGGGTTCTGGGTGCAAAGCAGTCCGCCGGCTGCACCGAACCCACGATGTGCCGTAGGGCGGCATGCCCACATGCCGCCGGAACCGGGTGTGTTACATTCCGGCCCCGATGGTTGTGGGGGCTGGTCACGGGAGGGCATAAAGCCCTCCCCTACAGATCCGCCTGGGAATTTGCCGTAGGGGCGGGGTTTATCCCCGCCCGTAATCGGGCGCGTTATGTTCCG
>DVFN01000002.1 GCA_018713205.1 Candidatus Avoscillospira stercorigallinarum | reverse complement strand
TGAGGGGAGCTGTCAGCCGTAGGCTGACTGATTGAAGAATTCTTGGAATGTCGGCGCAAGCCGAGATTCCTAGGGGCGAAGCCCCGTAGAATTCTCCATCCAGCTCCGCTGGAGAGGTGTTACCGCACCGAAGGCTTGCCGCAGAGTTTCGGCGTGTGCAGAGGGCGCTGACGCGCCGCCGCCGCTATGCGGCGGCACACCTCTCCGTCACGCTTCGCGTGCCACCTCTCCTCAAGGAGAGGCTTTGAGGGTGCGTCGCGCGAGAGGGAAGGCTCCCCTTGAGGGGAGCTGTCATGGCGCAAGCCATGACTGAGAGGTGTTACCGCACCGAAAGCTTCCCGCAGGGTTTCGGCGTATGCAGAGAGCGCTTGCGCGCCGCCGCCGCTGCGCGGCGGCACACCTCTCCGTCACGCTTCGCGTGCCACCTCCCCTCAAGGGGAGGCATAAAGGTGCGTCGCATGAGGAAACGAAAATAAGTATTTTGTAATTTAGAATGTCATCATTTTCAGGAGGAATCAACATGAATATCGGAACAATCGCGCTCGCCGCAGCCATTGCGCTGCTTCCCTGTGCTTTCGCCGGCTTTGCCATGGGTATGGCCACCGGTAAGGCCGCCGATGCCACCGCCCGGCAGCCTGAGGCCTCCGGCAAGATCCAGTCCATCCTGATCATGGGCCTGGCCCTGACCGAGTCCTGCGCCATCTACGGCTTCGTCACCGCCCTGATTATGATCTTCACCATGCGCTAAAGGAGGCCCCTATGGAACTCTATCCCATTGATCTGGCCATCCATGTGGTCAATCTGGTGGTGCTGTTTCTGATTCTGCGGGCACTGCTGTTCCAGCCCATCCGCAAGTTTATGGCCGCCCGGGAGAACGCCATTGCCGCGCAGCTCCAGGAGGCCGAAACCGCCCAGGCCCAGGCGGAGCAGCTCAAGACCGACTACACCGCCAAGCTGGAAAAGGCCGAGGACGAATGCCGGGCCATCATCGCCAAGGGCTACCGCGAGGGCTCCGAGCACGCCGAGGACATCGAGAAAGAGGCCCGTCAGGCCGCCGATCAGCTGCTGAGCCAGGCCAAGCTGGAGGCCAAGGACTTCAAGCAGCAGGCCATGAACGAGGCCCAGGACGCCCTGACCGATCTGGCCGTGGATATGGCGGGCCGGGTGCTCCGGTTCGACGAGGAGACCAAAAAGCGCGTGGCTTCCGGCTCCACCGCCAAGTCCGGCCGCCGCACCGGCGTCCTCAAGGTCGCCGCACAGCCCGACGCCGAGGGTCTCAGCGCCATCACCGCCCGGCTGGAGGCCCTGCTGGGCTGCTCCCTCACCCTGACGGTGGAGGTGGACGAGAGCCTCATCGGCGGCTACGCCGCCTACGTGGACGGCCGCGTCTATGACTTCAGCTACGCCGCCCAGCTCCAGAGCCTGAAGCAGAAGCTCTCCTGATCGAGAGGAGGCAGTTATGCTGGAACAATCCATTGCCATCGGCGCGTTTCTCAAGGAACGTCTGGAGAACTTCGCGCCGGAGATGGTCACCTATGAATACGGGCGGGTGAAATCCGTCCAGGACGGCATCGTCCAGGTGGAGGGCCTGTCCCACGCCAAGTACGGCGAGCTGTTGGAATTTGAAGGCCAGGTCTACGGCATGGCCCTGGATATGAGCCTGGACGGCGTCGGCGCGGCCCTGCTGGGCAAGGCCGATACCGTGGCGCCGGGCTCCGTGGTCCGAGGCACCGGCCGCGTCAGCGACGTGGCCGTGGGCAAGGACCTGCTGGGCCGGGTGGTGGACCCCATCGGCCGTCCCCTGGACGGCAAGTCCCTCAAGCCCGACCACTTCCGCGAGGTGGAATGCCCCGCTCCGGCCATCATGGACCGCTCCCCCGTGGATACCCCCATGGAGACCGGCATCCTGGCCATCGACTCCATGATCCCCATTGGTCGGGGCCAGCGGGAGCTCATCATCGGCGACCGCCAGACCGGCAAGACCACCATCGCCGTCACCACCATGCTCAACCAGAGTGACAGCGGCGTCATCTGCGTCTACTGCGCCATCGGCCAGAAGGCCGGCGCCGTGGCCGGGCTGATGAACCAGCTGGAGGACGCCGGAGCCATGGACCGCTGCGTCATCGTGGCGGCCACGGCGGCCGACTCCGCGGCCATGCAGTATCTGGCCCCCTACGCCGCCTGCGCCATTGCCGAGGACTTTATGTACCAGGGCAAGGACGTACTGGTGGTCTATGACGACCTCAGCAAGCACGCCGTGGCCTACCGGACCATGTCGCTGCTGCTGCGCCGCCCCTCGGGCCGCGAGGCCTACCCCGGCGACGTGTTCTATCTCCACTCCCGGCTCCTGGAGCGAGCCGCCAAGCTCTCCCCCGAAAAGGGCGGCGGCTCCCTGACGGCACTGCCCATCGTGGAGACCATGGCCGGCGATATCTCGGCCTACATTCCCACCAACGTCATCTCCATCACCGACGGCCAGATCTTCCTGGAGAGCGAGCTCTTCCACGCCGGCGTCCGGCCGGCGGTCAACGTGGGCCTGTCGGTGTCCCGTGTGGGCCGCAGCGCCCAGCACCCCGCCATGCGGGATGTGTCCGGCTCCCTCCGGCTGGAGGTGGCCCAGTACCGCGATATGGCGGTCTTCGCCCAGTTCGGCGCCGACGTGGACGCCGAGACCAAGCGCCTTCTGGAGCGCGGCGAGCGGATGACGGAGCTTTTGAAGCAGCCCCGGCGCATCATCCTCAAGCTCTCGGGCCAGGTGGCCCTGCTGCTGGCCTACGGCGGCAACCTGCTCAAGGACATCCCGGTCAAATCCATCGGTCCCTTCGAGCAGGCCCTGCTGCACGAGCTCTATGAGAAGCACGGCAGCATCATGCGCACCATCGACACCACCAAATCCCTCAGCGCCGACGCCCGGACCGCTCTGACCGCCGCCATCGAGGCCTTTGCCCAGAGCTACGAGGTCTAAGGTATGGAGAACGTCAGCGAGATCCGGCACCATATCAGCGCCGTCGGCGAGACCCGCAAGATCACCAACGCCATGCAGATGGTCTCGTCGGCCAAAATGAAGAAGTTTTCTTCGTATATTCCCTATAACCAGGTCTATTTTGAGAAGCTTCAGAGCACCATGAAGGACATTCTCATGTCCTCCCAGAACATCTCCCACCCCTATCTGGAGACCCATCGCGGCCACCGGCGGGCCTATATCGTCATCTCCGGCGACAAGGGCATGGCCGGCAGCTACAACGACGAAATTCTCAATTTCGCCTACCGGCAGATCCAGCGCTATCCCGACCGCCACATCGCCACGGTGGGCATCACCGCCAACCAATTCTTCCGGCGCAAGGGCATTATCCCCGACTACGAGGTGGTGGGCATGGCCCAGAACCCCTCTCTGCGCAACGCCATGCAGCTGGCCCAGGAGGTCATCGACCTCTTCGACACCGGCGAGGTGGATGAGATCTGCGTGATTTTCACCCTCTACTCCGTCCACGGACGGGTGGTCAACCGCCCCACCATGCAGCGGGTGCTGCCCATCCGGCTCACAGACTTCCAGGACGTTCCCTTCTCCCATGATCTGCGCGAGTGCATCTACAGCCCCTCGCCCCAGGAGGTCTTTGACCAGCTGGTGCCCCAGTTTATCACCTCGCGGATCTTCGGCGCTCTGGTCCAGGCCTATGCCGCCGAGCACTTTGCCCGGATGAACGCCATGCAGAGCGCGACCAAAAATGCCGAGGAGCTGATGAAGGCCCTCAATCTGCGGCTCAACATGGCCCGGCAAACCAAAATCACCCAGGAGATCACTGAGATCGCCGGGGGCAGCGTCGCCCTGGAGGAGGACGGCGCAACCAACACTGACAAGGAGGCGAACCATATGGAGCAACCCATCGACGGCGCTATCATCGAGCGAATCAACGGCCCCGTTCTCACGGTGCGCTACCCCGAACAGGAGCCCTACCGCCTCCACGACCTGCTGGTGGCGGAGAACGGCGTCCACATGGAGGTGTCCGGCTTCGTCCGGCCCGGCGCGGTGCGCTGCATCGCCCTGGACGCCACCTACGGCCTCTCCTGCGGCATGAAGGTGGAGAACACCGGCTCGTGCATCACCGTCCCCGTGGGCGAGGCGGTGCTGGGCCGGGTGGTGGACGCCCTGGGCCAGCCCATCGACCGGGCCGGAGAAATCCCCGCCCAGGAGCGCTGGCCCATCTTCCGCGACGCGCCCACCTTCCACGACACCAACCCCAAAACCGAGTTCCTGGAGACCGGCATCAAGGTCATCGACCTGCTGACGCCCTACGCCAAGGGCGGCAAAATCGGCCTCTTCGGCGGCGCGGGCGTGGGCAAGACCGTGCTGATTATGGAGCTCATCTACAACATCGCCAAGCAGCACGGCGGCTACTCGGTCTTCACCGGCGTCGGCGAACGCAGCCGTGAGGGCAACGACCTGATCCACGACATGACGGCCTCCGGCGCCATCCGCAACACCGCCATGGCCTTCGGCCAGATGAACGAGCCCCCGGGGTCCCGGATGCGCGTGGCCATGACCGGCCTGACCATGGCCGAGTACTTCCGCGACGTGATGAATCAGGACGTGCTGCTGTTCATCGACAACATCTTCCGCTATGTTCAGGCGGGCAACGAGGTCTCGGCCATGCTGGGCCGGATGCCCTCCTCGGTGGGCTACCAGCCGACCCTGGCCAACGAGCTGGGTGAGCTGGAGGAGCGCATCGCCTCCACCAAGAACGGCTCCATCACCTCGGTCCAGGCCATCTACGTCCCCGCCGACGACCTGACCGACCCGGCTCCGGCGACGATCTTCTCCCATCTGGACGCCACCACGGTGCTCTCCCGGCAGGTGGCCGAAATGGGTATCTACCCCGCCGTCAGCCCCCTGGAGTCCAACTCCCGGATTCTCTCCGCGGGCGTCGTGGGCGAGGAGCACTACGACGTGGCCCGCCGGGTCCAGGAGTGCCTGCAGCGGTACAATGAATTGAAGGATATCATCTCCATCCTGGGCATGGAGGAGCTGGCCGAGGAGGACCGCAAGGTGGTCTACCGGGCCCGGAAGATCCAGATGTTCCTCTCCCAGCCCATGAACGTGGCCGAGGCCTTCACCGGTCAGCCGGGCCGCTTCGTCCCCCTGAAGGACACCATCCGAAGCTTCAAGAAGATTGTGGACGGCGAGGTGGACGATCTGCCCGAGAGCGCCTTCTTTATGGTGGGCGACATCGACGAGGTCATCGCCAAGGCGAAGGAGCTGGCAAACCATGGCTAATACCTTCCAGCTGGAGATTCTCACACCCACGCGGCATTTCTTCTCCGGCCAGGTGGACGCGCTGACCTTCCAGGCCAAGGACGGCGAGTGGACCATCCTCAAGGATCACGCGCCGATGATCGCGGCATTGCGGGCCGGCAGCGTCAAATTCCGGGTGGACGGCGTCTGGAAGGAAGCGGTCAACTCCGAGGGCTATATGGAGGTCTCGGCAGGCGGCATCATCCTCTTCGCCCAGACCTGCGAGTGGCCCGAAGAGGTGGACATCAACCGCGCCAAGCGCCAGGAGGAGGAGGCCGCCGAGCACCTCCGCCAGGCCAAGAGCACCAGCGAATTCAAAATCAACCAAATCCTGCTGGCCCGGGCCATGGCCCGGCTGCGCAACTCCAAGCGCAACGTCAACCTGGATTGACCGCGTGGCGAAAAGACGTTTTTACTACGCAGATTGCAGCGAGGTTGTTTGACAGTCTGAGGCAGCGTGACGAAACCTTCCATCGTCACGCTGCCTTTTTCCGGCGCCGGTCCGCCCCGGCCCCGGCCCCGGATCTTGTGGAAATATCTGCGGAAAAATTGTTGAAAAACTCGCCCCGGGGACAGGATTCGACACAATCCTGCCCCGGGGCTGTGATATGATACCTCCAGCGGACAGAATCCATCCGGACCGAAGCTCACAGCGAGACCGCCCGACGCAGCGCCAGCACCGCCGCCGTCCTGTCGTCCTCGCCGCCCTGGGCCTCGGTGCAGCGGAGGACGCCGGTTGCCAAATCCTCCGGTGCGTGTCCGCCGTACTGGCGAATGAACCGCTCGGCCATCTCTCCTCCGGCGCCGTCGCTCACCAGCACCAACATTTCTCCTCGCGCCAAGGACAGTCTCGTCTCCTCCGGCCGGTGTGCCTCTCCCGCACCGATGCCCGGCGGCGGCGAGGCTGTCCCAATTTGTCTCACCTCGCCCTTTGTTTTGAGATAGGAGGGCGCCGCGCCCCACTTGTAGAGCGTGCCCTCGCCGCTGAACAGGCTGATTTGCAGCAGATCCACCGTGGCAAAGGCCCCGTCGTCCCGCAGAAGATACAGGCCGTTGAGGCTCTCCATGGCCTCCTGGGGCGTCGCGCCGGCCTGGAGCAGCTGCCGCAGCACCGCCACTGCCGTCCCGGCCTCCGCCCGGGCCGCCCGGCCCGCGCCCATGCCGTCGCAGAGCAGCACATAGTACCACTGCCCCTGACAGAAGCTGGCGGTCTGGTCGCCGGACAAGGGGGCTCCGCCCCGGCCCCGGCTGCGGCAGCACAGCTCCGGCGTAAACCGCGGGGCCGATTCGGTCCGCTGGGGCGGCTGGACCAGGGCGCGGGCCAGCGTCTGAAACTGCCGGGCCACCACGACGCGGCTCTCGTAGAGGCGGCGGCGGCTTTGGCGGCGGCAGCTGCGGTCGTCCAATTCCCGGTTGATGGCCGCCAAAAAGCCCTCGCTGTGGCGGCAGCGGCTCCAGAACGCCTCGGGCAGATCCTCCTGGACCGCTTTTCCCCGGGCCTCCATGGCCGGGGCCGCCCGGTCCAGCATGGCGCAGGTCTCCCCCAGCCGCCGGCCCCAGCAGTCGTCAAACTGGCTGCACAGGCGGCAGACCCGGTCGGCCACCCGGTCAAAGGCGGCGGCGGTCTCCGGATCGGTCCGGGGCGGGACGGCGGCCTCCAGCGTTTTGGCCAGCTGGGCAAAGAGTCCGGCGGCGGCCGTGAGCCGGGCATCGCCCCGCCCCGCGGCCCGCTCCCAGCCGAAGAGACGCCCGGCGGGCAGCAGCCGGGCCAGCGCGCCGCCCAGGATGGCCGCCGCCAGCAGCTGGGGTCCGGCCCCGGTGAGCAGAACGCCGGCCAGCACGGCCAGCAGCCAGCAGCCCATGGCGGTCAGCCACCGCTTCCGGTCCCGGGCCAGCAGGGCCGCCAGCAGCAGGACCGCCGCGGCCCCGCCGCAGCCCCTGGGGTGGAGCTCCAGGGCCAGCCCGCAGAGGACCGCCGCCGGCAGCGCCGCCGGGGTGGGCAGCGCCGCCGCGCTGAGCATACAGCCCGCGGCCAGGCCCGGGGAAAAGCCCCCGGCCTCCCAGGCGCACAGGCCGCTGACCAGCGCCGCCGGGAGCAGCAGCCGCGTCAAGCCCTCCTCCAGAAGCCCCCGGCGGAACAGGACGCAGCCGCCCGACGCGACGCCGGCCCGAAGGGCCAACTGCCATACCGCCGCCGGGGCGAACCGCTGCTCCAGCAGGAAGAGGAAGCCCACCAGCAGCGTGAATACCGCCGCGCTGCCCGGGGCGAACCACCGGTTTTCCCGGGAGAGCTGGTCGCCGAAGATACACAGACAGGCCTCGGCCAGCAGCCCGGCGGCCATGGACTCCATGCCCCGGTCCCAGCCCCAGAGGAGGGCATAACCCAGGCAGCCCCCGGCATAGGCTCCAAAGGACCGGAGACCCAGCCCCAGGGCCATGGACAGGGCCAAGGGCAGCGGCAGCAGCACCGGTCCCGCCGCCGCGCCCGCCAAGATCAATCCACCGGCCGCGGCGGCCAGGCACTGCCCTACGGCGCTGGCCGCGGGATGCCCGCTCCATCGGTTTCCCAGCTGCCGGAGGGCTTCCCGGGCAGCTGGCCGCACATTGACTCCCATGTGGTTCCTTCTTTCCTGTTTCCGTCGTGCTGCCAGTCTACCACGGCGGCGGCGCAAAGGCTGTCGGGAAATGGGCCGGGAAATGATACCTTGTCAACGGTGGAAAAACAAGCTACAATAGAGCTGAGATTGGGAGTATCAGGAGGTGCGCGCATGGGAATTGAGTTGGAATATAAGCTGGCCGTGGCCAATCCGGCCCAGCTGGAGCAGATTTTGTTCGATCCCCAGGTGAAGGAGGTCCAGGTGGGCGACTACCAGATCTTCGAAATGGCGACGATTTATTACGACACGCCGGACCGGCGGCTGGGGACGCTGCGGTGGACGCTGCGGCTGCGGCAAGAGAACAACCAGCTGGTCGCCACGCTCAAGACGCCCTATCAGGGCAAGATGCGGGGCGAATGGAGCTGCGAGGCCGCCAACATCCAGGAGGCGGTGCCGGTGCTGCTGGAGACCGGCGCGCCGGAGGAGCTGACGGGGCTGCTGAGTGGCCAGACGCTGGAGCCGGTCTGCGCGGCCCGGTTTACCCGGCGGGCGGCCAATCTGCGCTTTGCCGACGGGTCGGTCTGCGAGCTGGCCGGAGACGTGGGCCTGCTGGCCGGCGGCGGCAAGGAGGAGGCCCTCTGTGAAATTGAGGTAGAGCTCAAATCCGGCGACGCAGCCATGGCCGAAGCCTTCGCCCGGGAGCTCCAGGACAAATTCGGACTGCGGGAGGAGCCTCTGAGCAAGTTTGCCCGGGCGTCGGCCCTGGCGGAGGGAAAGCGATGAAGCTGCTGCTGCACATCTGCTGCGCTCCCTGCGCCAACCGGCCCATCGCGTCCCTCCAGGAGCAGGGACACGAGGTCACCGGCTTCTGGTATAATCCCAATATCCATCCCTTCACCGAGTACCGCAGCCGCCGGAACACGGTCCGGGACTACCTCCAGGAGATCGGTCTGCCGCTGATTGAGCAGAACGACTACGGCCTCCGGCCCTTCGTCCGGGAGGTGGCCGCCGATATCCCCGGCCGGTGCGTCAAATGCTACGAGATGCGCCTGATGCGCACCGCCCAGGTGGCCAAGGAGCAGGGCTTCGACGGCTTCACCTCCAGCCTCTTTATCAGCCCCTATCAGGAGCACGAGCTGATGGCCGAAGTGGCCCGGCGGGCGGCTGAGACCTACGGCGTGGAATTTTACTACCAGGACTTCCGCCCCCTGTTCCGGGCGGGCCAGGACTTCGCCCGGGAGCACGGGTTTTATATGCAGAAGTACTGCGGCTGCGTCTTCTCCGAGGAGGAGCGGTATCTGAAGGCCTCGAAGATACTCCCGTAGGTGCGCGCAGGTGCGCAGCACGTGAAATCGCCGGTGGCGGTGCAATATGGCTGCGCCATGTGAAATGTCCCTGCGGGACATGAAATGCCTGTGGCATTGTAACCGTAGGGGCGGCCTTTATGGCCGCCCGGGACCGGGTGCGTTGTGGTCGCAACCCCGGTGGTTGCGTTGGCCCGGATGCGGCGGGGTGTGGGCACCCCGCCCTACGGCATGATTGTCAGCGTGTATGTTCGCCGATGGTGCGGTGTACGCGGCGGTGCAGCACGGGAGGGCATAAAGCCCTCCCCTACGGCGCGCAGCGTACCTCTTCACTCTTCCCTATTCACTATTCCTTTCCCCGCCGGCCCCTACGGACACAGCCGCATATGGCTCAATTTCCGCTTCCGTGCTTGACAAATGCCCGAAAACGGGGTATTGTAAGGAAGATAGCGAAAAAATGCGATGACGAGGACCAGTATCCAAGGTCCGCGCCCCAAGAGAGCCTGCGGGTGGTGGAAGCAGGCGGCGCGCCGTGGAGAAGTATCGCCTCTGAGCTTCCCGCCGAACCCTTCGGGCAGTAGACCGGGACGGACGCGGCCGTTACCCGCCGTCGAGGGGCCGGTTTTGCCGGCAATGAGAGTGGTACCGCAGAGGATTACGCCTTTGTCTCTTGGAGACAGGGGCGTTTTTTTGTGCCGTGATGTCCGGTGCGATTGCATCTGTAGGGGCGGATTATATATCCGCCCAAAACCGAGCGCGTTGTGATCGTGGCCCCGGTGGCTGCTGGCGGCTGGGCACGGGCGGATATGCAATCCGCCCCTACGATCTCCTATTTTTGAAACTATATTGTTTGGAGGCAATTATGGAATACAAGCAGACACTGAATATGTTCAAGTCCGGCTTCCCCATGCGGGCCGGGCTTCCCGCCCGGGAGCCCGGGATGCTGGAAAAGTGGTACGAGATGGACCTCTACCACGAAATGCTCAAGAAGAACGAGGGCAAACCCCGGTTCTCCCTCCACGACGGCCCGCCCTTCTCCAATGGCGGCCTCCACATGGGCCACGCCCTCAACAAGTCCATCAAGGACTTTATCGTCCGCTCCTACGCCATGCGGGGCTACTACACCCCCTATATCCCCGGCTGGGACAACCACGGCATGCCCATCGAATCCGCCATCATCAAGCAGAACAAGCTCAACCGCAAGGCCATGAGCGTCCCGGAGTTCCGTTCCGCCTGCCACGAGTTCGCCCAGCACTATATCGACGTGCAGATGGAGGGCTTCAAGCGCATGGGCGTCATTGGCGACTGGGAGCACCCCTACAAGACCATGGACCCCGGCTTCGAGGCCGAGGAAGTGAAGATCTTCGGCGAGATGTTCCGCAAGGGCTACATCTATAAGGGCCTCAAGCCCGTCTACTGGTGCCCCAAGGACGAGACCGCCCTGGCCGAGGCCGAGATCGAGTACCAGGACGACCCCTGTACCACGGTCTATGTGAAATTCCCCATGCACGACGATCAGGGCAAGCTCTCCCACTTCGACCAGAGCAAGCTCTTCTTCGTGATCTGGACCACCACCATCTGGACCCTGCCCGGCAACCTGGCCATCGCCCTCCATCCCAGCGAGAGCTACGCCCTGGTGAAGGTCCCCTCCGGGGAGGTCTATGTCATGGCCGAGGCCCTGGTGGCCAAGGTCATGGCCGTCGCCGGCATCGAGGGCTATGAGATCGTCGAGACCCATCCCGGCGCGTTCTTCGAGAACATGCTGGCCGACCATCCCTTCCTGCCCAAGACCTCCCGGCTGGTGCTGGCCGACTACGTCACCATGGACTCCGGTACCGGCTGCGTCCACACTGCTCCCGGCTTCGGCGCCGACGACTACCAGACCTGCCTCCGGTACGGCATGGACATGGTGGTGCCCGTGGACGACCAGGGCCGCCACACCGACTACGCCGGCAAGTACGCCGGCCTCAAGACCGAGGAGTCTAATCCCATCATCCTCGCCGACATGAAGGAATCCGGCATGCTGCTGGCCAGCGAGGAAATCGTCCACTCCTACCCCCACTGCTGGCGCTGCAAGGGCCCCATCATCTTCCGGGCCACGCCCCAGTGGTTCTGCTCCGTGGACGCCTTCAAGGACGAGGCCGTGGCCGCCTGCGACAATGTCAAGTGGTTCCCCGGCTGGGGCAAGGACCGGATGATCGCCATGATCCGCGAGCGCAGCGATTGGTGCATCTCCCGGCAGCGCCGGTGGGGCCTGCCCATCCCGGTGTTCTACTGCAAGGACTGCGGCAAGCCGGTCTGCGACGAGAAGACCATCCAGGCCGTCTCCGACCTCTTCGCCGCCAAGGGCTCCAACGCCTGGTATGAGCTGGAGGCCGAGGATATCCTGCCCGAAGGCTATACCTGCCCCCACTGCGGCAGCAAGGCCGGCTTCACCAAGGAGGAGGACACCCTGGACGGCTGGTTCGACTCCGGCTCCACCCATTTCGCTTCCATGAAGCGCGACCAGGGCTTCTGGCCCGCCGACATGTACCTGGAGGGCCTGGATCAGTACCGCGGCTGGTTCCAGTCCAGCCTGCTGACCTCCGTGGGCGCTCTGGGCAACGGCGCGCCCTTCAAGGAGTGCGTCACCCACGGCTGGACCGTGGACGGCGAGGGCAAGGCCATGCACAAGTCCCTGGGCAACGGCGTCGATCCTCAGGATATCTTCAAAAAATACGGCGCGGACCTGCTGCGGCTCTGGGCCGCCTCCGCCGACTACCATGTGGACGTCCGCTGCTCCGACAATATCTTCAAGCAGCTGAGCCAGAACTACCTGAAGTTCCGCAACACCGCCAAGTACTGCCTGGACAACCTGGTGGACTTCGACCCCAACAGCCTGGTCTCTCCCGCCGAGATGCTGGAGCTGGACCGCTGGGCCGTCACCAGCCTCAACGGCCTGATGGAGCGCGTGGAGCAGGCCTATCAGAACTATGAGTTCCACGTCATCACCCACGCCGTCAACGACTTCTGCGTCGTGACCCTGTCGGCCCGGTATCTGGACATCATCAAGGACCGGCTCTACTGCGACGGCAAGGACTCCCTGTCCCGCCGCTCCGCCCAGACGGCCCTGTTCCTGATCCTCAACGCCATGACCAAGCTCTTCGCGCCCATTCTGGCCTTCACCTGCGACGAGATCTGGCAGGTCATGCCCCACCGGACCGAGGACGACGGCCGGAACGTGCTGCTCAACGAGATGGAGAAGCCCTTCACCGACTACGCCCTGGACGAGGCCGCCATGGCCAAGTGGGACGTGCTGTTCCAGCTGCGCAGCGACGTGAATCTGGCCCTGGAGGCCGCCCGGAACGAGAAGCGCATCGGCAAGGCATTGGAAGCCCATGTGACCCTGGCCGCCGCCGACGACGCCGCCAAGGCCGCCCTGGAGGCCGTGTCCCATCTGGAGCTGGCCCCGCTGCTGCTGGTGTCCTCCGTGGAGGTGGCCGAGACCGCCGAGGGCCTCTCCGGCACCGCCTTCCCCGGCCTGACCGTGGCCGTCTCCGAGGCGAGAGGCGTCAAGTGCCCCCGCTGCTGGATGCACTCCACCGAGGCCAACGCCGAGGCCCTCTGCCCCCGCTGCGCCGCCGTCATGGCCGCCATCGAAGTGGAGCTGTAATTTTACCGGCAGGCGTTTCATAAAGATTTAATATTTGGGGGCTATGATATTTAAAATCCCCTTGATAGGATATACTTGCAAGAAGCGATATACTTTTTCATTTCCCCCTCTCTTTTATTTATATACAAAATCCCTGTTGGTCTGGTCAACCAGCAGGGGTTTTGTATGTTCAGCCCGGGGAAAATGATGTTAAAATGTTGCAAAAAATCCGTTGACATTTGCAAAGAAACTCTTTATACTAGACTTGAACCCGGTAGGCAAGGCTACCGCGGGGATATGGGTTGCTGCCGCGAAACAGTGGAGACACTGTGAGATGGTTTGAGCAAGTGATATCGAAGCACAAGGTATCATTTAACGCAACTTCACCGCCCCGTGATGCTGAAGCTCGTACGGTGCAGGCGGACCATACGATTCACCCGCGCCGGATATTCCGGCGCGGATTTTTTGATGAAAGGGGGAACAACCGGTATGGACGCGGACAGAAGTAGCGGCACAGAGGCGGGCCGAAGACCCTTGGCGTCCCGCCGGGACGCTCCCCTCTGACGCCCCCATGTGTCTTGCTCCTGTTTGGAACTACACCAAAAAAGGAGGAAGCACCATGAAAGACAAAATCACCCTCCTGGAGGAAACCATCATCAAGCTGGCCGAGGCCAAGAAATACGCCTCCCTCCGGGACTTTCTCGCAACCCTGAACCCCGCCGACTTGGCCGAGAGCTTTGCGGCGCTCAGCGATCAGCTGCTGCCGCTGGTGTTCCGGCTCCTGCCCAAGGCGCTGGCTGCCGAGGTCTTCGTGGAGATGGACCCCGAGCAGCAGGCGACGCTGATCCGCGGCTTCTCCGACGTGGAGCTCAAGGCCGTGGTCGAAGAGCTCTATGTGGACGACGCCGTGGATCTGGTGGAGGAAATGCCCGCCAACGTGGTCTCGCGGATTCTGCTCCAGGCCGACCCCGAGACCCGGAAGATGATTAACGAAATTCTCCAGTATCCCGAGGACTCCGCCGGGTCGGTCATGACCACCGAATTCGTGGAGCTCCGGGCCGACATGACTGCCGCCCGGGCCATCGCCCATATCCGCGCCGTCGGCCTCGACAAGGAGACCATCAACACCTGCTACATCACCGGCAAAAGTCACGTGCTCCAGGGCGTTATCTCCATCCGCACCTTGATTTTGGCCGACGAAAAGGCCCTCTGCCGCGATATCATGAACCCCCATGTGGTCTCCGTCACCACCCGGGAGGATCAGGAAACCGTGGCGCAGATGTTCGGCAAATACAACTTCGGCGCTCTACCGGTGGTGGACGGCGACAACCGTCTGGTGGGAATCGTCACCATGGACGACGCCCTGGACATCCTCGAGGCCGAGACCACCGAGGATATGGAGAAAATGGCCGCCATCTCCCCTTCGGACCGGCCCTACCTCTCCACCAGCCCCTTTGAGATTTGGAAGCACCGCATCCCGTGGCTTCTATTATTAATGGTATCGGCCACCTTCACCGGCCTGGTTATCACCCGCTTCGAGGACGCCCTGGCCACCTGTACCGTTCTGGTGGCCTACATTCCCATGCTGATGGACACCGGCGGCAACGCCGGCTCCCAGTCCTCGGTGACGGTCATCCGCGGTCTGAGCCTCCAGGAGATCCGCTTCCGCGACATCTTCCGCGTCATGGGCAAGGAGGCCGTGGTATCCATCCTCTGCGGCGCGACGCTGGCCGCCTGCAATCTGGTGAAGCTGCTGGTTCTGGACCGGGTCAGCTTCCCGGTGGCCCTGGTGGTGTGCCTGACGCTGCTGATGACCGTGGTGGTCTCCAAGCTGGTGGGCGCGGTGCTGCCCATGGCCGCCAAGCGGGTGGGCTTTGACCCCACCGTCATGGCCAGCCCCCTGATTACCACCGTGGTGGACATCTTGTCCCTGCTGATCTACTTCCAGGCTGCCTCGATCTTCCTCAAGCTCTAAGGCATCACCGCACAATTGTGTCTGCGGCCTTCGCCCAATCTTTTGCCCCATCCGTGCAGTTATAAAAGGGGGAAATACATCAGCGTGTCGAAAAAGTCTTTTCGCCAAGCTGTGCGTATTTTTAAACTTTCTAAAAAGTTTAAAAATACGTGTCGATTGAACGCGAAGGGGGCTTTTTGCCCCCTTCACACTTCCCCCGCTGCTCTGTCACAGACATCTCCAGCGAGGTTTTTCGACAGTCTGATACAGTATTCCCGCCCTTTTATAACTTTCGTATGAGGCAAAATCTTTGGCCGAATGCTCTTGCCAAATTGTGCGGTGATGCCCTAATTCTCCGCCCGGGTCGTTCCCCGGGCGATTTTTTGTTTGCAATGGCGTCGGAGTGTGGTAGAATGATATAAAATGTATGTGTCTGCCTCCCTACAACGCCGTAGGCATTTCACATCCCGCAGGGATATTTCACATGGCGAAGCCATATTGCACCGCCTCGGCGATTTCACGCAGCCCGGCGGGGAGAGATAGGGAATAAGGAAGAAGTGCGCTGCGCGCACCTAAGGAGGGTCTCCATGGTCAATGTCGATATTTCCAACGTCTGGGGCGCTGTGTCCCTGCCGGAGCTGCTGGGGCGGGAGCGCGAGGTCTTCGACGCCCACCAAAAGCTCCGCAACCACCAGGCCGGCGGACCGGATTTCCTGACCTGGCTGGCCCAGCCGGACCATGTGCTGGCCCGGTGGATTCACGGCATTCGCCGGGCTGCCGAGCAGATCGTGGCCGATTCCGACCTGCTGCTGGTCTGCGGCGTGACGGAAGCGGCGCTCGGCGCCCGGGGGGCCATCGACCTCTACGGCGGCGCGAAGCGGAATCTGCTCCACAGTCCCCAGGTATACTTTGTGGGCGGGTCCCTGTCCAGCCGGCAATGGCTGGAGCTCAGCAGTCTCCTGGAGGAGCGGGACTACAGCCTCCTGCTGGTCTCCCCCACCGGGCAGGACCTGGGCGTCAATCTGACGGCCCGGGGCCTTCGGTGGATGATGGAGCGCAAGTACGGCGCGGCGGCGAAAAACCGCATCTTCGTGGCCACCAAGGTCGGCACGCCCCTGCACCGCATGGGCCAGGAGGAGGGCTACGAGCTCTTCCCGCTGCCCCGGGAGCTGGGCGGCGCCGGGTCGGTATTTTCCGCCGGGGGGCTGATTCCCATGGCCGTGGCGGGAATCGATCCGCTGGCCGTGGTAGAGGGCGCGGTGGAGCAGTATGAGGCCGCCGATATCCGCTCCTTTGAAAATCCCGCCTGGCTCTATGCCGCGGCCCGGTCGGTGCTCTCGTCCAAGGGCCGGGACCGGGAGATTCTCTGCTGCTTTGACCACAGTCTGGCCTCTCTGGGCCGGTGGTGGCAGCGGGTCACCTGGATGTGGCAGGACCAGTCCACCATGCTGACGCCGGAGACGGCGCTGCTGCCCGGCGATCTGACGGGCCTGGAGGCCCTGACCAGAACCGGCCGCGTCTTCGAGACGGCGCTGCACTTCGCCCCCATCGCCAAAAAAGTCCCGGTGGAGATGGACTGGAAGGATTACGACGGCCTGGGCTTCCTCTCGGGCCGGACTTGGGAGGACGTGGAACGCCACGCCGCCGAGGCCCTGGTCTATACGCACACCCTGGCCGGAACGCCCCTGATCGACCTGGACGCCGGGGAACTGACCGCCGAGGCGGTGGGCGGTCTCTTCGCCTTCCTGGAGCTCTCGTCGGCCCTGACGGCCCTGCTGTGCGGCGGCGACCCCTTCACGCCCGTCACAGGTCCCGCCGTCCCGGCTGCCCTCAACCGCCTCCGGGATGGAGAAATGTAAATTCCCCGGCGGGGATTTTGGGCAAAACTAACAATTGTAATCCCTGTGTAAAGCTGTTAGAATGTGTGCATAGGGGACTACCCTTCCCCTTCACGGCATTTAAGGAGGTCTTTCCTATGGTTAAGGTAATTATGGGTCTTAAGGGTTCCGGTAAGACCAAGCAGTTGATCGACGCTATCAACACATCCATCAAGACGGAATCGGGCAGCATGGTCTGCATCGAGAAGGGCAGCGCCCTGACTTTTGACATTGACTACCGCGTTCGTCTAATCGACGCCAGCGAGTATGATATCGGCAGCTACGTATTCCTCAGGGGCTTTATCAGCGGCCTGCATGCCGGTAACTTCGATATTTCCCATATCTTTATCGACGGTCTCTATAAGCTCTCCGGCTCCAACGACGCCGAAGAAACCGCCGCGTTCCTGGCCTGGTGCGAGAGCTTCGGCAAGGCCAACAAGCTGGAGTTCACCATCTCCATCTCTGATGATCCCGCCAACCTCCCCGAGAGCATCACCAAATATCGTTAATTTGCCTGCTCCAAGATTTCTTGTCATTCCATATACCGCCGCAGCCAGAAAGGCTGCGGCGTTTTTCTTGAGAGATCCTGCCTAAGAATTTCTAGAATTTCTCTTTTCCCTCTGGAAAAATCGCCGGAAGGCTAGTATACTATAAGCAGAATTGTGTACAATCGGGCACAAGTCCAAATCCACAACCCGTCCCCTCGGGTCGATGAGAAAAGGAAGGATAGTATGGACCAAACAAAACGCAACTCCCTGGCCCTCCATGCTGCCAAGGCACGTCTTCTGGCCGTGCAGATGGTGCATGATGCGGCCTCCGGTCACCCCGGCGGCTCCCTGAGCTGCATGGACGTGCTGACCACCCTGTATTTTGACGTGATGCACGTGGATCCCTCCAATCCCCGGGACCCTGACCGTGATCGCTTTGTCATGTCCAAGGGCCACTGCTCCCCCGCTCTGTACCCCGTGCTGGCGCTGCGCGGCTTCTTCCCCGTGGAGGATCTGAAGCTCTTCCGCAGCATCGAGGGCCATATGTCCGGCCACGTGGAAATGCACCACGTCAAGGGCGTCGATATGTCCACCGGCTCCCTGGGCCAGGGCATCTCCACCGCTGTGGGCATGGCCCTCGCCGGCAAGGTGCAGCACAAGGACTACCGCGTCTATTCCATCCTGGGTGACGGCGAAATCGCCGAAGGCCAGGTCTGGGAGGCCTTTATGTCCGCCGCCAAGTATAAGCTGGACAACCTCTGCGCCTGCATCGACGTCAACGGCCTGCAAATCGACGGCCGCACCTGCGACGTTATGCCCTCCGAGCCCCTGGATAAGAAGCTGGAGGCCTTCGGCTGGCACGTCATCAAGATCGACGGCCACGACTATGAGGCCATCGAGAACGCCTACGCCGAGGCCGCCGCGGTCAAGGGTCAGCCCACCATGATCCTGGCCGCCACCACCAAGGGCAAGGGCGTGTCCTACATGGAGAACAACGCCGGCTGGCACGGCAAGGCCCCCAACGATGAGCAGATGGCCCAGGCCAAGGCCGAGCTGGAAGCCGTCATCAAGGAACTGGAGGGTTAAATCATGGGTGAAAAAATCGCAACGCGCGCCGCTTACGGCAAGGCCCTCGTGGAGCTGGCCGAAAAATATCCCGATCTGATGGTCTTCGACGCCGACCTGGCCGGCGCCACCATGACCAAGGATTTTTCCAAAGCCTATCCGGACCGCTTCTTTGACATGGGCATCGCCGAGTGCAACATGGTCGGCGTCGCCGCCGGTATGTCCACCTGCGGTCTCAAGCCCTTTGTGAATACCTTCGCTATGTTCGCTGCCGGCCGCGCCTGGGAGCAGGTCCGCAACTCCGTGGCCTATCCCCATCTGAACGTCAAGGTCGTGGGCTCTCACGGCGGCCTCTCCGTCGGCGAGGACGGCGCGACCCACCAGTGCATTGAGGACTTCGCCCTGATGCGCGCCATTCCCGGCATGCTGGTGGTCTGCCCCTGCGACGGCTATGAGATGCGCCTGGCCACCGAGGCTCTGCTCAACTATGACGGCCCCGCCTATATGCGTCTGGGCCGCCTGGCGGTGGAGACCGTCACCGACGAGATCCCCGGCTACCACTTTGAGCTGGGCAAGGGCGTCGTGCTGAAGGACGGCACCGACGTCACCATCATCGCCGTGGGCATGAACGTGCAGATGTCCCTGAAGGCCGCCGAGCTGCTGGCCGCCGAGGGCATTTCCGCCCGGGTCATCGACATGCACACCATCAAGCCTCTGGATACCGAGCTGGTCCTCAAGGCCGCGCAGGAGACCGGCTGCATCGTCACCACCGAGGAGGCCAACGTTCTCGGCGGTCTGGGCGCCGCCGTCTGTGAGTACCTCTCCGGCGTCTGCCCCGTCCCCGTCGTCCGCCACGGCGTGCAGGACGAGTTCGGCCGCAGCGGCAAGGCCCCCCTGGTCCTCGAGGCCTACGGCATCACCCCCGAAAAGATCGCCGAAGACGCCAAAAAGGCCATTTCCATGAAGAAATAAGCCGCAAAAATTGGGCGCATGCCAACGCATGCGCCCGCAGACTGTCAAAAAACCTCGCTGAAAGCTGATGTGACAGAGCAGCGGGGAATGTGTGCAAGGGGTTAAGACCCCTGAAGATGAATTGCCCGAAGGGCAAGAGAAGCTGGCCTGGGCCATGCGCGTTCAATCAACACGTATTTTTAAGGCAGCACCGCACAATTTGGCAAGAGCATTCGGCCAAAGATTTTGCCTCATACGAAAGTTATAAAAGGGCGGGAATACTGTATGTATTTCCCCCTTTTATAACTGCACGGATGGGGCAAAAGATT
>DVFN01000010.1 GCA_018713205.1 Candidatus Avoscillospira stercorigallinarum | reverse complement strand
AAAGACTTTTTCGACACGCTGAAGGGGGCAAAAAGCCCCCTTCGCGTTCAATCGACACGTATTTTTAAACTTTTTAGAAAGTTTAAAAATACGCACAGCGTGGCGAAAAGACTTTTTCGACACGCTGATGTATTTCCCTCTTTTATAACTGCACGGATGGGGCAAAAGATTGGGCGAAGGCCGCAGACACAATTGTGCGGTGATGCCTAAGGAAAAGAACAAGTAAAAAGGAGCGGCAGAAACATGGATTGCAACAACGTGATTTCCCAGGGCAAGACCTTTCTGGGCATTGAATTCGGTTCTACCCGCATCAAGGCCGTGCTGATCGACGCCAAGGGCACGCCCCTGGCCTCCGGCGACCACGGCTGGGAGAATAGCTATATCGACGACAACTGGACCTACTCCCTGGAGGAGGTCTGGGCCGGCCTGCGGGACGCCTACGCCAAGCTGGCCGCCGATGTGCAGGCGAAGTACGGCGAGCCCCTGACCCGGGTGGGCGGCATGGGCTTCTCGGCCATGATGCACGGCTACCTGGCCTTTGACAAGGCCGGCAAGCTGCTGGTGCCCTTCCGCACCTGGCGCAATACCACCACCGGCCCCGCCGCCGCCGAGCTCACCCAGCTCCTGGGCTTCAATATGCCCCAGCGCTGGTCCGTCTCCCACCTCCACCAGGCCATCCTCAACGGCGAGCCCCACGTCAAGGACATCGACTTCCTGACCACCCTGGCCGGCTATGTCCACTGGCAGCTGACCGGCGAGAAGGTCCTGGGCATCGGCGACGCCTCGGGCATGTTCCCCATCGACTCCGACGCGCTGGACTATGACCAGAAGAAGGTGGACGCCTACGACGCCCATATCGCCTCCTACGGCTTCCCCTGGAAGCTGCGGGACATCCTGCCCAAGGCCCTGCCCGCCGGCGCGCCTGCCGGCTGCCTGACCGCCGAAGGCGCCAAGCTGCTGGACCCCACCGGCACGCTGCAGCCCGGCTGCCCGGTCTGCCCGCCCGAGGGCGACGCCGGTACCGGCATGACTGCTACCAACGCCGTGGCCGTCCGCACCGGCAACGTCTCCGCCGGTACCTCGGTCTTCGCCATGGTGGTCCTGGAGCAGGCCCTGTCCCAGGTCTATGAGGAGATCGACATGGTCACCACCCCCACCGGCAAGCCCGTGGCCATGGTCCACTGCAACAACTGCACCAATGAGATCAACGCCTGGGCCTCGGTGTTCCGGGGCTTCCTGGAGGCCCTGGGCCAGAAGCCCGATATGAACGCCGTCTATACCGCCATGTTCCAGTCCGCCCTCCGGGGCGAGAAGGACGCCGGCGGCCTGGTGCTGTTCAACTTCCTCTCCGGCGAGCCCGTCGCCGGCATGGCCGAAGGCCGGCCCCTGCTGGTCCGCAGCCCCGAGGCCAAGCTGAACTTCGCCAACTTTATGGCGGCCCAGCTCTATTCCGCCGTGGCGGCCTTGAAGCTTGGCATGGACATCCTGGCCCGGGAGCACGTGGCCGTGGATCGCCTGCTGGGCCACGGCGGCTACTTCAAGACGCCCGAGGTCGGCCAGCGGATCATGGCCGCCGCCATGGGCGCGCCGGTGTCCGTCATGGAGACCGCCGGCGAGGGCGGCCCCTGGGGCATGGCCCTGCTGGCTGCCTACGCCGTCTGCAAGCAGCCCGGCCAGACCCTGGAGGACTATCTGGATCAGGAGATTTTCGCCGGTCAGAAGTCCGTCACCCTGGCCCCCGATTCCGAGGATGTGGCCGGCTTCGAGGCCTTTATGGCCCGGTTCAAGCCCGCTCTTGCTGTGGAGCAGGCCGCCGTCGCCCACGTGCAATAAATCCGGGCGGCTGAGAGGCAGCGCCTGTCAGCCGTTCCCACCCATTGACATAGTCACTTTGAAAATCTAAGAAAGAAGGAATTTGCAATGGTTCAGAACATGGAATTTTGGTTCGTGGTCGGCAGTCAGTTCCTCTATGGTCCCGAGGTCCTGGAGACCGTCGCCGCCCGGGCGCAGGAGATGACCGACAAGCTCAACGCTTCCGGCAACCTGCCCTGCAAGCTGGTCTATAAGGTCACCGCCAAGACCAATCAGGAGATCGCCGATGTGGTCCGCGAGGCCAACTACGACACCAAGTGCGCCGGTATTGTCACCTGGTGCCATACCTTCTCTCCCAGCAAGATGTGGATCAACGGCCTGGTCAACCTCCAGAAGCCCTGGTGCCATTTTGCCACCCAGTACAACCGGGAGATCCCCAACGAAGAGATCGACATGGACTTTATGAACCTGAACCAGGCCGCCCATGGCGACCGGGAGCACGGCTTTATCGGCGCCCGGCTGCGCAAGGCCCGCAAGGTCATCGCCGGCTACTGGCAGGACGAGGACGTCCAGAAGCGTCTGGGTTCCTGGATGCGGGCTGCCGTGGGCGTGGCCTACTCCAAGGGCCTGAAGGTCATGCGCTTCGGCGACAATATGCGCGAAGTGGCCGTCACCGAGGGCGATAAGGTCGAGGTCCAGGCCAAGCTGGGCTGGCAGGTCAACACCTGGCCCGTGGGTCAGCTGGTGGAGACCATGAACGCCGTCACCGAGGAAGAGATCGACGCCCTGATGGACGTCTACAAGGCCAGCTATGACTTCGCCACCGGCGACCTGGAGACCGTCCGCTATCAGGCCCGCGAGGAGATCGCCATGAAGAAGATGCTGGACGCCGAGGGCTGCAAGGCCTTCGCCAACACCTTCCAGGATCTCTACGGCATGAAGCAGCTGCCCGGCCTGGCCTCTCAGCACCTGATGGCCCAGGGCTACGGCTACGGCGGCGAGGGCGACTGGAAGGTCGCGGCCATGACCACCATTATGAAGGCTATGGGCGAGAACGGCAACGGCGCTTCCGCCTTTATGGAGGACTACACCTACCACCTGGCGCCCGGCAGCGAGTACTCCCTGGGCGCCCACATGCTGGAGGTCTGCCCCAGCGTGGCCTCTGCCCGTCCCCGCATCGAGGTCCATCCCCTGGGCATCGGTGACCGGGAGGACCCCGCCCGTCTGGTGTTCGAGGGCAAGGAGGGCGACGCCATCGTTGTCAGCCTCATCGACATGGGCGGCCGCCTGCGGCTGATCTGCCAGGATATCCACTGCGTCAAGCCCATCATGCCCATGCCCAACCTGCCTGTGGCCCGGGTCATGTGGCAGGCCGAGCCCAGCCTCACCACCGGCGTCGAGTGCTGGATCACTGCCGGCGGCGCCCATCACACCGTCCTCAGCTACGACGTCACCGCCGAGCAGATGAAGGACTGGGCCAATATGATGGACATTGAGTTCGTGCACATCGGCCATGACACCACCGTCGAGGGCCTGGAGCAGCAGCTCTTCCTCAACGATCTGGCCTGGAAGCTGAAGTAAGGAGAGGGAACATGCTGGAAGCACTGAAGCAAGAAGTCCTCGAGGCCAATCTGCTCCTGCCTAAGCACGGCCTGATTACCTTCACCTGGGGCAACGTCTCCGGCATCGACCGGGAGAGCGGCCTGGTGGTCATCAAGCCCTCCGGCGTCAGCTATGACGGCATGACCGCCGAGGATATGGTGGTGGTGGACCTCCAGGGCAAGGTGGTCGAGGGCAAATGGAAGCCTTCTTCCGATACGCCCACCCACCTGGCGCTCTACCGGGCCTTCCCGGAGATGGGCGGCATCGTCCACACCCACAGCCGCTGGGCCACGTCCTTTGCCCAGGCCGGCATGCCCATCCCCGCCATGGGCACCACCCAGGGCGACTACTTCTACGGCGACATCCCCTGCACCCGCAAGATGACGCCGGAGGAGATTGCCGGCGAGTATGAGCTGGAGACCGGCAACGTCATCATCGAGACCTTCCAGGACATCGATCCCATGACCATTCCCGCGGTCCTGGTCCACAGCCACGGCCCCTTTACCTGGGGCGCCGACGCCATGAACGCCGTCCATAACGCCGTGGTTCTGGAGGAAGTGGCCTTTATGGACTTCCATGCCATGGCCATGAACCCCCAGGCCGGCCGGATGCAGCAGGAGCTCCTGGATAAGCATTACCTGCGCAAGCACGGCAAGAATGCCTACTACGGCCAGGGCACGCCCGACACCAAGGGCTAATGGAATCAGCGTGTCGAAAAAGTCTTTTCGCCACGCTGTGCGTATTTTTAAACTTTCTAAAAAGTTTACAAATACGTGTCGATTGAACGCGAAGGGGGCTTTTTGCCCCCTTCACACTTCCCCCGCTGCTCTGTCACAGACATCTTCAGCGAGGTTTTTCGACAGTCTGAATGGAATATCACTCCGACAGGGTGGGTCCTCCCACCCTGTTTTTTGTATCGCTGCCGGAGCGGGTTCCGGCTTGACAATCATTTGTTCGTAAGAGACAATAGGTATGAGGTGATTCCATGAAGCTCCTGCACTGTTCGGATCTGCACCTGGGGCGGCGGCTCCACGGGGCGCCGCTGCTGGAGGACCAGCGGGCCGTGCTGAATCAAATTTTGGCCCTGGCCCAGACCGAGGCCGTGGACGCCGTGCTGCTGGCCGGGGATCTCTATGACAAGCCCGTGCCGCCGGTGGAGGCCGTGGGCCTGCTGGACTGGTTTCTGACGGAGCTGTCCCGGCTGGGCTGTGCCGTGCTGGCCGTCAGCGGCAATCACGATTCCCCCGAGCGGCTGGCCTTTGCCGCGTCTCTGCTGGGGACCAGCCGCGTCTATCTGGCCCCGGCCTTCGAGGGCGCAGCGCCGCCGGTGCGGCTGGAGGACCGGTTCGGGCCCGTGGATTTCTATTTGCTGCCCTTTCTCAAGCCGGTCCACGTCCGCCGGGTCTACCCTGAGGCCGAGCTGGAGACCTATACCGACGCCGTGGCCCAGGTGCTGTCCCATTGGACCCTGGACCCCGAGGCCCGGAACGTGCTGCTGGCCCACCAGCTGGTCACCGGCTCCGTGCGCAGCGAATCCGAGACCATCTCCATCGGCGGCATGGATCACGTGGACGCCGAAGCCTTCGGGGGCTTCGACTATGTGGCCCTGGGCCACCTGCACCGGGCCCAGGATGTGGGGCCGGGTCTGCGGTATGCCGGGTCGCCGCTGGCCTACAGCTTTTCTGAGGGCGGCCAGGAGAAGTCGGTGACCCTGGTGGAGCTGGGGGAGAAGGGAAACGTCGCCGTGACAGCCCGGCCGCTTACACCGCTGCACCCGGTCCGGTCCCTGCGGGGCGGCCTGGAGGACCTGCTGGAAGGGGAATCGGAGGATTATCTGCGCATTACGCTGACCGGCGGGGACCTGCCCAACAGCTTTGCCCGGCTCCAGAGCCGCTATCCCAACCTTTTGAAGCTGGAGTACGCCCAGGGTCCGGCCGGAGCCCTGCCCGAGGCCGAGACGCTGCCGGTCCAGTCGCCGGAGGCGCTGTTGGCGGCGTTCTATGAGAGCCGCTGGGAGGAGCCCCTGTCCGAGGACCAGTGGGCCCTGGCCCGGCGGCTGATGGAAGAGATTTGGGAGGATGGACTGTGAGACCGCTGATGCTGATGATGAGCGCCTTCGGCCCCTACGGCGGCGAGGTCCGGCTGGATTTTTCCAAGCTGGGGGACCGGGGCCTGTACCTGATTACCGGCGATACCGGGGCAGGGAAGACCACGATTTTTGACGCCATCTGCTTCGCCCTCTACGGCGAGGCCAGCGGCAGCAGCCGCCAGCCGGACATGCTGCGGAGCAACTATGCCCCGCCGTCCCGGCCCACCTTTGTGGAGCTGACCTTCCAAAGCCGGGGCGAGACCTACCGGGTCCGGCGGACGCCGGAGTATCTCCGGCCCAAGGAGCGGGGCGCGGGCTTCACCACCCAGCGGGCCGAGGCGGAGCTCCACTATCCCGACGGCCGCCAGCCGGTGACCAAATGGCGGGAGGTCACCGCTGCCGTGACGGCGCTGCTGGGCCTGGACCGGAACCAGTTTTCTCAGATCGCCATGATCGCCCAGGGGGACTTTCTGCGGCTGCTCCAGGCCAAAACCGAGGACCGGATCAAGATTTTCCGGGAGATCTTCCAGACAGGCCGCTACCGGCAGTTCCAGGACCGGGTCAAGGAGGAGGCCCAGGCCCTGCGGGAACAGATCAGCGACGGGGAGCGCCAATGGCTCCGGCAGCTGTCGGGTTTGCAGGCGGGGCCGGACTCGGCCCACGGCGAGGCCCTGACCGCGCTGCAGGCCCAGCCGGTGGCCCAGGAGGGCCTGGAGCTGGCCCGGGCGCTGACCGAGGAGGCCCAGGCCCAGGCGGCCAGCCTGTCCGCCGAGGGCGACCAGGTCCAGCAAATGCTGACAATCCTGGATCGGCAGCTGGGCGAGGCCAGAGCCGTGGAAAAGGCCCGGGCCGACCTGCTTCGGCTGGAGCAGGAGATCGGGCGGCTGACGCCCGCCCTGGACCAGGCGGCCCAGGCGCTGGCCGAGGCGGCGGCCCAGGAGCCCGAGGCCCAGCGGCTGCGCACCGAGGCCCAGGCCCTACGGCAGCTGCTGCCCCAGTATGACCGGCTGGAGACCCGCCGCCGGGCCCTGGAGCAGCTGCGGCTGGAGGAGCGTCAGGCCTTGCAGAGCCGGGACCAGGCGGCGGCCCGCGCCGAGACCATGGCCCAGGCGCTGGAGGCGTCCAGAGCCCGGCGTACCCGGCTGGCTGAGACGGCCCAGGGCCTGGAGGCCCTGGAGACCCGGCAGAGCGCCCTGGGGGCCCGGCGGCAGGATCTGCTGGCCCTGGCGCAGATGGAGGCCCAGACCCAGCAGGCGGCCCGGAGTCTGGCGCGGGCCCAAGAGACCTATCTCCGGGCCCGGGAAGCGGCCCGGACCCAGGCGGAGCGGGCCGCGGCGCTGGAACGGCGGTATCTCGACCACCAGGCGGGCATACTGGCCGCCGGACTTGCGCCCGATACGCCCTGTCCCGTCTGCGGCAGCCTCCTGCACCCCCATCCGGCCGCGCTTTCCGAGGACGCCCCCACGCTGGAGGCGGTGGAGCAGGCCAAGGCGGCCCGGGACCGGGCCCAGCAGGTCCAGAACGACGCCAGCGCCGAGGCCGGAGCCCGGCAGGGCAGCTATGAGACGGCCCGGCGGGGCTGGGAGGCCCGCGCGGCGGCGCTGCTCCGGGACGAGACCCAGGAAGCGGCCCTGAAAGCCGCAGAGACGGCATTGGCGGCCCTGTCCGGCGCGCTGGAGGCGGCCCGGCAGGCCGCGGCGGCGCTGGACGCCCTGGACCGGCGCATGCCCCAGGCGGAAGCGGCGCTGGAGGCGGCCCGGGAGACGGCCCGCACCGCCGGAACGCGCTGGGAGACGCTGCGGCTCCAGACGGCCTCCGAGTCGGCGGCCTGGGACCAGGCGGCGGCCCAGCTGCCCTATCCCTCCCAGGCCGAGGCCCGGCGGCAGCTGGCGGCGCTGGAAAACCGGGTCCAGACGCTGACCCGGGCCCAGACCGAGGCGCGGGCCCGGCACAGCGCCCTGGACCAGCAGCTGAACCGGGCCCAGGCCCAGGCGGAGACCTTGCGGACCCAGCTGGAGGGCGCGGGGGAGACCGGTCTGGCAGAGCTGGAGGCGGCCCGGCGGGAGGCCGAGGCCAGACGTCAGACCGTGACCCGGGCCCGGGAGGCGGCCGCTCTGCGGGCCGATGCCAACGGCAGAATCGCCGCCGCCCTGGAGCAGCTGGACCGGGAGCTCCGCGAGACCGGCAGCCGGTGGGAGTGGGTCAAGGCATTGTCGGACACGGTCAACGGCAGTCTGGCGGGAAAAGAGAAGATCACCCTGGAGACCTATGTGCAGATGGCCTGCTTCGACCGGATACTGGACCGGGCCAATCTGCGGCTGTTCGAGATGACCGGCGGGCGCTACCGGCTTTGCCGCCGGGCGGCCCAGGGCCAGCGGAGCCAGACCGGTCTGGAGCTGGACGTCTTCGACCGCTGCACCGGCATGAACCGCAGCGTGATGACGCTTTCGGGCGGAGAATCCTTCCAGGCGTCGCTGTGTCTGGCCCTGGGGCTGTCGGACACGCTGCTTCCGGCGGGAGCCGTGCGGCTGGACACCCTCTTTGTGGACGAGGGCTTCGGCTCCCTGGACGAGGACACCCTCCGTCAAGCCCTGGCGTCGCTCCAGTCCCTGTCCCAGGGCAGCCGCCTGGTGGGGATCATCTCTCATGTGGATCTGCTGAAGGAGGCCGTGGAAAAGAAGATCCTGGTCACCCGGCTGCCCTCGGGCGAGAGTCAGGCGAGGCTCCTGGTAGACGGCACTTTGTCGAATCCTGTCGAAGAACCTCGAAATATGTAGAGAAAGTCGGAATTATATCGATAAATCAGGGAGAAAATCGAAGAAAAACTGTTGAAAACATTGGATAAATGTGTTAAACTTGTGCTATCGCGGCGATAAGTTAAGACCGTGTCAGCCCAGCTGCACGGATCACAAGGAGAGGACGAATCACCATGGATCAACAGAGGAGAATCTTGATCGCCGACGGCAGCGAGGAGCTCTGCCAACGGTTGAAGGAAGCGCTGGAGCAGACGCCGGGCTGGCAGGTCACCGCGGTGGCCACCGATGGCCAGCAGGCGGTGGAACTGCTGCAGCAGCACAGGCCGGACGTGCTGGTTCTGGACCTGCTGCTGCCGCGGCTGGACGGGATTGCGGTGCTGCGGCAGGCGGCGCAGCTGAAGCCCGCGCCGGTGAGCCTGGTGCTCACGGGATTTTTGACGGAATATGCGGCCACCGCAGCGGCAGGGCTGGGGGTGCGGTATTTTATGGCCAAGCCCTGCCAGCTGGAGGCCGTGGCCCAGCGGCTGCGGGAGATTTTGCAGACGGAAAATGAGCGGCTGATCCCGGCCAACCGGCGGGCCGGGGCCAATCTGGAGGCCATGGTCACGTCGGTGATTCACGAGATCGGCGTCCCGGCCCACATCAAGGGATATCAGTATCTCCGGGAGGCCATCAAGATTGCCGTAGGGGACCGGGAGGTCATCAACGCCATTACCAAGGTGCTCTATCCCCAGGTGGCCAAGACCTTCTCCACCACGCCGTCCCGGGTGGAGCGGGCCATCCGCCATGCCATCGAGGTGGCCTGGGACCGGGGCGACCTGGAGACCCTCCAGCGGTTCTTCGGCTATACGATTTCCAACTCCAAGGGAAAGCCCACCAATTCCGAGTTTATCGCCCTGATTGCCGACCGGCTCCAGCTGGAGCTCCAGGAACGGGACGCCATCTCCGTGGGATAAAACAACGGGAGCGTTGCAGACGGGTAATCTGCAACGCTCCCATTTTTGTAGGCGAATCTCCTTACAACGCCCCATCTTCCTGCAACTTGAAACTTTCCACTTGTTGGAAGCCGAGACTCTGTGATACAATAGCAGGGATCATGACTGGGGGTTCGCATCGTGTTGATCTATTTGCAGATGCTGGATACTACAGAGGAGAAGTCGCTGTTTGAGCAGATCTATCTGGAGTACCGTGGCCTGATGTATCATGTGGCATACGAAATATTACATAACGAGCAGGATGCCGAAGACGCTGTCCATCAGGCTTTCATAAAAATAGCGGAAAATATGAACAAAATTGCTGATCCGGTGTGTCCAAAAACACGCGGGTTTGTCGTTACAATCGTTGAACACCAGGCAATCGATCAGTACAGAAGACTGCAAAAACACGCTACTGTTGAGCTGATCGAGGAGCTTCAAGGCGTCAATGCCCATTATGATGGCGACAACGATTTGGCAAACTGTATCTTGAAATTGCCTGCCAGGTATCGAGAAATGATTCTGCTTCGTTACTGCCATGGATTCACGGTCAGGGAAATTGCGAAAATGTTGGGACTGTCGCTGACGGCCGCAATCAAACTGGATCAGCGGGCCAAAAACAAATTGAAAAAACTGTGTGAGGAGGCGGGAATCCTGTGATAAGCGAGGAAATGCTTAAAATAGCGGCGGCTGAAGCGGATCAGGCAATCCGGGATTCCCTCCCCGCTCCGGCAGAGTGTGCGCATGAGTTCTCTCCATCGTTTCAAAGGAAAATGCGCCGCACCGTTCGCAAGGCAAAACATTCCGTGATTTATAAGCTGCCCAAGTGTGCAGCCTGCTTGGTTCTTGTGGCAGCGCTCGCCAGCGGCTCATGGCTGACAGTGGACGCAGAAGCACGGGACGCTTTTTTCGCTTGGGCGCGGGAGCAGTATGCGTCTTTTATGGAATACCGTTTTTGGGGGAACACAGGTCAAGAATTGGGAGATGTTTCCTATGAAATAACGTCGCTGCCAGAAGGTTTCTATGAGTCTAACAGGATGGATTCAGATGGAATTGGAGATATTGTGTACCAAGATGCTTCTGGTAATATGATTCAGTTTTCGTATTCGCACGGGGATGATTCCCTCAGCCTTTTTGTTGAGCATATTGCTTCTGAGGTTCAAACTGTTTGCGTCAACGGCAGAGATGCGGAGCTGTATCTCTCAACAGATTCCAATACTGCGAATGTCTTGCTCTGGAAATCAGAGGATGACCGCGTACTGTTTTATATTGCTGCCAATCTACCCGGGGAAACCATGATCGCGTTGGCAGAAAGCGTACAGAAAAAATAATTGGATGCAGTGTCCAAAATGACCTCCTTCGTTCGTTTAAGTGGTAAACGCATGAAGGGGGTCTTTTTTTGAAAAAGCGTATTCTTTCTTTTGTCCTGTTCTTTGCTATGCTGTTTTCCACTCCTGCATTTGCTGCTTCACCGCGCATTATAACGATCCGACCTTCGATTTCGTTTAACGGAACGACTGCAAATTGCCGGGTTGCTGTTTCTGGAAACCACGGGACCGATCAAATCGAAGCGGTAATCATCCTTTGGGATGGAAACGATGTTGTGGAGGACTGGTATCCCACAGGAACAGGGTCCCTATTATTTAGTGACACCACGACGGTGACAAAAGGAAAAACATATGAACTTACTGTGGATGTAACAATCAATGGTAGGGAATACGACACAGTTTCTATTGATGGAACATGTTAGAAGAAAATAAATGATAAAAACTCTCCCAACATAGAAAGTGCAATTTCTGTGTACGTAGATTGGGGCTGCAATACCTCTGGGTATTTCATTATGGTTTTAAGGCAAATTTAGCAAAAATTCCTGTACGAAATTACAGATTTGAGGGAGTATACTGGACAGCCTAGTTGGAAACTGAATATAAGAAACAGTTCAGTATTGTGGTCATCGAATAACTAAAACTATACTGGAGGCGATACCAATGTGCTAAATAAAACCATACTATCAACTGATTGTGGGAACC
>DVFN01000074.1 GCA_018713205.1 Candidatus Avoscillospira stercorigallinarum | reverse complement strand
TATGGCCGCCCCAGACTGTCGAAAAACCTCGCTGAAGATGTCTGTGACAGAGCAGCGGGGGAAGTGTGAAGGGGGCAAAAAGCCCCCTTCGCGTTCAATCGACACGTATTTTTAAACTTTTTAGAAAGTTTAAAGATACGCACAGCGTGGCGAAAAGACTTTTTCGACACGCTGTGGGCGGCCTTTATGGCCGCCCGTGCCGCGCCGCCGCCGACCGCGCTTCGTAGGGGCCGATGCCCACATCGGCCCGTTCGGTATCGACATCCAAGGCAGTCCGTTAACCGCACCCACCGTAGGGGCGCGCATGGCGCGTCCGTATCCAGTTCCCGCAACCACCGGGGCCCCGGATATACCGTACCTGGTTCCGGGCGGATATAAAATCCGCCCCTACAACATGGACGGGGGCCGGTGCGTTCGGCGAACTGCCCCGGACGCGGGGGCTGGCGGGCCGATGTGGGCATCGGCCCCTACGCTGCCTGTCCGAGCGATTTCTTGGAAATTTGATAATCCGCACAGCGGGGCAAAAGACGGTTTCGACACACAGACAGGGGCTGTCTCTTCGTGAGACAGCCCCTGTGGGATGGAGCGGGATACGGGAGTCGAACCCGCCTGTGCAGCTTGGGAAGCTGCCATTCTACCGATGAATTAATCCCGCATAGCTTTTATATTTTATCATCTCCGCATAGGAAATGCAACCGTTTTTTGTCACGGTCCGGAGAAAATACTTTTCCCCAGCCTTCTCCAGGCCTCGGGGCGGTCCCGCAGGCTTCGCGCCGGGGCGGGGTGGTTCAACAATCCCTCCAAAAATTAACCCGGTGGACAAACCCGCGGCCAAGGGCTACACTGGGAGGGAATGTTTGAGAAAGGTTGTGCCGTCTATGCGTGTTCCACTGTCCAGCGTTGCCGCAGCCGCCGTCCCGGCTCCGGGCGCGGTGCTGCTCTATCTCGACGACTTTGCGGGAGGATTATGCCGCCCGGTGGTGGCGGAGGGGCAGACGGTGCGGCTGGGGGACCCGGTGGGCGTCAGCGACGGCGGCGCATGGGTCCATGCCTCCGTGTCGGGCACGGTTCGGGCCGTCAGAACCGGGGCATTGATCGTCGAGAACGACTTCCGGAGCACCCCAGGCCGGTCGGTGGAGCCCCTCTCCAGCCTGGAGGGCGTGGCCCGGGAACCGGTGCTGCGGCGGCTGAGCCGGGCGGGACTGCTGACGGCCGACGGCGCGCCGCTGCCGGAGAAGCTCCAGCCCTGTCATGCCCTGGCGCTGACGGTTCTGACCGAGGCCGAGGCGGCGGTATACTTCGCGCTGCTCCACCAGGTGCTGGGGGGCGTCCGTGCCATGGGGCGGCTGGTGCAGCCGCGGAAGCTGCTGCTGTTTTACGACCGGCGGTTCCGGCCGGTGGAGAAGGCCGCCCGGCGGCTCCAGTTTCCCGTCGAGGCCGTGGCGGTGGACGGGGCGGCTCCGGAACTGGACCAGCGTCTGACGGGCCGCAGGCTGGACGCCGGCGTCACCTGGGGCGACTTGGGCTGCCTGGTGTTCTCGCCCCGGGAGGCAGCGGCTCTTTTCGCGGCCATATACCTGGGGCAGCCCTATGTCCAGCAGGCCGTGGCCATCAGCGGCCCCGGGCGGCGGGAGTGGACGGTGCGCATGGCGCCCCTGGGGACCTCGGCGGCCCATCTGCTGGCGGCAGCCCATCGGACGGCTCCTACGGTTTTGCTGGGCGACGCGGCCACCGGCCGAATCCTTCGCCGTCCGGATACCGCCCTGGGAAAGCGGGATGGCCTGCTGACCTGCCTCACCGGCAGGACGCTCACTCCAGCTGGTCCAGGTTGAGGCCGAAGCTCTCCAGGCAGTGGTCCATAAACCAGTGGAGGCAGGGAAGCTCCATCTCCCGCAATGCCGCCTCGGTCTGCCGGGCGGCGGATTCAAACTCGCTGTTGCCGGCCTTGAGCTCCTCGACGCATTTGATATAGGCCGAGAGCTTGTCGGCGGCCTTGACAATGGGGCGGACGGTCTCATCGGACTCGGTGAGCAGGGGCTCGTAGCCCGGCTGCAGCTCCGGCGGCAGCATGGACAGCAGCTTCCGGGCCGTCACGGCCTCCACGGCCTTGTAGGCACTGCGGATTTCGGGGTTGTAGTACTTGATGGGCGTGGGCAGATCGCCGGTGAGAATCTCCGAGGCGTCATGGAACAGCGCCGCCGCCGCGCAGCGGTCCGGATCGGCGGGCTGGTGCAGGATGTCCCGCTGGATCATGGCCAGCCCGTGGGCCAGCACCGCCACCATATGGCTGTGCTCCTGGACGTTTTCCTGGAAGGTGTTGCGCATCAGCCCCCAGCGGCCGATGTAGCGCATACGGGAGATCAGGGCGAAAAAACGATGCTGCATGGCAAGGCTCCTTATTAGGCCGGGACGAGATAGTGGTCCCGGCCTGTTTCGTTGGAATCTCGGGAAATCTCGGCTATTATACCACAATTGAGAGGAATTGAAAATGGGGAATCGGCTTGCAATTTGTCCGGGGCTATTGTACCATATATCCACAAAGGATGTGATACCATGAAGAAGATTCTGGCGGCCATGTCCGGCGGGGTGGACTCCGCCGCTGCGGTGCTGGCGCTCCGGGCCGAGGGCTACCATGTGGACGGAGCCACGATGCTGCTCCACCCCTACGGCGGGGCAGAGGCCGAGGAGGCGCGCCGTACCGCTGCCGCATTGGGGATCGGGTTTTACTGCTTCGACTGGCAGGACGAATTCCGCCGGGCGGTGATTGAACCCTTCAAGGCCGCCTATGGCCGGGGCGAGACGCCGAATCCCTGTATCTTCTGTAATAAGGCTTTGAAATTTGGACGGTTTCTTGCGATGGCCCAGACCCTGGGCTATGACGCCGTGGCCACCGGCCACTATGCCCGTCTGACCCGGGAGCACGGCCGCTGGCTTCTCTACACGGCCCGGGACGGGAAGAAGGACCAGACCTATATGCTCTATGGTCTGACCCAGGACCAGCTGGCCCGGGTGATGTTTCCCATGGGGGATCTGAGCAAGGAGGAAGCCCGGGCCATGACTGCGGCCGCGGGGCTGACCGTGTCCTCCAAGCACGACAGCCAGGACATTTGCTTTATCCCCGACGGCGATTATCTGCGGTTTCTCCGGGAGGACGGCGCGGTGCTCCATCCCGGCCGGTTTGTCGGCCCCGACGGCGAGGATCTGGGCCCCCATAAGGGCCAGGAGGCCTATACCACCGGCCAGCGCCGGGGCCTGGAGGTGGCCTATGGCCAGCGGATCTACGTCACCGGCAAGGATGCCGACGGCACGGTGCGCCTGGGTCCCGACGAGGCGCTCTACCAGACCCGGGTGGCGGTGCGGGATGTGAACTTCCAGCCCTTCGACGCCCTCCATACGCCGCTCCGGGCCCAGGCCAAGGTGCGCTACAGCCCCCAGGCGGCCCCCTGTACCATCTATCCCACCGAGACCGGCGTGGAGCTGGTCTTCGACAACCCTCAGCGGGCCGTGACGCCGGGGCAATCCGCCGTATTCTACGACGGCCCCCTGCTCCTGGGCGGCGGCACCATCGCGGCCAAAGCCTCCCCTTGAGGGGAGGTGGCACGGCGAAGCCGTGACGGAGAGGTGTGCCGCCCGCAGGGCGGCGGCGCGTCAGCGCCCTTTTGCACACGCCGGGATTTTGCGGCAAGTCTTTGGTGCGGTAACACCTCTCAGTCAGCCTACGGCTGACAGCTCCCCTCAAGGGGAGCCTGCCCGGACCGGGTGCAGTCCACGGGGAGCCTTGCACCCGGGGGTCAAGCGGACACGCATTGCGCGCCCCTACGGCGCGAAGCGCACTTTTTCATTCTTCGCTCTTCTCTATTCTCTTCCCCGCCCTTACTTCTCTTGGAAAGGAAATTTCCTATGAAGATATCTGTGAAAAAACTCCATCCGGCGGCGAAGCTGCCGGTTTATGCCACGGAGGAGGCTGCCGGGGCGGACCTCTGCGCCTGTCTGGAGGCCCCGGTGACCATCGGGCCCGGGGAGACCGCCATGATCCCCACCGGTCTGGCCGTGGAGATCCCCCGGGGCTATGTGGGTCTGGTCTTCGGACGTAGCGGTCTGGCCCTGAAGCGGGATCTGGCCCCGGCCAACAAGGTGGGCGTTATCGACAGCGACTACCGGGGCGAGCTGAAAACCGCCCTCCACAACCACGGGACGGAGCCCCAGACCGTCGAGCCCGGCGAGCGGATTTCCCAGCTGGTCCTGGTGCCCTACCTGACGGCGCAATTCACCGAGGCCGATTCCCTGTCCGATACCCAGCGGGGGACCGGCGGCTTCGGCTCCACCGGCACGAGATAGGAGGACGCTATGTCGGATTTTCTCCCTGTTTCCCGGAAGGATATGGAGGAGCGCGGCTGGGACCAATGCGACTTCGTCTATATCGTCGGCGACGCCTATGTGGATCACCCCTCCTTCGGCCACGCCATCATCAGCCGGGTCCTGGAGGACGCGGGCTATAAGGTCGGCATCCTCTCCCAGCCCGACTGGAAGAACCCGCAGTCGGTCCGGGCCCTGGGGGAGCCCCGACTGGGCTTTTTGGTCACCGGCGGCAATATGGACTCCATGGTCAACCACTATGCCGTCTCTAAGCGCCGCCGGGACACCGATGCCTTTACCCCCGGAGGCGTCATGGGCAAGCGGCCCGACTATGCCGCCGTGGTCTACTGCAACCTGATCCGCCGGGCCTATCCCCACGCCACGATTCTCCTGGGCGGCATCGAGGCCAGCCTCCGCCGTCTGGCTCACTACGACTACTGGTCCGGCAAGCGCAAGCGGTCCATCGTCCTCGATTCCCAGGCCGACCTGGTGATGTACGGCATGGGGGAGCGGGCTGTGGTGGAGATTGCCGACGCCCTCAACAGCGGCATGCAGGTCAAGGATATCACCTGGATCGACGGCACGGTTTTTGCCTGCAAACAGCCGGATCAGGCGGTGGAATCCATCACCCTGCCGAGCTACGATGAAATCGTCCGGGACGGCCGAAAGTACGCCGAGAGCTTCCGCATTCAGTCGCGGAACACCGACCCCTTCACCGCCAAACGGCTGATCGAGCCCTATGGCCCCAACCTCTATGTGGTTCAGAACCCGCCCCAGAAGCCCCTTTCTCAGCAGGAGATGGACCGTGTCTACGACCTGCCCTACGCCCGGACCTATCACCCCAGCTACGAAGCTCTGGGCGGCGTCCCGGCCATCGCCGAGGTGAAATTCAGCCTGGTGTCCTGCCGGGGCTGCTTCGGCGCGTGCAGCTTCTGCGCCTTGACCTTCCATCAGGGCCGGATCATCCAGGCCCGGAGCCACGCTTCCATTCTGGCCGAGGCGGAAAAGATCATCGCCGACCCGGAGTTTAAGGGCTATATCCACGACGTGGGCGGTCCCACGGCCAACTTCCGCCAGCCCGCCTGCGCCAAGCAGCTCAGCAAGGGCGTCTGTCAGAACCGGCAGTGCCTCTTCCCGACGCCCTGCAAGAATCTGCGGGCCGACCACAGCGACTATCTGAGCCTGCTGCGGAAGCTCCGGAAGCTGCCCGGCGTCAAGAAGGTCTTTATCCGCAGCGGCATCCGCTTTGACTATCTGCTGGCCGATCCCAGCGATACCTTTTTCAAGGAGCTGGTCAAGTACCACGTCTCCGGCCAGCTGAAGGTGGCTCCGGAGCATGTGGCCGACGCGGTGCTGGACAAGATGGGCAAGCCCCGGCACCAGGTCTATGCGCGGTTCCTCGAGAAGTATCAGCGGCTCAACCAGCAGCTGGGGCTCAAGCAGTATGTGGTGCCCTATCTGATGTCCTCGCATCCGGGCTCCACCCTCAAGGAGGCCGTGGAGCTGGCCGAGTACCTGCGGGACCTGGGCTATATGCCCGAGCAGGTCCAGGATTTCTATCCCACGCCCTCGACGGTGTCCACGGTCATGTACGACACCGGTCTGGACCCGCGGACCATGGAAAAGGTCTACGTGCCCACCAATCCCCATGAAAAGGCCATGCAGCGGGCGCTGATCCAGTATAAAAATCCAAAAAACTACCGTCTGGTCCACGAGGCCCTGGTCAAGGCAGGCCGCACCGACCTGATCGGCTTCGGCAAGCGCTGCCTGATCCCGCCCAGCCCCGGTGAAAAGCCGCGCCCCATGCCGAAAAAGACCATTATCACCCACCGCAACCCAAAAAAGCGCCGGCCGTGAGGCCGGCACAGCGTGTCGAAAAAGTCTTTTCGACACGCTGTGCGTATTTTTAAACTTTAGAAAAAGTTTAAAAATACGTGTCGATTGAACGCGAAGGGGGCTTTTTGCCCCCTTCACACTTCCCCCGCTGCTCTGTCACAGACATCTTCAGCGAGGTTTTTTGACAGTCTG
>DVFN01000073.1 GCA_018713205.1 Candidatus Avoscillospira stercorigallinarum | reverse complement strand
GACAGAGCAGCGGGGAATGTGTGCAAGGGGTTAAGACCCCTTGCGCGTTCAATCAACACGTATTTTCAAACTTTTTCAAAAGTTTGAAAATACGCACAGCGTGGCGAAAAGACTTTTTCGACACGCTGTGGGCGCATTGTATATGCGCCCTGACCGCACCGCCGGAACCTGGGGACTTGCGGAAATCGCAGGCATGCTCGGGCGGCCATACAGGCCGCCCCTACGGCCCTGCCTCGTAGGGGCCGATACCCACATCGGCCCGCCTGCCCCCGGGTGCAACGCACTTGGATGACCGCTGCGGGCGTAGGGCAGCATGCCCACATGCCGCCGAAACCGGGTGCGTTGTGGTCCGGCCCCGGTGGTTGCGATGGCCTGGTCATGGCGGGGTTTGGGCACCCCGCCCTACGGTGGGTGCGTTCGGCCATGGTGCAGCTCGGGCGGCCATACAGGCCGCCCCTACGGTCTCATTGAAATGTCAAGGGGGCTGTCTCATGCAGAGGCAGCCCCCTTTTTGCGGAACTACAGGGGATTCTGTTTGATTTTGGCAAATTTCCGGGGATAGGCCGCCGGGGTGGGCCGGACCTTTTCCACCACGACGATGCGGTGGACGGCGTCGTCCACGGGGTACTCCCGGATGCCGGCCAGTTTGCCGCCCAGGGCGGCGACGGCATGGTTTGCCTCGTCGGCCTCCTCCTGGGCCATGGCCCCCTTGAGGGCCAGGAACCTCCCGCCCACCCGGACATAGGGCAGGCAGAGCTCGGCCAGGACATTGAGCCGGGCCACGGCCCGGGAGGTGACCAGGTCGAACTGCTCCCGGTGCTGGGCCACATATTCCTCAGCCCGGGCGGCGACGCAGTCCGCCGGGACCTCCAGCTGGGGCAGGACGGTTTTGAGCCAATTGACCCGCTTCTGGAGGCTGTCCAGCAGGGTCACCCGGGCCTCGGGGACGGCGATGGCCAGCGGCACGCCGGGAAAGCCCGCGCCGCAGCCCACATCCAGGACCGTCTTGCCCCGCAGGTCCTCCCACCGGAGCAGCGCCAGGGAATCGGCAAAGTGGAGCCGGGCCACGGCCTCGGGGTCGGTGATAGCCGTCAGGTTCATAACCCGGTTCTGCTCCAGCAGCGCGTCGCCGAAGCGGCACAGCCGGTCCAGCCGTCCGTCGTCCAGGGTCAGCTCCAGCCGGGCCAGAGCTTCGACCAGCGCCGCTCTCATGCCCGGTCCTTCACGATCAGGGCCAGGAAGGACATGGGCGCGTCGGTATGGTTGCGGATGGCATGGGTGTGGCCGTCGGCGCAGAACTCTGCCTCGCCGGCCTGGAGCTCGTAGTCCACGCCGTCCTCGGTGACCGTGGCCGCGCCGGTGAGGATCAGGTAGACCTCGCCGTTGCCGTTGTGGGGGTGCTCGCCCACGGACTCGCCGGGCTGGAGGATGACGATGGCCAGCATATCGGCCCGGCCGCCCAGGTCCTCGGCGGAGAAGAAGTGGCGGAACAGCGGATTACCCTGGCCGCCCCGCAGATTGGGCCGGGATTCGGTGACGATATCAGCTTTGCGATGAATCATGGTGGAACTCTCCTTTTTCTTTACTTATGGTACTTACTGCCGGCCTGAATGGCCTCGGCGCGATAGAGCTGCTCCAGGACCATCACCCGGGCCAGATGGTGGGGGAAGGTCATGGGGCTCATGGACAGGCGCAAATCGGCCTGACGCTTGACGGAATCATCCATGCCGAAAGAGGAGCCGATCAGGAAGCAGGCGCTGCTCTTGCCGCCGGTCTTCACCCGGGCCAAGGTCTCGGCCAGCTGGGGCGAGGACAGAAGCTTCCCCTCCGGCGTCAGCACGCAGAGCCACGCCCCCTTGGGGACGGCCTTTTGGATGGCCTCGGCCTCCCGCTGGAGGCCCTGGGCGATCTCCGCCGGAGACGGGTCCTCGGGCAGACGGCACTCCGGCAGCTCCAGGAGCTTGAACTGGACGTAGCCCTTGAGCCGCTTCTCATACTCGGCGGCCGCGTCTATGTAGAATTTCTCCTTGCACTTGCCCACGCAGATCAGGGTGATGGAAAACATGGTTGCTCCTTTCCGACGTTCTCCCAGCAGGCAAGCCTGTCGCCGGTCTCCGCGGAGCAGGCTTTGGGGCCCGTCGCCTGAGAGGGAAGGCTCCCCTGTGTAAGGGGAGCTGTCAGCCGTAGGCTGACTGAGGGGTTGTAAGCTGGCGATGATCGCCGGTTCTGATCCCCTCCGTCAGGCCTTCGGCCTGCCACCTCCCCTTGGGCACCAAGGGGAGGCTTTGGGGGGGCGTCGCCTGAACGGGGCGGCTGTTACCGCAAAAAGCCCTCGAGGATCTTCTCCTCGGCCTCTTCGGCGGTGAGGCCCAGGGTCATCAGTTTGAGGATCTGTTCGCCGGCGATTTTGCCGATGGCGGCCTCGTGGATCAGACCGGCGTCCACGTGGTTGCAGGTGATTTCGGGGATGGCCCGGACCCGGGCCTCGCCCATGATGATGGCGTCACAGCTGACGTGGCCGAAGCAGGGGGCGTTGCCCTCGACTCTCGGATAGAAAATCTGCACGGAGCTGTCCTGGGCCACGGACCGGGACACCACCCGGGTCTTGCTGCCCGCGCCGTTCAAAAAGACGTCCATCTCGCTCTCGGCCTTCTGGCTGTCGTGGGTCAGCAGCTTCTCCTGGATGACGATTTCTGCGTTCTCCCCCACCACCGCCCGGGTGTAGCGCTTGGTGTCGTCCACGCCCTTGATCTGGCTGGTGTCCAGGGTCACCGACGCGCCCTCCTCCAGATAGAGAATGGTCTGGGGATTGAGAATCCGTTTGCCCGCGCCGTCGCCCTCGCCATAGTGCTTCTCCACATAGGTGACCTTGGCGTTCTTGCCCACGTGGAAGGTGTGGATGCCGTCGTGCTCCGAATCGCAGCCGCCGCAGTTGTGAATGCCGCAGCCCGCGACGATCTTCACCTCGGCGCCCTCGCCGATGAAAAAGTCGTTATACACCAGGTCCTTGACGCCGCTCTTGGTGATGACCACCGGAATATGGACGGTCTCGCCCTTGGTACCGGGGTCGATATGGATATCGATGCCGTCCTTGTCGGTCTTGGAGACGATATGGACGTGCTCGGAGTCCCGATGGAAGGCACGCTGGCCGTCGGAGCGGAGATTCACCGCGCCGGTCTCGGGCAGGGCAGCCAGATCGGCCACTTGGCGGAGGATTTCCGCCTGGATGTCGTTCAGCATACCGTTTTTCCCTCCAGTCTGTAGCAGCCGGCCACGGTGTCGGCCAGGATCTGCGGGTAGAGCTCATCGGCGGGGCCCCGGGCCTGAATCCGGCCGCCGGAGAGCAGCAGAATCTCGTCGGCCAGGCGGATGATCCGCTCCTGGTGGGAGATAATCAGGATGGTCTTATCCTTCCGGTCGTGGAGAGCCTGGAAGGTCTCGGTGAGCCGGGCAAAGCTCCACAGGTCGATTCCGGCCTCGGGCTCGTCGAAGATCATCAGCGCGGCGTCCTTGGCCAGCACTGTGGCGATTTCAATGCGCTTGACCTCGCCGCCGGAGAGGGACGCGTCCACATCCCGGTCCACATAGTCCCGGGCGCAGAGTCCCACCTGGGTCAGATAATCACAGACCTCCTTGTGGGACAGCTTCCGTCCGGCCGCGATGGACAGAAGATCGGCGACCTTCATGCCCTTGAACCGGGGGGGCTGCTGGAAGCCGTAGGAAATGCCCTTCCGCGCCCGCTCCGCAATGGACAGGCCGGTGACGTCCTCGCCGTTCCAGATGATTTTCCCGGAGGTGGGGGTATTGAGACCCATGACGACCTTGGCCAGACTGGTCTTGCCGCCGCCGTTGGGGCCGGTGATGACGATAAACCGATGGTCCGGCACGGTCAGGGAGACGTCCTTGAGGATGTCCATGGTCCCGGTCTCGGCAGGAACCGTCAGGGTGAGATGTTGTAATTCCAGCATGGAAAAACCTCTTTTCAGTGGTGAAATGGAGAGAACTACGGGGATGCACCGCATCTGTAGGAGCGGATCTCCGCGCCGCCTACAAAGGCTCCCCGGAGGCTTTGGGGTGCGTCGCCTGAGAGGGAAGGCTCCCCTCGAGGGGAGCTGTCAGCCGTAGGCTGACTGAGAGGTGTTACCGCACCGAAAGCTTCCCGCAGAGTTTCGGCGTGTGCAGAGGGCGCTTGCGCGCCGCCGCCGCTGCGCGGCGGCACACCTCTCCGTCACGCTTCGCGTGCCACCTCTCCTCAAGGAGAGGCTTTGGGGTGCGATGCGTGAGAGGGAAGGCTCCCCTCGAGGGGAGCTGTCAGCCGTAGGCTGACTGAGAGGTGTTGCCGCACCGAAGGCTTCCCGCAGGGTTTCGGCGTGTGCAAAGGGCGCTGACGCGCCGC
>DVFN01000072.1 GCA_018713205.1 Candidatus Avoscillospira stercorigallinarum | reverse complement strand
GCGTATTTTTAAACTTTTGGAAAAAGTTTAAAAATACGTGTTGATTGAACGCGCAAGGGGTCTTAACCCCTTGCACACATTCCCCGCTGCTCTGTCACATCAGCTTTCAGCGAGGTTTTTTGACAGTCTGAAAACCGGGACGCCCGCAAGGCGTCCCGGTTTTTTCCATTCGGCCGCAAATATCTATGCGGGATCGACAAGATTCATTGCTTCTATATATTGGAAACTTATGTGACATGTGGGCATCGGCCCCTACGGAGTGCGTTCGGCGGGGTGCGTCCGACGCGGCGGTGCGGTGCGGGCGGATATGCAATCCGCCCCTACGAACACGCTCCCGGTCCTCTCGTAGGGGCGGCCTTTATGGCCGCCCGGACCAGGTTCCGATTTCCGCCCAGGTTCGATGATTCCGCCCGCCGTAGGGGCGCGCATGGCGCGTCCGCAACCCTCCGTGTGCAAGGCACTCCGCCGGCCGCACTGTCCTCCGTTCACGCCGTAGGGGCGGATTGTATATCCGCCCGTGCCGCACCGCCGGTCAACGTACATTTTATTCCTTGCGGGCGTTGCGCAATGCCTGGAGACCGGCGAAAAGGACGGCTGCAACGGGCCAGACGATCCAGGTCCGGTGCCAGGCGTTGGAATAAAAGCTCAGGCCCAGGTACAGCGCCGTGACGGCACACCAGTAAAAGGCGTGAAAGGGTTCGTTTCGTTTCTCCGCGGCTTTATTCTCCGGGGTGTAGTCTCCCTCCTCCAACAGCCGGGCATAGCTGCCCCAGACGATGCCTCTGAGGACGATCAGAAACACCCCGGCCGCCGCGAACAGAAACAGCAGGGCGGCGCAGCAGGCCGTCAGAAATTCGTTCTCCCCCATGGCAGAGAGCAGCAGCGGCACCAAGCTCAAAATGCACAGGGTCACGCCTGTGACTACAGCCGATTTGAAAACCGGTGCGAATTGCTCCTTTTTGGCTTCCACCATACCGGCCACGCCGTAAGTCAAGGCGATGGGCTCTTTCTCCAGGTATTCGTACCGGTGGAGCTTAAATCCTTCGGTGACGAATAAGGCGACAGCGCAGGCGATAAAAAGCAGCAGGATGGTCACGCCTACGCTTCCGGCGGCATGTTCCGGAATCGGGGCCTTGCCGTACTCCGACAGTGCGCCCAGAAAAATCAGCGGCACCGGCGAGAGAATGCACAGCCCAACGCCCAGGGCAATTCGCCGGGCTGATTGAGCCGCCTGGGCCAGATAGGCGTTGGCCTCCTCCATGGTCACCGTACGGCCGCGATCCGGCGTCTCATCGTCGGCGGCGAAGCCCGTCTCCTCCGCGGCGTCATCCTTCAGCAGATAGTCGGTACTGACACCAAAGAGCTGGCTCAGCTTGAGGATCTTGTCCAGGTCCGGCACCGAGGCCATGGACTCCCATTTGGACACTGCCTGCCGGGAAACCTCCAGCCGGTGGGCCAGCTCCTCCTGAGACCAGCCCTGCTCTTTCCGAAGGCGGATGATTTTTTCTGCAAGGGTCATATTGCATATCCTCCTGTCTTGTTGGGTGGTGTCATCGTACCAAAAAAACCGGTTGCATACCACCAGGCGGCCCTGGAATTTCCCGCAACTGCCGGTTGCATCGGGCAAAACAAGGCGTCTGCGCCTGGTCGAACCATAAAATCAACCACAAATAGGCGGCCCCGGAAGAGCCGCCTTTTGGACTTATTGCTTTTTGACCGGCTTCAGCAGCACGGCAGCCTCTGCGAAGAGGTACAGCAGCGCGCCGCCGGTGGAGGCGGCCTCGGTCAGGGAGGCGTCGGCCAGCGCGGCCGCGCAGAAGAACACGCCGCCCAAGGCAAAGAAGACCGTACGGCGGCGGCGGCCCCGGTCAAAGGCGAAGGCCCCCAGCTCCAGCAGGGCGCACATGGTGAAGATCAGGGCCAGCAGGTCATAGCAGTAGTCGAGGATCACCGGATCGCTGCTCAGGGACCGGAAATCCAGGGCCAATCTCGCGCCGTAGGCGATGACCGGCAGGAAGTAGAGCAGCGGGTGCAGTCGTTTTCCCTGGAGCCCGCCCAGGGCCATCATCAGCCAGCAGACGCCGGAAAAAAGACTCAGCAGGGCCAATATCGTATCGACGCTCTTCTCCGGGCTGAGATACTGCATGATACTGCCGATCACAGTCCCGAAGGCGGCCAGACAGATGACAATGGCCGTCAGCGGCGACCGGCTGGCAATCGCGCCGTAATCCTGCCGCTTGGCCAGGAAAAACGCCAGCGCCGCCAGGAGCAGCACCGCGCCGATGGTATACCAGGTGAAAATGCCCAAGCCGGCGCCGGGCCGTATCATACCGCTCTCATCGTAGGCGGTGCGCAGCTGTGCCTGGCGCAGGAAAAAGGCCCCCAGCGCCAGCAGCGCCGTCAATCCCAGCATCAATCCGCGTTTTTGTTTCTGTTCCATGGCCGTCCCTCTCTTTATCTTGCTGCCTTTCAGTATAACACACCCGGGCCGGGATGGAAAGCCCATTTCCTATAATCTCCACACGCGGCTGACCACCTGCGCCCCGCCGAAGCCGATGCGCCGGTACAGCGCCAGGGCCCGCTCATTGGTGCTGACCACCCGCAGGGACAGAACCGGCCCCGGCAGCCGGGCCAGCGCGGTCAGGGCCAGCAGCCAGCCCAGGCCGCGGAATTCCGGCAGGACGCCCAGGCCCTCCAGCTTGTTCTCGCCCAGCTCCGCCACGGCGGCGGGGACGCCGTCCCGGTAGACCAGAAAGGCCAAATTCTTCCCCTGGAGCCGCTGGATGTCCTTGGGGCCGTAGGAGGCATGCCCGGGCAGCTTCCCAAAGCAGCGGTTGTACACCGCCAGATAGTCCGGGCCGTTCCGGGCCGTCAGGGGCGTCAGCGCCAACGGCTCCGGCGGCGGGGGCAGCCGGTCCCGGTCCAAAGTCAGCTCCAGCACGTCATAGGCGTGGGCGGCGGGCAGGTCTCTCGTCTCCCAGGAGCCGTAGACCGCCTCAGCCCCGGCGGCGCGGCAGAAATCCCGGCATTCGGCCAACAGCCCGGCCAAATCGTCCTTCCACACCGACCGCACCAGCACATAAGCCAGGCCGGAGATCGGGATCTCCTTCAAAATCAGCGTGGCCATCCCGTGGACGCCGGTAAACATGGGGATATTCTGCATGGCTACCTCCTGGGAATTCCGAAGAGCTCCATGGCGTTCTCCCGGGTGGCCTTGGCCACGGTCTCCACGGGAAGCCCCCGGAGCGCGGCAATCTTCTCCACCATCTTCGGGATCATGGTAGAGTCGCTCCGCTGCCCCCGGTAGGGCTCGGGGGCCATATAGGGGCAGTCGGTCTCCACCAGCAGCCGGTGCAGCGGCGCCCATTGGGCCACCTCCACCGCCTTGCGGGCGTTTTTAAAGGTGATGACCCCGGTAAAGCCCAGGTACCAGCCCCGTTTGACCAGCTCCCGGGCCATCTCCAGTGATCCGGAATAGCAGTGGAACACGCCCCGGACCTCCGGAAAATCATCGAGAATTTCCATGGCGTCGCCGTGGGCCTCCCGCTCGTGGACAATGACCGGCAGGTTTAGCTCCCGGGCCAGCTCCAGCTGGAGCCGGAAGGCCCGCTGCTGCACGGCCCGGGGCACGTCCTCGTAGTGATAGTCCAGGCCGATTTCGCCGATGGCCACGACCTTCTCCTTCTCCGAGAGCTGGCGGTACATCGCCAGCGTCCCCTCGTCCACATGGTCGGCGTCGTCGGGGTGGGAGCCCACGGCGGCATAGATAAAGTCGTATTTCTCGCTGAGGGCCACAGACTGGAGCGAAGAGGGCAGGTCACAGCCCACATTGACGATCAGCCCGATGTCGTGACTGGCCATGGCGTCCAGCAGCTGGGCCTGGTCCTCCCGGAACCGCCGCTGATCATAGTGGGCGTGGGAGTCGCAATACCAGATCTTATCCATGGTCGTGGCCGCAGGCTTCGCAGTCGCCGGTGCAGAGGGCCTCCTGGTCGTAGGCGATGCCCTGACGCTCATAGTAGTCCTTGACCGCGGCCTTCACCGCCTGCTCGGCCAGCACGGAGCAGTGGATCTTGTTGGCCGGCAGCCCGTCCAGGGCCTCCACCACGGCCTTGTTGGAGAGGGTCAGGGCCTCCTCGATGGACTTGCCCTTAATCATCTCCGTGGCCATGGAGCTGGTGGCAATGGCGCTGCCGCAGCCGAAGGTGTTGAACTTCACGTCGGTGATGACGCCGTCATTCACCTTGATATACATTTTCATAATGTCGCCGCACTTGGCGTTGCCCACCTCGCCGACGCCGTCGGCGTCCTCCATCTTACCCACGTTCCGGGGATTCTGGAAATGGTCCATGACTTTTTCGCTGTATAACATGTGAAACACTCCTTATGAAATCTAATTGTACGGCTACAGAGCTGTAGTATCGCCGACCCCGACAGGGCCGGATGCCTGAGAGGGAAGGCTCCCCTTGAGGGGAGCTGTCAGCCGTAGGCTGACTGATTGAAGAATTCTTGGAATGTCGGCGCAAGCCGAGATTCCTAGGGGCGAAGCCCCGTAGAATTCTCCATCCAGCTCCGCTGGAGAGGTGTTACCGCACCGA
>DVFN01000071.1 GCA_018713205.1 Candidatus Avoscillospira stercorigallinarum | reverse complement strand
CAATCTTTTGCCCCATCCGTGCAGTTATAAAAGGGGGAAATACATACAGTATTCCCGCCCTTTTATAACTTTCGTATGAGGCAAAATCTTTGGCCGAATGCTCTTGCCAAATTGTGCGGTGCTGCCATAGGTTCCCGGCGTGCCGCGCCGGGAACCAGGCCTATTCGGCGTCCAACACCGAGACGCAGGCGTTGAGGACCTGTCCGGCAATGGGCGCGGCCGCGGCGCTGCCTGCGCCGCCGTGCTCGATGATGACGATAAAGGCCAAGGGATAGTTCTCATCCCGGATAAAGCCAGCAAAGGTGGCGTTGGGCGTATCCCCGGGGCTCAGCTCGGCGGTGCCGGATTTGGCGCAGACCTCCAGGTCCGGGAACTGCCACGCGCCGTAGACATTGACCACGTTGTTGCGCATCATCTGGGCCACAGTGTCGGTGACCGACCGGTCCAGGACGCGGCCGGTGGTGACCTTGCCGTGCTCATAGCCGTTCAGAAGGCCGCCCTCCACCCGGTCCATCATATACGGCAGGGCCGCCTCGCCGCCGTTGGCGATGACGCCCAGGACCGTCAAATACTGGCAGGGGTTGATGAGGTCGTTATACTGGCCGCAGCCGGACCAGGCCACCTCGAAGTCGGCGGCGTCGGTCAAATCAAAGCTTCCCGCGGCGGTGGTCAGGCCGTCGAAGGTCAGGCTCTCGGTAATGCCCAGCTTCTCGGCATATGCCTCCAGGACGTCGGGGCCCAGCTCCATGGCCAGATGGCCGAAGGCCACGTTGCAGCTGTTGGCGAAGGCCTGGGTCAGGGTCTGCGCCCCGTGGGTGCCGTTGCAGACCAGGGTGTCGCCGCCGATATCCAGGGTGCCGTTGCAGGTGAAGGTCCGGCCGGACAGGTCGCCCAGGGTCTCCAGGGCCGCGGCGGCAGTGACGATCTTGAAGATCGACCCGGGAACCGTACTGGTCTGGAAAAAGCGGTTGAGATATACGCCGTCATAGGCGCCGGTCTGATCGCCCTCCACGTCGGGCATATTGTCCGGATCATAGCTGGGCGAGGTGACGGCGCAGAGGATCTCGCCGGTCTTGTAGTTATAGACGCCGACGGTGCCGTGGTAGTTGCCCAACGCCTCATAGGCCACCTTCTGGACCTGGGCTGAGATGGACAGCACGGCGGTATTGGCTCCCTGGTTCTGGCCGAAGATGCCGTTGACCGGGTTGAAGCCCACGAGATAGTCGGCGTATTCGGTGAGCACCGGCGCGGAGATATAGCCGTAGCGGTCGCCCAGCAGGTGCATGGTGGCGGCCCGGATCACCGGGTCCTCGGCGTAGACCCGGCCGTCGGTGCTGTCCAGGAGCAGCACGCCGTCCCGGTCGGTGACCTTGCCGCTGGAGAGGTTGGAGCCGGAATAGACGTGGGGGCTGCCCTGGAAGGTGACCCACTCCCCGGCGTAGAGGAAGTACCGGACCGTGAAGAAGCCCAGACCCAGAACCAGAACCCCCATGAGAATCAACAGGAAAATCGTGCGATTGGACAGTCTCTTCATGCCTCGCCCTCCTCTGCCTCACGCTTCGACGGCAGCTTGACGGCCACGGACGCGTTCTGCCGGGTGTCGGCAGCCTTGATAAAGGCCAGCAGGCCCCAGCAGGCGATCATACTGGAGCCGCCGTTGGACACAAAGGGGAATGTCACGCCGGTGAGAGGCAGCAGATCCACGGTGCCGAAGACGTTGAGCATGGTCTGAATGAGAAGAATGGCTCCGGCAGCGCAGGCGCCGATGGTATAGAAACTGCTGCGGCCCACCGAGGCGGATTTCACCACAAAGGCGGCCAGACAGACCACCGCCAGGATCATAAAAATGGACATCAGCAGGCCCCATTCCTCACCGATAAAGGCGAAGACCAGGTCCGTATCCGAAGCGCCCACGTACTGGAGCCAGCCCCGGCCCGCTCCCAGGCCGAAGAGGCCGCCGGAGGCAATGCACATCATGGACCGGGTCTGCTGGTAGCCGGTGTTGGCGGCGTCCTCCCAGACGTGGCCCCAGGCTGAGAAGCGGCTGAGAATGTAGGGCTTGAAGCGCAATGCCAGCACGCCGCCGAAGCCCGTGGCCGCCACAATCAGGGCGATGGTGGCGAAGGACCCCGAGCGCATATAGGCGATGACCAGGAAGGCCACAAAGAAGATCAGGGCCGTGCCGAAGTCGCTCAGCAGCACCAGGCAGCCGCAGATCATGGCCGAATAGGCGATAAACAGGAACATATTCCGCTTGGTCATAATCCGCTGGAGGGTGGACGCGCCGACGAAGATAAAGCAGATCTTCACCAGCTCCGAGGGCTGGAAGCTCATGCCGGCGATATAGATCCAGTTTTTCGCGCCGTACTGCTCCACACCGAAGACCAGGTTGATCAGCAGCAGGCCGATTCCGCCCACAGCGGCCAGATACCGGAACTTTTTGGCCCGCTCCAGGTCCCGGAGGGACCAGCAGAGGAAGAGAAACAGCACAATGCCCGCGCCGATGCAGACCAGCTGCTTGGTCAGCTCTCCCGGGGCGTCGGAGGCGATGACCGCCAGGCCCAGGGTGCAGAGGAAGAAAGCGATGGTCTCCACCTCGAAGCCGGTACGGCGGAGGATGCGCATAAAGACGAAGAGGCCCCACTCCATGGCGATCAGCACGCCGAAGGCCGTGAGAATGACGGGGCCGTCCTCGGCCTCGGGCAGGGCCAGATTGACCGCCGCCAGAATTTGAAAGAGCGACAGGAAGAACAGGGTGAAGAAGGGATGGATGGTGTCTCCGGCCCGGGTACGGACCTCGGCCTGGATGACCTCCTGCTTCTTGGTGATGGGCACCAGGGTGAACTCCACGCCGCCCAGGGAGATCTTGTCGCCGTAGGCCACGACCTCCATGGATGTGGCGACGCCGTTGACCTGGATGCCGCCCTTGGAGCCCACGTCGGAGACGGTCCAGGAGCCGTCATCATAGCGGGTGAGGACGGCGTGACTGCGGGAGATGGTGGGGTAGTCCAGCACCACGTCGCAGGTCTTGGCCCGGCCCAGCAGCGTCTCCCAGTGGGTGACGGGCAGCCGGTCGCCGTTGGGGGCCGACAGCCAGGCCCAGATCTCCGGCTCCTTGTGATAGAGCAGCAGCGACCGGGCGCACCGGCCCAGAATCACCAGGGCCAGCACCGGGAAGAGATACCGCAGGACCGCGTTGAGGAGGTCCGCCGCCGGGACCGCCTCAGACAGTTGGGATAAAAGCTCGAGAAATTGGTTCATGGATTCTCCTTTTGAGGCGGCTCCAGGTCCGCCATCTCCCGGATGGCGCCGTAGGCCGCCGTGTCAGTGGGCATCCCCTTTTTCGCCAACCGTCCGGAGATCCACTCCGAGAACAGGGCGTAGGCCACAGCCGTCACCGGCACGCAGATCACCAGGCCCGCCAGGCCGAAGAGGCTTCCGGCCACGGAGATGGCCGTCAGCACCCAGAAGCCCGAGAGGCCGGTATTGCCGCTGATAATCCGGGGCGCAATGATATTGCCGTCCACCTGCTGTAAAATGATGATAAATGCGATAAAATACAGGCACTTCCAGGGGTCCACCAGCAAAATCAGAATCGCGCTGGGCACTGCCCCCAGAAAGGGGCCCAAAATGGGGATAATGTTGGTGCAGCCCACCACCGTGGCGATGATGGGCGCGTAGGGAAAGCCCAGCAGCAGCGATGCCACATAGGTGATAACGCCGACGATCAGGGCGTCGGTGAGGGTCCCGACGATATAGCCCGAGAAGGTTTTGTGCGCCCGGCGGGCCACGTCGAAGAGCCGGTCGGCCAAGGCAGGACGGCACAATGCCGCCACCAGCTTCTTGGCCTGGGCCAGGAATTTGGGCCGGGACCAGAGGATATAGACCGAAGCCACCAGTCCCAGCAGAAAGTCCACAAAGACGCCGACCACCGACAGCACGGAGGAGGTCAGTCCCGAGAGCATATCCCAGACCTTGTTGAGGGTCTCGGGGTTCAGCATCCCGGTCAGGCCCTGATAGACCTTGGTCAGCTGGGTCTCCACAAAGGTCCGGAGCTGCGGATCATCCTCCAGCCATTTGAGCAGCGTCGTCTCAGCGTCGCGGAAATAGCCGGGAATGGCGTTGGCCAGGTTCATCAGAGAGGTAAAGAGCTGCGGCAGCAGCATGGCGAAAAAGCCCGCCACCAGCAGCAGCAGGAAGAGCAGCGCTCCCACTACGGCAAGGCCCCGGCTGAGCTTCTCCGCCTTGGCCGCCAGGCGCTTCGACTTGGAAAAGCCCTTGAAAAGCCAGGCCTCCAGCCGCTTGGCGATGGGGGTGAGGAGATAGGCCACCACCATGCCGGTGAGGATGGGCCGCAGCGCCCCGAAAAAGGCCCCCACGGCGCTCTGAATCTGGGGCAGATAAAAGACCGCCGCCAGCATCAGGATAGACACGGCCACCACGGCCAGTATCATCCGGCCCAGGCGTCCATAGAAGTTATTTCTCAGAAAGTTCAGCTTGCTCGACCTCCTGTTCCGCCGCAAAGCCCAAATCCTCCACCTTCTGGAGGCCCCGGTAGGCGGCTGTTTCCACGGGACGCTTCTTCCGGCGGAGCCTGTCCGCCACGGTCTCGCTCAGAAGCATATACAGCACCGCAAACACCGGCACGCCCAGCAGCATCCCCGCAAAGCCGAAGAGGCTGCCCGCCACGGTGATGGACACCAGCACCCAGAAGCCCGAGATGCCGATGGTGTCGCCGAGAATCCGGGGACCGATGACGTTGCCGTCCAGCTGCTGGAGGCCAAAAATAAAGATCACAAAGTACAGGCACTTGAGGGGGTCCACCAGCAAAATCAGGAAAGCGCAGGGAATTGCCCCGATAAAGGGGCCGAAAAACGGGATGACATTGGTGGCGCCCACTACCGTGGCCACCAGGGCCGGATAGGGGAACCGCAGAATCAGCGCGCCGATGTAGCACAGCACGCCGATAATCAGGCTGTCCACCAGCTTGCCGATGATAAAGCCGGAAAAGACCTTGTGAATCCGGCGGCCCAGGTCGAAGAACCGGTCGGCTCGTTCCTGGGACATGGTCGCCACGGCGATTTTCTTGGCCTGGGCCAGGAACCGGTCCCGGGACCAGAGGATATACACCGCCGCCACCACGCCGATCAGCAGATTCAGCAGCGTCCGAATCACCGACAGCACCGAGCTGGTCACACTGGCGAAAATGGAGTTGATATTGCTCAGCAGGTCCGGGTTGAACCACCCCTCCAGGAACTGATAGAACTGCTCCATCAGCTTGTCCGCCTGGGCCGAGAGATCGGGGTTGTCGGCCAGGAAGCCCAGGACGAACTTCTCCGCGTCGGCGTAGTAGGTGGAGAGGTTGTTGATGATGCCGGTGATGCTCTCCACCAGCTGGGGCAGCAGCATGGAGAAGAACTCATAGAGCAGCACCAGCGCAAAGAGCAGGGCGAAAATCAGGCTCGCCACCCGGCTGAGCTTGTAGGCCTTCCGCTCCGGCAGCTTGCGCCGCAGCAGCGCCGGATAGAGCCGCTTATCCAAAAAATTCATCAGCGGGTTCAGCAGATAGGCAAACACCGCGCCGCTGATGACCGGAGAAAAGGCCCCAAAAACCGTCTTGACCACGGCCATAAAGCTAGAGAAGTTCAGCACCACCGCCAGCAGCAGGATGCTGATGGTGATGACCGCCAGGATCATCGCCCCCAGGTGAAAATATTGGTTGTCGCGCAGCCGCTTCACCGGGCCGCCTCCTTTCGTAAGAGTGCAATCTCCGCCGCATAGCCGGGGAGCTCATTGGGGGTCTCCAGCACCATGGGCAGGCCCTGGAGGGCCGGATGGCGCACCACCGCCGCCAGCGCCGGGAGTCCCAGATAGCCGCCGCCGATGACGGCATGGCGGTCCTTTTTCGCACCCAAGGGATTTTTACTGTCGTTGAGATGGACGGCCTTCAGCCGGGAAAGACCGATGACCCGGTCAAATTCCGCCAATACGCCGTCCAGGTCGTGGACCAGGTCGTAGCCGCCGTCATGGATGTGGCAGGTGTCCAGACAGACGCCCAGCCGGTCCGGCCGGTCCGCCCGGTCCAGAATGGTCCGGAGCTCTTCAAACCGGCCGCCCACCTCGCTGCCCTTCCCGGCCATGGTCTCCAGCAGCACCGGGGTCCTTCCCCCGGCGGTCAGCACCCCATTGAGGGCCTCGACGATCCGGTCGATCCCGGTCTCCACCCCCTGCCCCACATGGGAGCCGGGATGGAAGTTGTAATAGACGCCGGGGATCTGGTCCAGCTTGGCAAGGTCGTCGGCCATGGTCTCCCAGGCAAATTCCCGGACCCGGGGGTCCGCCGAGCAGGGATTGATGGTATAGGGCGCGTGGGCCACCACCGGTCCCAGGGTCCCCGCCGCGATGGCGCCGGAGAGCACCGCCGCATCCGCCGGATCGAAGGCCTTGGCCTTGCCGCCCCGGGGATTGCGGGTGAAAAATTGAAACGTGTCAGCCCCGATTTCGGCAGCCGTTTTGCACATGGCGGCATAGCCCCCCGCCGAAGAGAGATGACAGCCCAGATAGACCATAGCGCTTATCCTTTCGCATTTTGTTTCATGGTACCACAAATTTGGAGGGAGTACAAATTAAGGAATGATAAAGATTGCCGCCGCCCGTACCGCGCGGAGCACTTCTTTCCTCCCCTCCGTCCCCGCTGTTACACGGTTCCCTCCAGGTAGCGCTTCAGATCCTCCCAGTGGGTTTCGGCCTCCTGGCGGCCCAGTTCGTAGCCCTCCTGGATGCGGGCGGGGTCCCGCTCCACCCGCTCTACGCGGAACCGGCGGTCGGGGCCCAGGATAAAGAGCTTTCCGCTTCGGACCAGCTTCATAATCTCGGTGCGCTGCTCGTTGAAGAGCTGGGGTTCCTGCAGCAGCAGCGGCAGCAGGACCCGGTTCCGGCCGTAGACCATCCGATAGGTCCGCCGCTGGAGCCGGGACAGGGGCAGCTTCCGGGCCTGGAGCGGCCGGGTCAGCACCAGCACCACCCGGTCATACTCGGGGTGCTCCTTCCAATAGGTCAGCGGCGCGTGCTCCGCCACGCCGCCGTCCAGATAGGGCTCGCCGTCAATCCAGATTTTCTTGCTGGTCAGCGGCAGGCTGCTGGAGGCCAGGATGCACCGGTTCAAATCGCCGGTCTTCCCTTTTTCAAAGTATGTGATCCGGCCGGTGCGGCAGTTGGTCGCGCCCACGGCGAAAACCGTCGGGCTCTCGCGGAAGGTCCGCAGATCAAAGGGGATCTTCTCCAGCAAATCGTAGAACAGAAAATCCCGGCCGATGGAATTTCCCGACCGCACCAGGTTCCGGGTGCTGAAATACCGGGGGTCATTGCCGTACTCCATCAGAATCTGCCGGATTCGCCCGTGGCTCCGGCCCAGGAAGTGGTAGCCGCACATGGCTCCGGCGGAAATACCCGCCACAGCGTCAAAATAGAGATCCCGCTCCAGGAAGACGTCCAGCGCGCCGGCGGTGAAGATCCCCCGGTATGCGCCGCCCTCCAGAAGCAGCAGGGTTTTGGGCATGGTATGTCTCTCCTTCCAAGAGAATGGGTCCGCGGCAGGCGCGGAAAATGGTGTGAGGGGCGCGATATCCGCCCATAATATAATACCATTCCCCGCCGGGAATTACAAGCGCCGCCGCCCTTGCGCCCGGGGACGGGATCTTTTATAATGGATCTGATATTTCCAGGAAAGGAGCGACGCCTGTGGACCTCTTCACCGCCGTGACGGCCCTGGCCGGCGTAGGTCCGACCCGGGCCAAGCAGCTCAGCACCCTCGGCATCGAGACGCTCTACGATCTTCTGACCTACTTCCCCCGGACCTATGAGGACCGGACGAAGCTGGTCCGAATCTGCGACCTGGAGGCCGATCAGCCGGCCTGCTTCCGGGCCATGGTCATCCGCGGGCCCAAGACCGCCCATATCCGCAAGGGCCTGGACCTGACCAAGGTCACCGTGGCGGACGAATCCGCCCAGCTGAACCTGACCTTTTTCAACCAGTCTTATGTGGCCGATTCCCTGCTCTACGGGCAGGAGTACTATTTCTACGGCGCAGTCCGGGGGGATTACACCGGCTATGGCATGCAGAACCCCGTCTTTGAGCCCCTGGAGCGGGCCGGAACCGCCACGCGGCGCATTGTGCCGGTCTACCCGCTGACGGCGGGGCTCTCCAGCGGTATGCTGCGCAAGTGGATTTCCCAGGCCATGCAGCTGTGCCTGCCGGAGCTGCCCGAGGTGCTGCCCCAGGTGGTGCTGACGCGCTGCTGTCTGCTGCCCGCCCGGGCGGCCTATGCCGCCATCCACAATCCGCCGGATTTTCCGACCCTGGAGGCAGCCCGGCGGCGCATCGTCTTCGAGGAGTTTTTCCTCTTCACCTGCGGCCTGATGCAGCTGCGGGCCTCCCGCCAGGCGGCCGAGACGATTCCTTGGACGAATCGGGACCTCACTTCGTTCCTGGCCGCGCTGCCCTTCTCCCCCACCGGGGCCCAGCAGCGGGCCATGGAGGAAATTGCCGCCGACCTGGGCCGGGGCAGGGCCATGAACCGGCTCCTCCAGGGCGACGTGGGCAGCGGCAAGACCCTGGTCGCCGCGGCGGCGGCCTATCTCGCCGTCCGCAACGGCTGTCAGGCCGCCATCATGGCCCCTACGGAGATTTTGGCCGAGCAGCACCGGAAGTCCCTTTCGGCGCTGCTGGCCCCGCTGGGCATCGTCCCCGAGGTGCTGACCGGCTCCCTGCCGGCGGCGGAGAAGCGGCGGGTCAAGGCCGGTCTGGCCGACGGCTCCATCTCGCTGGCCGTGGGCACCCACGCCCTTTTGAGCGAGGACGTGGCCTTCGCCAATCTGGGCCTGGTCTGCGCCGATGAGCAGCACCGCTTCGGCGTCGGCCAGCGGTCCGCCCTCCAGGCCAAGGGCCGCAACCCCCATCTGCTGGTCATGTCGGCCACCCCCATCCCCCGGACCCTGGCCCTGATGATCTACGGCGACCTGGACGTGTCCATCCTGGATGAGCTGCCGCCGGGACGGCAGACTGTGGATACCTTCCTGGTGGGCGAATCCATGCGGGCGCGGATCAACGCCTTTATCCGCAAGGAGGCCGCGGCCGGGCGGCAGATCTACGTGGTCTGTCCGGCCGTGGAGGAGCAGGAGGACGCGGCCAGCTCCATGAAGTCCGCCGAGGTCTGGGCCGAGACGCTCCAGCGGACCGTCTTCCCGGATCTGCGGGTAGGCCTGCTCCACGGCCGCCGGAAGGCCGCCGAAAAGGAGCAGATCATGGCCGACTTCGCGGCCCACAAGCTGGACATCCTGGTGGCCACCACGGTCATCGAGGTGGGCGTGGACGTGCCCAACGCCACGCTGATGGTCATTGAGGACGCCGACCGCTTCGGCCTCAGCCAGCTCCACCAGCTCCGGGGCCGGGTGGGCCGGGGCAGCGAAAAGAGCTACTGCGTTCTGTTCTCCTCCAACAAAAATCCGGAAACCGTCCAGCGGCTCAAGGCCCTGTGCCGCACCAACGACGGGTTCCGGATCGCCGAGGAGGACCTCAATCTGCGGGGCCCCGGCGACTTCTTCGGCAGCCGGCAGCACGGCCTGCCCCAGTTCAAGGCCGCCAGTCTGACCATGGATATGGCAGTCTTAAAAGAGGCCCAGGCCTCCGCCGCTCAGGCCATGGCCGACCCCGATTTGGTCCGGGACCCCTGCTTCCCGCTGCTGCGCCGCCGGATTCGCACCCTGTTCCGGGATGGCGCCGTGGGGCTCAACTGAGCCTGGTCCCATTTCTCCGTTTTCCTGTGGACGCCCACAGGAAAACGGCGAATGCAAAAAAGCAAGCATCGTCGGATGCTTGCTTTTTTTGGAGGTGACGCCCGGATTTGAACCGGGGAATGAAGGTTTTGCAGACCTTTGCCTTACCACTTGGCCACGTCACCAGACGTTATAAAATTGTAGGAACGCTGTGCGCGTTCCTATTTGCCATTTTGGAGCGGGTGACGAGGCTCGAACTCGCTACCTCCACCTTGGCAAGGTGGCGCTCTACCGGATGAGCTACACCCGCATATGGTGCCTCCGGTCGGAGTCGAACCAACGACACGCGGATTTTCAGTCCGCTGCTCTACCAGCTGAGCTACAGAGGCATATTGAGGTGAGCCGAAGCTCACCTCTTTTGTTGTATGGCGACCCGGAACGGACTCGAACCGTCGACCTCCAGCGTGACAGGCTGGCGTGCTAACCGACTGCACCACCGGGCCAGATATTTGGTGGGAACAACAGGGCTCGAACCTGTGACCCCATGCTTGTAAGGCATGTGCTCTCCCAGCTGAGCTATGCTCCCAGGCGTTTTCGCCGGCCGCATATCTCAGCGACGGGTATTATTATACTCAGGACCCCACCAAATGTCAAGGACTTTTTTTGATTTTTTTATTTTTCCGAAAAAGTTAGAGATTTTCGAGAATTCCGCCGATTTCCTCGGGTGTAAACTTATAAATCGTATCGCAGAACTGGCAGGAGATTTCAATGGTCTCGCCGCCGTCGCGAATTTCTTCCAGCTCTTTTCGGCCCAGGCTGATGAGCGTCGCCTCCACCCGGCGGCGGGTGCAGTAGCACCGGTAGGCCACGGGGGTGGTCTCGAGAATCTCCAGGTCCAGGCCCTCCAGCACGGTCTCCAGCAGCGCCTGGGCGTCCAGACCCCGGTCCAGCATGGCCGTCACGGCCCCGGCCTTTTCGATGCCCTGCTCCAGCCGGTCGATGACCGAATCCGGCGCGCCCGGCAGCAGCTGCACCAGATACCCGCCGGCGGCCCGGACGCTCTGGTCCGTATCCACCAGCACGCCCAGGGCGCAGGCTGTGGGGGTCTGCTCGCTCTGGACGAAGTAGCTGGTGATATCCTCGGCGATCTCGCCGGAGACCAGCGCCACGCTGCCGACGTAGGGCTCCTTCATCTGGAGGTCCCGGATCACCGTCAGCATACCGTCCGTTCCCACGGCCGCGCCCACGTCCAGCTTGCCCCGATACTTCTCCAGCAGGGAGACCTGGGGGTTCTGCACATAGCCCCGGACGTTGCCCACGGCGTCGGACACCGCCAGCACCGTGCCCAGGGGGCCGCCGCCCTTGACCTGGAGGGTCAGGGAGCCATTGTCAATCTTCTGCATATTGCCCATCATGGAGGCCGCCGTCAGCAGCCGGCCCAGGGCCGCCGTGGCGGTGGGCAGCGTCTTATGAATCTGCCGGGCCCGCTCCACCATATCCCGGGACTCCACGGCCACGGCCTTGACGAAGCCGTCCCGGGTCATGGCCCGCACCAAAGTTCCCATAGAATTCAGAATTCCTTTCCGCAGTCATTTGACCGCTTCGCAGTAGACCCGCTGCTCGCCGGGGCGGGGCGGCTCCAGGGTCCGGTCGCCGTACCAGGCGACGGTCCGGAAGCCCGCCTCCCGCAGGAAGCCGGTGAGCTGCTCCGGGGTATAGGCGTACTCCCGGTGCTCCTCGAAGCTCCGCTGCCAGAGCTTGCCCCGGCGCTGGAAGAGGTCCATGCCGTAGTAGCAGATATTCTCCTCCTGGTCGAACTCGGCCCGCCAGACGCAGTAGGTGTCCTCATCCTCATCGAGGAACACCTGACCGTCCAGGCCGCGGAGCTTCTCGGGGGTGTTGATGTCGAAGATCAGCGTGCCGCCGGGGGTGAGCGCATCATAAATCCGCGCCATGGCCGTCCTGGCATCGGCGGGGTCGGTGAGATAGTTGAGGCTGTCGAGCATGGAGATCACCAGATCCACCGGCGCGGGCAGCGTCAGCTGCTCCATGCGCTGGCAGATAAAGAACGGCGGATTCTCCAGGCCGGCAGCCTTGTCGTAAGCCATGGCCAGCATATCCTCTGAGGCGTCGGCAGCCAGGACCCGGTAGCCCCGCTGCGCCAGCAGTACCGACAGCGACCCGGTCCCGCAGGCCAGATCCAGCACCGTCTCCGGCGCCGCGCCCCGGCGGCGGAGCAGCGTCTCCACATAGTCCAGCACCGCCTCGTAGGGCACATCCTGGGTCAACGCATCGTAGGAACAGGCCAGCGATTCGTAGGCGCTCACGGCTGTTCCTTGCCTTCCCGGTCGGCCTGGAGCCGCTGGAACACCGTGCGGTAGGAGTCGGTGCCGTAGTTGAGGCTGCGGTTGACCCGGCTGATGGTGGCGCTGCTGGCGCCGGTCTGTTCGAGAATATCATTGTAGATCATGCCCTGACTCAGGAGCTTGGCCACCTCGTAGCGCTGCTCCATGGCCTTCATTTCGGACACGGTGCAAAGATCCACGAAGAAGTTATAGCACTCCTCCACGGTCTCAAGCTTTAGAATGGCCTGATAGAGCTCGTGCTCGGGATTGGAGCGTTTATTGCGATTGTTCACCGCGTTTTCCTCCTTGCGCATTATTCTGGGCTTATTTTACCAGGTTAAACTGCAAAAGTAAAGGGGATTTTCCGGTTTTGCCCTAGGGCATCACCGCACAATTGTGTCTGCGGCCTTCGCCCAATCTTTTGCCCCATCCGTGCAGTTATAAAAGGGGGAAATACATACAGTATTCCCGCCCTTTTATAACTTTCGTATGAGGCAAAATCT
>DVFN01000070.1 GCA_018713205.1 Candidatus Avoscillospira stercorigallinarum | reverse complement strand
GCGTATTTTTAAACTTTCTAAAAAGTTTAAAAATACGTGTCGATTGAACGCGAAGGGGGCTTTTTGCCCCCTTCACACTTCCCCCGCTGCTCTGTCACAGACATCTTCAGCGAGGTTTTTCGACAGTCTGACGGGAGCGCCGGACGGCGCTCCCGAATTTTATGCGTTTTCGCCGCGCTGCGGTGCGCCCAACAGGTCCTCGTAGGAGACCTGCAGCACCTCGGCCAGCGCCTTGAGCTCGTAATCCGGCACGAACCGCGTGCCGTTTTCAATGCGCAGAATGGTCAGGTCGGAGAACTCATAGCCCGCCAGCTGGAGCCTTGCGGCCAAGGCGCGCTGGGTCATGCCACGCTGGAGCCGAAGAGCCCGAATCTGCGGCCCGATGATGTTCTTTGCTTCTCCAGACCAGTAGATCCGCATGGCGTTGCTTCCTACTTTCTAAAGATGCAATCCAGGACGGCGCTCCTGAAGTTTTACATCTGTTCAAAATCCGCGTCCATGACGTTGTCGTCGGGCGGGGCCTGGTAGTGGTCATCGGGTCCGGCTTGGCAGCCGAGATCGGCCAGCACCGACTCCAGGTTCCGGGCGGCGGCGTCCATGGCGGCGGTGTCCTTGGATTTGACGGCCTGTTTGGCCTCCTTGACCGCGTCGTTGAGCCGCGCCTTGCAGGCCCGGTCCACCTTGGCCATGCCGGCCTGGTAGATCAGCTGCTCGCAGCGGTCCCGGGCCGTAGCTTCGGCCTTGGTCCGGGCGTCCTCCTGGGCGTACTGCTGGGCCTCCCGGACGGCCCGGTCGATGTCGGCCTGGCTCATATTGGAGGTGGCGGTGATGGTGATATCCTGGGCCCGGCCGGTGCCCAGGTCCTTGGCCGAGACGTTGACAATGCCGTTGGCGTCGATGGCGAAGGTCACCTCGATCTGGGGCACGCCCCGCATGGCCCGGCGGATTCCGGTCAGCTGGAACCGGCCCAGCTCTTTATTTTGCCGCGCCATGGGCCGTTCGCCCTGGAGCACATGGACGTCCACCGAGGTCTGGAAGTTGGCGGCCGTGGTGAAAATCTGGCTCTTGCGGATGGGCAGAGTGGTGTTGCGCTCGATGACCCGGGTGCAGACGCCGCCGACGGTCTCGATGCCCAGGGACAGGGGCGTCACGTCCAGCAGCAGCAGGCCCTGGACCGCGCCGGAGAGCACGCCGCCCTGGAGGCAGGCGCCCATGGCCACGCACTCGTCGGGGTTGATGCCCTTGAAGGGCAGGCGGCCGGTGATGGTCTGGACCAGCTCCTGGACTGCGGGAATGCGGCTGGAGCCGCCCACCATCAGCACCTTGGAGATCTGGCCGATGGAGACGCCCGAGTCGTTGATGGCCTGGTCCATGGGTCCCCGGGTGGCCTGGACCAGATGGCTGGTCAGGTCGTTGAACTTGGCCCGGGTCAGCCGGATCTCCATGTGGAGGGGGCCCTCCTTGCCCACGGTGATATAGGGCAGGGAGACCGTGGTCTCCTTCATGGAGGAGAGCTCGATCTTGGCCTTTTCGGCGGCCTCCTTGATGCGCTGCATGGCGGCGGGGTCCCGGCTCAGGTCCAGGCGGTGCTCCCGCTTGAATTCCTTGACCAGGTATTCCACGACGCACTGGTCGAAGTCGTCGCCGCCCAGGTGGTTGTTGCCCGCCGTGGCCAGAACCTCGATGACGCCGGAGGAGATCTCCAGAATGGAGACGTCGAAGGTACCGCCGCCCAGGTCATAGACCATGATTTTCTGGCTCTCTTCCTTGTCCACGCCGTAGGCCAGAGCGGCGGCAGTGGGCTCGTTGATAATCCGCTGGACGTTGAGCCCGGCGATTTTGCCGGCGTCCTTGGTAGCCTGCCGCTGGGCGTCGGTGAAGTAGGCCGGGACGGTGATGACGGCCTCGGTGACCGGGCCGCCCAGGTATGCCTCGGCGTCGGCCTTGAGCTTCTGGAGGATCATGGCCGAGATTTCCTGAGGCGTATATTTTTTGCCGTCGATGGTGACTTTGTAGTCGCTGCCCATCTGACGCTTGATGGAGGAGATGGTGCGGGCGTGGTTGGTGACGGCCTGCCGCTTGGCGATGGTGCCCACCATCCGCTCGCCGGTCTTGGAGAAGGCGACCACCGACGGGGTGGTCCGGCCGCCCTCGGCGTTGGGAATCACCACCGGCTCGCCGCCCTCCATGACGGCCACACAGCTGTTGGTGGTGCCCAGATCAATTCCGATGATACGGGACATGGCAGTTACTCCTTTTGCTCATTCACAGTTGGCCACAACCACCCGGGCGTGGCGGATCACTTCATCGTCCATGGTAAAGCCCACCTGGAGGACCTCTACGATCTCGTCCCGGCGGTATTTCGGGTCGGAGATCATCTCCACGGCCTCGTGGTAGGTGGGGTTGAACATCCGGCCCAGGGAGTCCATGGGCTTGACGCCCAGGTCGGTCAGGGTCTGGAGGAGCCGCTTATAGATCAGCTCCACGCCCTGGTAGAAGGCGGCGTCGCCGCAGGGGCAGGCGAGGGCCCGGTTCAAATCGTCGTACAAAGAGAGAAAGGGCAGCACCGTCTGGCGGGCGGATTTCCCGGCAGCGTCCTCCAGCTCCAACGCGGTGCGGCGGCGGTAGTTGCGGTATTCGGCCTCCAGGGCCTCATAGCGGCCGTCGGGCTGGGGCGGCTGCCGTCGGGTGAAGAATGCCATCTCAGCCTGCCTCCCTTCCCCAGCCGCCGGGCTGGTCGGCCCTGGACCAGGGCCCCTCGGCCTCTTGGCTGTAGCCGTAGCTGTAGTCGTAGTCCCGGTAGCTCCGGGAGATCAGGGAACTGGCCATGCAGCTGACCAGGTTGAACAGCAGGTAGATCAGCACCAGCGTCCGCAGAATCTGGAAGGGGCGCACGGGCCGGGGTCCGCCGGAGCGATACTGCCGCTGCCCGGCGAAGTCCCGGAAGAAGGCTTCAAAGGGATCTGTCTGGTCCTGGGGCCGGTAGCCATAGCTGGTGTAGGTGTAGGTGCGGTAGGCGCTCTGAGCCTGCTGGGCCTGGCTGGCGGCATAGGCCGCGGGGTTCTTCAGCTGTTCGTAGGCCTGGTTGATCTCATTCATTTTCTGGGCGGCTGCGGCGTCACCGGGGTGGAGATCGGGGTGATACGCCTTGGCCAGGCGGCGGTATGCGGCCTTGATGGTATCCTCCGACGCACCATGGGGTACGCCCAGGACCTCGTAGGGGTCTCTTGCCATCCGAAATTTCGCCTCCAACACATTCGTTTTCCCTATTGTACATGAAATCGCCGGGAAATGTGTGAAGCATTTGAGAACAATAGGAAAAAAATCAGACTTCCGACCGGGACTTGCGCCGCCGGGCCGAAACCGGTATACTGGTATTGGCCCCAGGGCGGCCATGCCGGTGCGGTCCGGCCCCCCCGCCCTACGAGCCAAAATCCAGCCCCCTGGAAAACCGGCGGTGCGGCACGGGCGGATATGAAATCCGCCCCTACAGACCCGCCTCCGGTTTTTCCGTAGGGGCGGGCTTTATGCCCGCCCGGGACCGGGGTCCGATTCCCGCCGGGGTATTCCCCCGTTGTAGGGGCGGACCGATATCGATTATTGAAATAAAGGAGTGTACCCAGATGCAGCAAGTTGCGATTGTGACCGGCGGAACCTCGGGCATTGGACTGGCGGCGGCGATGGCGCTGGATCGGGCCGGATACACGGTCCATACCTTCAGCCGCCGGGGGACTGGCCCGGAAGGGCTTCACCACTGGTCCGTGGATCTCGCCGATGAGGCGGCGGTGACGGCGGCGGTCCATCACATCGCCGGCCGCCATGGGCGGCTGGATCTGGTGGTCAATTGCGCCGGCTTCGGCATCTCCGGCGCCATCGAGTTTACCAATACCGCCGACGCCCAGCGCCTCTTTGACGTGGATTTTTTCGGCATGGTCCGGGTGAACCGGGCGGCGCTGCCGCATTTGCGCAAGAGCCGCGGGCGGATTCTCAATGTCAGCTCCGTGGCAGCGCCCATCGCCATTCCCTTCCAGGCCTACTACTCGGCGGCCAAGGCCGCGGTGAACAGCTACTCTCTGGCGCTGGCCAACGAGGTACGGCCCTACGGCGTCTCCGTTGCGGCCGTCATGCCCGGCGATATCTCCACCGGCTTCACCGCCGCCCGGGAAAAATCCAACCGGGGCGACGACGTCTACGGCGGCCGCATCGCCCGCAGCGTCGCCAAAATGGAGCGCGACGAGCGCCGGGGCATGTCCCCCGAGACCGTGGGCGCCTATCTCTGCCGCCTGGCCCAGGTCCGCCGGCTCAAGGGCTCCTATGCCGTGGGCTTCCAATACCGGTTCTTCTGCCTGCTGGCCCGGCTGCTGCCGGTGCGGCTTCTAAACTGGCTGGTCTACCGTCTCTATGCGGTGTAGGAACAGGAGAGGAACGAGGAACACAAGCGGCCCTGCCGAAGCAGGGCCGCCGAGACTGCCAAAAACCTCGCTGAAAGCTGATGGGACAGAGCAGCGGGGAATGTGTGCAAGGGGTTAAGACCCCTTGCGCGTTCAATCAACACGTTTTTTAAACTTTTTAAGTTTAAAAAAACGCACAGCGTGGCGAAAAGACTTTTTCGACACGCTGTAGCGGCCCTGCCGAAGCAGGGCCGCCGGGGAAACTGTTATTACGCGGGGGAGAACTGATCCTTGCCCACGGCGCACATGGGGCACTCAAAATCCTCGGGCACATCCTCCCACTTGGTGCCGGGCGCGATGCCGCCTTCGGGATAGCCTTCCTCTTCGTCGTATTCCCAGCCGCAGAGATCACAAACGTACTTCATCGATGGTACCTCCTATTGTTTCGTATGATCTTGTCCGTCCGTGGCCGCTTCTATGCGCCCCATGGCCAGGGAAATGGCCAGGACCAGCACCAGCGGGACGGTGGTCAACAGCATCATGGGGCGGTGGTCCAGCACCATGCCGATCAACAGGCAGGCCACGGCCAGCACCAGCAGCGCCATGCGCAGCCGCTCCAGCAGCCCGTGGCGCCGGGCGAGGAACTGCCGAAAAACAGCTTCGTCGTCAAACCAGGCTCCGGCCGTCCAGGGCGCGAGCCACAGCCGCAGCAATCGTTCCATGCGTCCGCCTCCTTGCTCATCAGTATAGCGTGAATTGTACGGCGGCGCAAGACCCAAATCGAGAAGGAGTGGAAAATTCATGGATTTGACCGCCCTGGGGGCCTGGAGGCCCCTGTTGACGCCGGTGCTCTCGTCGCCGGACTTTGAAGCGCTGGCGGAGCGGGTGGACGCGGCCTATGCCGCAACCACCGTCTATCCCCCGCGGCAGGAGCTCTTTGCGGCCTTTTCCGCCACGCCGCCGGAGGCGGTTCGGGTGGTCATATTGGGTCAGGACCCCTATCACGGGCCGGGACAGGCCCATGGTCTGGCCTTCTCGGTGGCTCCGGGGGTGAAGCTGCCGCCGTCTCTGGTGAATATTTACAAGGAATTGTCGGCGGATTTGGAGATTCCGCCCAGGACCGACGGCTGTCTGCTGGACTGGGCCCGGCAGGGGGTCTTCCTGCTGAACACGGTGCTGACCGTGGAGGCCGGAAAGGCCAACAGCCACCGGGATCTGGGCTGGCAGGCTTTTACCGACGCCGTGGTGGCGGCGCTGGCCCGGCTGCCCCAGCCGGTGGCCTTTGTGCTCTGGGGGGCCCAGGCGCAGAAAAAGGCCGCCGTGGCAGCGGCCTCTCCCTATCCCCGGCTGGTGCTGGCGGGGCCTCATCCCAGTCCGCTGTCGGCCTACCGGGGCTTCTTCGGCAGCCGCCCCTTCAGCCGCATCAACGACTTCCTCACGGCCCAAGGAGAACCGGCCATCCGGTGGTGAGCCGGTTCAGAGCGCGTGGTCGGCGAAGCAGCGGGTAGGCAGGGATTCGCACAGCTCCAGCAGGCTCATGCGCATTCCGCCGGTATAGTCAAAGGGCGGCATTTTCACGGTACCGGCGTGGAGCTCCCGGCGGCAGCTGAAGGAGAGCGTCACGGTCACCGCGCCGGACGGGTCCTGCTCCACGGCGGCGGTACCGCCATGGAGCTTGGCCACCGCCTCGGCCAGCGGCAGGCCCAGGCCCAGACCCCAGCGGGGGTCCGGCAGCACGCCGCGGTTTTGCAGCCGGTGAAAGGCGTCCTGGAGCAGCGTAGCGTTGGCCTCGGCACAGTGGTTGCGCATCTGAATCAGCACCGCGTGGGGCAGAAGCTGGAAGCGGACCACGATGGGGCGGCTGGGATCGCCGTACTTCAGGGCGTTGGAGAGCAGATTTAAAAAGGCCCGCTGGATCAGGACCCCGTCGGCATACAGGGTGACGGACGCCGCCGGAAGCTGGTAATCCAGCGTCCGTCCCGCCTCGGCGCAGACCCCGGCGCACTCCTGGAGCAGCCGCTCCAGAAAGGGAAGCAGGTCCAGCGGCTCCATGCGGGGCGTGTACTGCCCGGAGCGCAGCCGCTCCAGGTCGGCCAGATTGCAGAGAATGCGGGAAATGCGGTAGATATGGCGGGTGATGGCGGCGGAATCCTCCCAGAGACCGGGATCTTCGCCCACATCCAGCCCGGCGGCCAGATGCTGGGACAGGGACGCCAGATCGCCCAGAGGCTGGCGCAGCACCTGGGAGGTGGCGGCCAGCACGTCGGTCCGGAACGCGCCCTGGGGGCTGAGCAGCAGCAGCGTTCCGTCGGCAAGGGGATGGGCCGTCAGCAGATATTCGGTCCCGTCCCGGGACAGCAGAAGCGACAGACCGCCCTGGCGGTCCCAGGCCGCATAGGCGTCGCTGCAGGAACCCAGCCAGCCGGGCAGCGCCGCGGCGTTTTCCGGCGCCAGCCTGGCCGCCGGCGGATTGGCCTCGATGCGGCCGTCGGACAGGATCACCAGCGCGGGCTGCGGGAGCAATTCGAGCAGCGGAAGCGCTTGTGCAGCAGTAATTTCAGACATGGTAGTCCTCCCTTATGGTCCGTAGCATGCCCCGCCGGGGGACAAATCATGCGTCAATGGCGGAGCTGACGGATATCCCGGCCCAGGAAGACGCAGGCCTCGAAGGCCCCCAGCAGCCGGGAGACGATGGCGGGGGTATAGCGCTGGCGCAGCAGGGCATCCCCCAGATTGGTGGAAACAATGGTGGAGCGATTTTCCAGCAGCCGGTCGTTGAGCACCCGGTAGAGCACCGATTGGGTGAACTGGGTGGTCATCTCGGTGCCCAGGTCGTCGATAATCAGCAGATCGCAGTCCAGATATTTGCGGGTCAGATCCCGCTGGTCGCCGCCGAACTTCACGGCCTCGAAGTCGGCGAAGAGCTTGCCGGCGGTGTCATAGACCACCGAGAAGCCGTTGTCGGCCACGGCCCGGGCGATACAGGCCGAGAGATAGGTCTTACCCAGGCCGGGACCGCCGGTGAACAGCAGCGACGGCGCGCCGGGATGGAAGGTGCGGGCGTAGCGCTTGCAGCGCTGGAAGGTCCGCTCCATCAGCTCCCGGGGGCTGACCCCCAGGGCCGGGTCCGGCTCGGCAGGGTAGAGGTCCAGCCGGAAGCCGTCGAAGCTCTCTTTGCCGCTCAGAAGGCTGGAGAGCTCTTTTTTCTGCTCGTCGCGGCAGATGTCCCGCAGACATTCGCACATCACCGCGCCCACATAGCCGCTGCCGCCGCAGTGGGGGCAGAAGGGCGGCGGCTCCAGGGCGGATTCGTCCAAATCGGCGGCCTCCAGCAGCCATTCCCGCTCCTGCTGGAGGGCGAGATTTTTGGCCTTGATTGCCTCGATGGCCTGGGCCGGATTCTCGCCGCGGCGGAAGGCGGCGGCCACGGCCGCGGCTACCGATTGCCGCAGAGCCCGGTCGATCTCCAGCAGCCGGGGGTATTCCTGATAGATCTGGGCCCGGCGCGCCTCTGCCTTGGCGTCGTACTGCGCCTTCTCCTGGGCCAGCCGCTGCCGCGCCCGCTGGAGGACCACTTCGCTGTATGCCATGCTTTATTCCTCCTGGGTCTGCATCATGCGCTCCACGGCCTCTCGGGCCCAGGCGTTGGGCTGCTGGCTTTGCTGGCCCGGTCCGGGCCGCCGCTTGTCGCCGGCCTCGATCTCCGCCACGGTGTGGAGCCCCTGGTTGTGCCAGCTGGTCAGAATGGAGCGGATATATTTCCAACTGAAGCTGCCGGTCTGAAGGCAGGTCCGGTTATAGGCCAAGGCCACGGCCTCGGGGCCGAAGCCCCATTGAATCCACTGGCGCACCAGCTTCTCCTCCGCCGGGGCCAGACGGCGGTCGGTGATTTGCAGGACCCGCCGGATGGCGCTGACCTGGGACTGCTGCTCCAGCTCCAGCTGCATATGGGCCGCGGCCTCCTCCATGGTGTCAATGCCCAGGTCGGCCCAGCGGTAGGCCTCCCGCTCGATGGCGCGCATGGAGGGCATCCGTCCGGTGCCCTTGGTCTTGGCCCGCTGGATGCAGTAGGAGATCAGCACGCTGATGACCTCCGCCGGCAGGCCCAGATAGTCGTAGAGGGACAGGAGGATTTTCAGCTCCTCCGTATTGAGCACCTTCCCCAGCCGCCGCTGGGCCTCGCCCAGCAGGTGGTTGAAGCCGTCGGATTCCCGGAGCTGCCGGATCACCTCGGCCTCGGAATATGTAGGTGGCTCGGCGGGCCGCAGGACCCGGGGCGTCTCCGGCCAGAGGCCCAGCTGCTTCAGGGACGCCGCGGCGCAGTCCATCCGGCTGGGACTCAGCCGCAGGGCCGTTCCGGCCTGGGACGGGTCGCCGCCGGCCCGGAGATAGAGATAGAGCAGGGCCCCGTCGCCGGAGCAGGCGGCCAGCAGCTTCCGCCAGTCGCTCTCGGGAATCACCAGATCTGCCGTGTCCATGGCTGCGCCCCCCTTCCTGTCAAAGTTCTGTGTTTTGATAGTATACCACAGATTTCGCCCGGGGACAAGATGAGCGAACGGGGGACCAGCCGCCGGTCTCAGGCGCAAAAAATCCCCGCCGGGGGGCGGGGAAACGGATGCTACAGTGTTACGCCGTTGGCGCGGATCATAAACCGGACGGGATAATACCGGTCCAGGTAATTTTTGCAGAACCATTGGTAGGTGGCCGCGGGCAGGTGCAGCAGCTCCGGGGCCTCGGCGCGGAAGGCCAGAAAGGTCTTTTCGTCGCCGGAGAGCAGGGCGGCGGCCACTTCGGCGCGGCCCTCGTCCATCAGCCGGGTGAGGCATTGGTCCATGACCCGGACGCAGAGCTGCTCCTCCTCGTCGCCCAGCAGTTCCTTGTTGCCCAGCCAGACCCGAAAGTCGTCCATATCCAGATGGGTCCGGGCGGCCACTTGGGAGAGCTTCTTGAAGCCCGCCCGGTCGTCCCGCCGCAGCAGGTCGATGAGGTACGCCAAGAGGCTCTCCTCCAGGCAGACGCTGTCCAGGAAGACCTCGTAGATATTGCGGATTTCGGTTTTCACCGGCTCGGCGGGCTTTTCCTCCAGGCTCTGGAGCACGGCCTGGAGGTCGAAGCCGTCCAGCTCGGCCTGGGGGATGGTCTCGCCGTCCTGGGCGGCGCAGGCGGCGGCAAAGGCCGGAATGCCCATGGCCAGCACCTGGGTCTGGAGCTCCACCACCTTGGCCATCTCGTCTTCGGCCTGGGAGGTGAGCCCCGGCGGCAGAGGCCGGGTCCCGGCGCAGACCTCCGAAAAGTACCGGAGGTACCGCTCCCATAGGGTCATGTTGGCCTCACTCATACATTCGCGCGACATCGACAATGATGTCGGTGCACTTGTCAATGCCGATCAGGCCGGAATTGAGGCACAGGTGATAGTTCTGCGCGTCGCCCCAGTTGCGGTTGGTATAGTGCTTGTAGTAGACCTTCCGCTTGTTGTCCTTTTCAGCCAGACGCTTGTCGGGGGTCTGCTTGGTCTCGCCGTAGAGCCGGACGATGCGCTCGGCCCGGTAGGCCATATCGGCGTGGATAAAGACATGGAGCGCGTCCTCCCGCTCCCGGAGGATGTAGTCGGCGCAGCGGCCCACGATGACGCAGGGACCCTTCTCGGCCAGATTGCGGATGACGTTGGTCTGATAGACAAACAGCTGATCTGCCATGGACATGGTGTGCATGGTGGACAGCGGATTGGGGGAAACGGCAATGGAGAAGAGGAAGCTGCTGCTCACCGGGGCGTACTCGCCGGCCTCCTTGATGAAATCGGCATGGAAGCCGCTCTGCTTGGCAACCTCATCCACGAGCTCCTTGTCGTAGAACGGAATGCCCAGACGCTTGGCGACCTCCTGTCCGATGGTATGACCGCCGCTGCCGAAGGCGCGGCTGATGGTGATAATCTGTTTCGTCATGGGACCGACCTCCCTTTTTAGTTTGGTCTTATTATACAGCCTTTGGTGATAAAAAACAAGATTGACCCGTCGAACCTGGAAAAATTTATGCAAGTCCGAGGATGGCGGCTCCCGGCCGCGCCCATCGGGGCTGCGCTGCACACGGAAGTTCTGCGGGCGGGGATAAACCCCGCCCCTACGAGAAAACTGGAGGCGTGGCTGTAGGGGCGGGCTTTATGCCCGCCCGTGCCGCACCGCCGCGTCGGATGCACCATCGCCGAACAGACCCCGTCGTAGGGTCGCATTGTTTATTGGGCCGACAGACTGCGGGGAATTGGCGGCGGGGGCTACAGAAAGGGCCGCATACTGGCCGATAGGGTTTCCTCGCAGTCGATGAGCTGCTCGGCCAGATCCTGGGCCTCACGCTGGGCGGCGGGGTAGCGGTTGCGGCTGCGGCAGAGGGATTTGACGCCCATATCACAGCCGTCGGCCACCAGATAGGCGGCGGTGGTGTCGTCGCCCAGGGCCATTTTGGCGTTGGTCACCAGCCAGCTCATGCCCCGGGCCATGGGACTGGGGGATTTGTCCTGGCCGCCCAGATCCCGGAGCATCTGCTGGGTCCGGTCCTGGAGCCGGTGGTGGGTGGAGATGCTGTCCTTGAGCTTCTCCCGGAGCGTGTAGTCCCGGACCTCCGGCAAAATCCCGTCGATGGTGGCCAGGGCCATCTTGATCCCGGCGGAACAGTCGGCCAATAGATGAATCGTGTCTTGCTGCATGGTGTTGCCTCCTTCCATTTTAGATAGCATGGACGAAAGAATCCCATTTCATGCGTGAATGGCGCGGGAAATCGCAGGCGCGAACCGCAGTTGCATTGCCCGGCGAAACGCGGTACAATAGGCGAAACTGCCTGGAAAGGAAGTATTCCTATGATTACAGTAATTCTCATCGGCGCGGGCCAGCGGGGCATGGACGCCTACGGGGCCTACGCCCTCCAGCATCCCGAAAAAATGCGGGTGGTGGCGGTGGCAGAGCCGGACCCGGCGCGCCGGGCCGCCGTGGCCGAGGCCCATCACATTCCGCCGGAGCGGTGCTTCGCCGACTGGCGTCCGCTGCTGGCCCTGGGGAAGATCGCCGACGGCTGCATGGTCTGCACCCAGGACCGGGACCACGTGGAACCGGCCACGGCGGCGCTGCGGCTGGGCTATCATGTGCTCTGCGAAAAGCCCATGCACCCCGAGGCGGCCCAGTGCATCCGGCTGGCTGAGGCGGTCAAGGCCTCGGGCAAGACGCTGACCGTCTGCCATGTGCTCCGGTATTCTCCCTTCTTCACCCAGATCAAGGAAATCCTGGACAGCGGCAGAATCGGACAGGTGGCCTCGATCCAGCATATCGAGTCGGTGGGCTTCTTCCACCAGGCCCACAGCTTCGTCCGGGGCAACTGGCGCAACGCCGGGGAGAGCAGCCCCATGATCCTCCAGAAGTCCTGCCACGACATGGATATTCTGCTCTGGCTCCTGGGCAGGCACTGCAAGAGCGTCTCCAGCTACGGGTCCCTGCTGCACTTCAAGCCCGAGAACGCCCCGGAAGGCAGCACCGAGCGCTGCCTGGACGGCTGCCCGCACACGGCCGACTGCCCCTACTACTGCGTCCGGCTCTACGACGAGGACGCCGCGGGCTTCCGCCGGGTGCTGACCCTGGACGACTCCCCCGAGGCCGTGGCCGAGGCGCTGAAGACCGGCCCCTATGGCCGCTGCGTCTACCGCTGCGACAACGATGTGGTGGATCATCAGGTGGTGAATTTGCTCTTTGACGGCGGTGTCACGGCCAGCTTTACCATGTGCGCCTTCACCCAGCGCTGCACCCGGATTCTCAATATCATGGGCACCCGGGGCCAGATCCAGGCCGACATGGGGAAAAATCAGATCCTTGTGTCGGACTTCCTCACCGGCAACCGGGACGAGATTACCGTCCGCATTCCCCGGGGCGGCCACTCCGGCAGCGATACCGGCCTGATGGAGGGCTTCGTCCGCACCGTGGAGACCGACGGCCAGTTCCAGCGCTCCTCCGCCGAGCAGAGTCTGGAAAGCCACCTGGTGGCCCTGGCCGCCGAGGAGAGCCGCCTGACCGGTCAAACCGTGGACCTGCGGGAATTCCGGGAGAAGTACGCGAAATAACAGGGCCTGCCGCCATTTCGTAGGGGCCGATGCCCTGCGGGAAACCTTCGGTGCGGAAACACCTCTCAGTCTCGCTTCGCGAGCCAGCTCCCCTCCAGGGGAGCCTGCCCTCTCAGGAAACCGACTCTGTGCGCTCGACGATGACGCCATGTACACGGCCCTGAACGTAAAAATAATCCCCAAGGCTTTGCGGGCCTTGGGGATTTTGCGTTGAACTATCAGCCGTACACAGCCAGCAGGAAGCCGGCAGCGATGGCCGAGCCGATGACGCCGGCCACGTTGGGACCCATGGCGTGCATCAGGAGGAAGTTGGCGGGGTTGGCCTTCTGGCCTTCCTTCTGAGAGACGCGGGCCGCCATGGGAACGGCGGACACGCCGGCGGAGCCGATCAGGGGGTTCACCTTGCCGCCGGTGAGAACGTACATCACATCGCCGCCCAGCAGGCCGCCGACGGTGGAGATCGCGAAGGCCACCAGGCCCAGGACGACGATCTTCAGGGTGTCCAGGGTCAGGAAGCGGGAGGCCACGGTGGTGGCGCCCACGGAGATGCCCAGGAAGACGGTGACGATGTTCATCAGCGCGTTCTGCACGGTGTCGCTCAGCCGCTCGGTGACGCCGCACTCACGCCACAGGTTGCCCAGCATCAGGCAGCCGATCAGAGGCGCGGTGGAGGGAAGCAGCAGGATGACGAAGATGCTGACCACGATGGGGAAGACGATCTTCTCGGTCTTGGTGACGACGCGGGTCTGCTCCATCTTGACCTGCCGCATCTTCTTGGTGGTGCAGAGCTTCATCAGCGGGGGCTGAATCAGCGGGATCAGGGCCATGTAGGAGTAGGCCGCGATGGCGATGGCGCCCAGCAGCTCGGGGGCCAGGCGGGTGGTCAGGAAGATGGCCGTGGGGCCGTCGGCGCCGCCGATGATGCCGATGGAAGCGGCCTGGTTGCCGGTGAAGCCCAGGATCACGGCGCCGATGTAGGCGACGAAGACGCCCAGCTGGGCGGCCGCGCCCAGGAGCAGGCTTTTGGGGTTGGAGAGCAGGGGGCCGAAATCGGTCATGGCGCCGATGCCCATGAAGATCAGCGACGGGTACACGCCGGCCTTGACGCCGATGTAGAGGACGTCCAGCAGGCCGCCGTCGCGCATGATGGCGCCAAAACCGATCTCTCCGGTGAGGAAACGGTCCCACAGCTCGGGGGTATAGAGGTTGCTGCCGGGGAGGTTGGTCAGCAAAGCGCCGAAGGCGATGCCCACCAGCAGCAGCGGCTCAAACTGCTTGACAATGCCGAGGTACAGCAGGACGCAGGCGACGACGATCATCACCAGGTACTTCCAGCCGTCGCCGATAAAGAAGTAGTTAAAGCCGGAGTCGTTCCAGAGTTTTAACAGGGTTCCCAATACATCCATGAAAACCCCTCCTTACTGAAGAACAATCAGAGGCGCACCGGTATCGACGACAGCTCCCTTGGCAGTGACCACCTGGGCGATGGTGCCGTCGCGGGGGGCGACGATCTCATTTTCCATCTTCATGGCCTCCAGAATGACGAGGATATCGCCGGCCTTTACAGCCTGACCCTGGGAGACGTTGACGCTGAGGATATTGCCAGGCATGGGCGCGCTGACGGGCTCGCCGGCGGCCAGGGGCGCGGCGGCGGGCGCGGGCGCGGCGGCGGGGGCCGGGGCAGCGGCGGGCGTGGGCGCGGCGGCGGGGGCCGGAGCCGGAGCCGGGGCATAGGCCTCATACTCGTCCACCAGCATGGCCTTGCCGGCCTCTACCTCAACTTCATACGTTTTGCCGTTGAGCGTGACCTTGTATTTCATCTTCACTTGACCTCCTTGATGGAAATGAACCGCAGCTCGTTGAGGGGACGGCCCATTTTATTGGCCACGATGGCCATAATCATGGCAGCCTCTTTTTCGGGGGTGTCATAGAGCTTGAGCTTGCCGGCGGAGCCGGGAGCCGGGGCCGCGGCAGGCGCGGCGGCGGGGGCCGGAGCAACGGCGGCGGGGGCGGCGGGCGCCTCCTTGGCGGTCTTGGCCATCACAATCTTGCTTGTGATGATGACGACGATCATCAGCAAAAACAGCCCGATGAACACCACGATATAGCCCAGAAGGCCGGTGAGCAGGGCGCCGCCAATGGTCTCCGGGGTGCCGGAGGCGACAACATTCGCTAAGAACAGCATCGTATGACCTCCTTACGCTTCTTCGATGGCGTAGGTGGCGACGTTCTCTTCTTTGGCCTTGCGGCCCTCCAGGAACTTCTTGGTCTGATCGGGGAAGCAGATGTAGCTCATCACGTCTTCCTCGCTCCGGGCCAGATCGCCCAGGGCTTCCTTGGCGGCCTTGAAGTCCTCGCCGGTGCGCTTGGCGTCTTCGATGCGGCAGTCGATCGGCTTGCCGCCCTCGCCCAGGACCTTGTTCTCCAGATCCTTGCTGACGGGAGCCGGGGCAATGCCGTACTCGCCCTTGATATAGTTCTTGACCTCCTTGGAGATCTGCTTATAGCGCTCGCCCAACAGCACGTTGGTCACGGCCTGGTTGCCCACCATCTGGGACAGGGGGGTGACCAGAGGAGGATAGCCCAGATCGGCGCGGACGGCGGGGATCTCGGCCAGGGCGGCGTCAAACTTGTCCATGGCCTTCATATCGGTCAGGTTGGCGATCATGTTGGAGAGCATGCCGCCGGGGACCTTGTAGACCAGGGCCTGGGCGTCGGTGCCCATGCTCTTGGGGTTGATGCGGCCGGAGTCGATGTACTTCTGCTTGATGGGCTTGAAGTAGTCGTTGACCTGGTTGATGACGTCCTCCTTCAGGTTGGTCTCGATGCCGTACTGCTGGAGGGCATAGAACATGGTCTCGGTGGCGGGCTGAGAGGTGCCGCCGGAGAAGCAGGAGGTGGCGGTGTCGATGACGTCGATGCCGGACTCGATGGCCTTGGTCAGGGTCATATAGGCCATGCCGGTGGTGCAGTGGGTGTGGAGGATCAGGGGCATATCGCCGACGGCGTCCTTGATGCCCTTGATCAGGTGCTCGGCCTCATAGGGGCTCATGGTGCCGGCCATGTCCTTCAGGCAGATGGTCTGGAAGCCCATTCTCTGGAGCTCCTTGCACATCTCCACATACTTCTCCACGGTGTGGACCGGGCTCTGGGTGTAGCTGATGCAGCCGGAGGCGATGGTCTTCTTCGTGGCGTACTTCATGGTGGCGTCCAGGGCGGTGCCGAGGTTGCGGAAGTCGTTCAGCGCGTCAAAAATACGGATGATATCGATGCCGTTCTTGATGGACAGCTCCACGAACTTCTCCACCACGTCGTCGTGGTAGTGCTTATAGCCCAGCAGGTTCTGGCCGCGGAGCAGCATCTGCAGGCGGGTGTTGGGCATGTGCTTGCGGATCTTCCGCAGGCGCTCCCAGGGATCTTCGCCCAGGTACCGCAGGCAGGAGTCAAAGGTGGCGCCGCCCCAGCACTCGGCGGAGTAGTAGCCGGCCTTGTCCATGGTCTCGAGGATATCCTCATAGTCGGCATAGGGCAGGCGGGTGGCCATCAGGGACTGGTTGGCGTCCCGGAGGACGGTTTCCGTGAATTGAACTTTATGCAAAGTGGTACACCTCCAAATAGAATGGTACTGCGGGGGAGTAGACCGGCTCAGGCTGACGGGGCCGCCGGTTCAAGGAACCCAGGCGCGCTGAGGAGCATGGGCTTCGCAGCGCGCCTGAGAAGAAGTGCGGGGATATGGCTTAGACCTTGGGACCGGCGGCGACCAGGGCCTTGCCGGCGTCGTTGCCGGTGTACTTGACGAAGTTCTTCACAAAGCGGCCGGCCAGATCCTTGGCCTTGGCGTCCCACTCGGCGGGATCGGCGTAGGTGTCCCGAGGATCGAGGATGGCGGGATCCACGCCGGGCAGAGCGGTGGGCACTTCGAAGTTGAAGTAGGGGATGGTCTTGGTCTCGGCCTTCAGGATAGAGCCGTCCAGGATGGCGTCGATGATGCCGCGGGTATCCTTGATGGAGATACGCTTGCCGGTGCCGTTCCAGCCGGTGTTGACCAGGTAGGCCTTGGCGCCGGACTTCTCCATCTTCTTGACCAGCTCCTCGCCGTACTTGGTGGGATGCAGCTCCAGGAAGGCCTGGCCGAAGCAGGCGGAGAAGGTGGGGGTGGGCTCGGTGATGCCGCGCTCGGTGCCGGCCAGCTTGGAGGTGAAGCCGGACAGGAAGTAGTACTGGGTCTGCTCGGGGGTCAGGATGGACACGGGAGGCAGCACGCCGAAGGCGTCGGCAGACAGGAAGATGACGTTCTTGGCGTCGGGGCCGGCGGACACGGGGCGCACGATCTTCTCAATGTGGTCGATGGGGTAGGACACACGGGTGTTCTCGGTGACGGAGCCGTCGGCGAAGTCGCACACGCCGTTGGCGTCCACGGTGACGTTCTCCAGCAGGGCGTTGCGCTTGATGGCGTTGTAGATATCGGGCTCGGAGTCCTTATCCAGGTTGATGACTTTGGCGTAGCAGCCGCCCTCGAAGTTGAAGATGCCGTTGTCGTCCCAGCCGTGCTCGTCGTCGCCGATCAGCAGGCGCTTGGGATCGGTGGACAGGGTGGTCTTGCCGGTGCCGGAGAGGCCGAAGAACAGGGCGGTATTCTCGCCGTTCATATCGGTGTTGGCAGAGCAGTGCATGGAGGCCATGCCCTTGAGGGGCAGGTAGTAGTTCATCATGGAGAACATGCCCTTCTTCATCTCGCCGCCGTACCAGGTGTTCAGGATGACCTGTTCCTTGGAGGTGAGGTTGAAGATGGCGGCGGTCTCGGAGTTCAGGCCCAGCTCCTTGTAGTTCTCCACCTTGGCCTTGGAGGCGTTGTAGGAGATGAAGTCGGGCTCGAAGTTGGCCAGTTCCTCAGCGGTGGGCTCGATGAACATGTTCTTGACGAAGTGGGCCTGCCAAGCCACTTCCATGATGAAGCGGATGGCCATGCGGGAGTCGTGGTTGGCGCCGCAGAAGACGTCCATGACATAGAGCTTCTTGCCGGAGAGCTCCTTCAGAGCCAGCTCCTTGCAGGCGTTCCAGGCTTCCTGGGAAGCGGGCTTGTTGTCGTTCTTGAACTCGTCGGAAGTCCACCACACGGTGTCCTTGCTGGTATCATCCATGACGATGAACTTGTCCTTGGGGGAGCGGCCGGTGTAGATACCGGTCATGACGTTGACGGCGCCCAGCTCGGTCAGCTGGCCCTTCTCATAGCCTTCGAGAGAGGGGTCCATCTCGGCCTCAAACAGGGCCTCGTAAGAGGGATTGTGGACAATCTCGGTTACGCCGGTGATGCCATATTTTTCCAGGCTCAGAGCTTCCATTGGGATATCCTCCTTAATTCTATTGCGGTCATCCCGTAAGACGCCGCAAAAATATATAATATTCCGGTGAGACCAACTCCCACCGGATATCAGTATACCATGAAAACGCAAGGATTTCCACTGTCATATCAATAAAATTATACTTAAACACCGGCGGGCCGGAGTGGCGCAAAACTGTGCAAATCAGACAAAAGAGCCAAATCCAGACGGAAAATCGTCAGCTCTTTGTCTGGAGCGTCAATCGTACAGCCCGAAAAAACCAGTTGACGGAACGGAAAAAATGCGCTATACTCAGCGAAAAGCAAGATAAAAGGCTGTGAACAGGAGAGTACGTCCATTGGACCGGTCCAGAGAGCCCCGGGAGCTGCAAAGGGGTACGGAAAGGCGGGCGGAACATGGCCTGGGAGCCGCGCAGGCGATAGGTAGTCTGCGACGGGTGCGCCCGTGACCGCGCAGGCGTATGGCGGTACGCCCTAAGGCCGCAGGCCGTGAGGCGGCGGCGAATCAAGGTGGTAACACGGCAGTTTGTCGTCCTTGGCTTCGGTCAGGGGCGTTTTATTTTTGGCAAGGAGTTGGTCTCATGTCCCAGCCCATCATTGAGCTCCGGGGGCTCACCAAGCGCTTCGAGGGCGCGGATTCCGTTCTGGCTCTGGACCATATCGACCTCACCGTCGAGCAGGGCCAGATCTACGGCATCATCGGTCTCTCCGGCGCGGGCAAGAGCACCCTGGTCCGGTGCATCAACTTATTGGAAAAGCCCACCGAGGGCACGGTCACCGTGGAGGGCCGGGAGCTCACCGCCCTGACGGAGAAGGAGCTCCGGTCGGTCCGCAAGTCCATCGGCATGATCTTCCAGCACTTCAACCTGCTGATGCAGCGGACGTGCCTCCAAAACATCACCTTCCCTCTGGAGCTGGTGGGCACGCCCAGGAAGGAGGCCCGGCAGCGGGCCATGGAGCTGTTGAAAATCGTGGACCTGGAGAGTAAGGCCGAGGCCTATCCCGCCCAGCTCTCCGGCGGCCAGAAGCAGCGCATCGCCATCGCCCGGACGTTGGCCACGGACCCGAAGCTGCTCCTCTGCGACGAGGCCACCTCGGCCCTGGACCCCAAGACCACCCGGGACATTCTGCGGCTGATCCAGGACATCAACCGCCGGCTGGGCATCACCGTGGTCATTATCACCCACGATATGAAGGTCATCGAGGAGATCTGCACCCACGTGGCCATTCTGGACCACGGCCACCTGGTGGAGCGCGGCACCGTGGAGGAGGTCTTCTCCCGGCCCCAGTCCGAGGCCGGACGGCGGCTGGTCTACCCCGACGGCGTGCCCCTGGAGCTGCTGCCCAAGGGCCGCGTCATCCGCGTAGCCTTCAACGGCGGCACGGCCTACCAGCCTCTGATCGCGTCCCTGGCCATGGACTGCGGCGTCCTGGTGAACATCCTGGGCGCGGACACCCGGAACATCGACGGCAAGGCCTTCGGCACCATGCTCCTGGGCCTCCCCGAGGACCCGGCCCAGGCCCAGAAGGCCGTCAACTACATTGCGGCCCAGAAGAATATCACCATGGAGGAGGTGCGGGACTACCATGCAGGCACAGCTGATTAGTTTATTGGAGAGCTGGGGCGTCAACACTGCCGCCGATGAGGTGGCCTATCTGCTGGCCCCCGGCACCATCCCCTTTGCCATCCTGGAGACCATCTATCTGACGGTCTTCGCCACGTTCTTTGCCTACCTCATCGGCCTGCCTTTGGGCATCATCCTGGTCACCGGCGAGGCGGGCGGAATCCGTCCCCTGCCCCGGGGGTTGATGCGGGCGCTGAACATCATCGTGAACCTGCTGCGGTCGGTGCCCTTTACCATCTTAATGGTGGTGTGCCAGCCCCTGGCCCGGCTGATCGTCGGCACCTCCATCGGCACCACCGCCTGTATCGTCTCTCTGACCATGGCCGCCGCGCCCTTTGTGGCCCGGGTGGTGGAGAGCTCCCTGCGGGAGATGGACCACGGCGTCCTCGAGGCCGCCCAGGCCATGGGCTGCTCTCCCTGGCAGATCGTCACCAAGGTCATGATCCCCGAGTGCAAGCCCTCCCTGATCGCGGGCTTCACCACCGCCACCATCACCATCCTCAGCTACGGCGCCATGGCAGGCGCCATCGGCGCGGGCGGTCTGGGCGCTATGTCCCTGCTGCGGGGCTACGGCCGCACCTGGCGCGTGGTGCTCTACGTGTCCGTGGTGCTGCTGGTGATCCTGGTACAGATCATTCAATCCGTCGGTACCGCCCTCTGTGTCAAAACAGACCGGCGTATCAATCATACTATCAAAAAGAAACGAGGAACAAAGCAATGAAAAAGAGACTCTTTGCCCTGGGCTTGGTCCTGGTGCTGGTACTGGGCCTGTCCGCCTGCGCCGGCAAGACCGACAGCAAGACCATCAAGGTCGGCGCTACCCCCGCCCCCCACGCCGAAATCCTGGAAGTGACCAAGGATCTGCTGGCCGAGAAAGGCTACACCCTGGAAGTCGTGGAGTTTGACGACTACATCATGCCCAACACCGCTGTGGAAGATGGGGAGCTGGACGCCAACTACTTCCAGCATATCACCTATATGAACACCTTCAACACCGACAACGGCACCCACCTGGTCAGCGCCGGCGCCATCCACTATGAGCCCTTCGGCCTCTACGCCGGCAAGACCGCTTCCCTGGACGCCCTGGCCGACGGCGCGCAGATCTCCATCCCCAACGACGCCACCAACGGCGGCCGCGCCCTGCTGCTCCTCCAGGAGCAGGGTCTCATCACCCTGGCCGAGGATTCCGGCCTGGAGCCCACGGTGCAGGATATCGTGGACAACCCCAAGAACCTCCAGATCGAGGAGCTGGAGGCCCGGCTGCTGCCCACCACCCTGCAGGACGTGGACATGGCCGTTATCAACGGCAACTATGCCATTGACGCCGGTCTGAAGATCGCCGACGCCCTGGCCGTGGAGTCCAACGACGGCGCTGCCGCCGAGGCCTACGCCAATGTCGTGGCCGTCAAGGAGGGCAACGAGGACAGCGAGGCCATCCAGGCCCTGGTCGAGGCCCTGGAGAGCGAGGAGGTCCGCGCCTTTATCGAGGAGACCTACCAGGGCGCGGTTATGCCCCTGTTCTAAGCCAAATACCAGCAATCCCGGAGAGCAAACGCCCTCCGGGATTTTTTAGGGCAGCACCGCACAATTTGGCAAGAGCATTCGGCCAAAGATTTTGCCTCATACGAAAGTTATAAAAGGGCGGGAATACTGTATGTATTTCCCCCTTTTATAACGGCACGGATGGGGCAAAAGATTGTGCGAAGGCCGCAGACACAATTGTGCGGTGATGCCTTAGTATCATGACGCGC
>DVFN01000069.1 GCA_018713205.1 Candidatus Avoscillospira stercorigallinarum | reverse complement strand
TGGTTGTGGGGGCTGGTCACGGGAGGGCATAAAGCCCTCCCCTACAGATCCGCCTGGGAATTTGCCGTAGGGGCGGGGTTTATCCCCGCCCGTAATCGGGCGCGTTATGTTCCGGCCCCGGTGGTTGTGGGGGCTGGTCACGGGAGGGCATAAAGCCCTCCCCTACAGATCCGCCTGGGAATTTGCCGTAGGGGCGGGGTTTATCCCCGCCCGTAATCGGGTGCGATGTGTTCCGGCCCCGGTGGTTGCGCAGGCTGGGCAGGGCGGATATGCAATCCGCCCCTACAGTGTGGAAGGGGGGATGGTGCGCTCGGCGCGGGTGCCATGCACACGGGTGGGCTGCGGGCCGATGTGGGCATCGGCCCCTACGAATGTGTGTTCAGCGGATCAGCCGAAGAACTTGTCGTGGATGGCGCGGGTGGCGCGCTCGGCGTCGGCCTTGTCGATGAGGACCGAGACCTTGATCTCGCTGGTGGAGATCATATGAATGTTGATCTGGTTGGCGTAGAGGGCTTCGAACATGGAGGCGGCGATGCCGGAGTTGTCGGCCATGCCGGCGCCGACGATGGAGACCTTGGCCACGTCGGTGGAGATGTTCATGGAGGCGTAGCGGAGATTCTCCTGGTTCTCCTCGAGAATCTGCTGGCACAGGTCCTTGCTGCCCTCGGGGATGGTGAAGGTGATATCCTTGGTGTTGTTGCGGCCGATGGACTGCAAAATCACGTCCACATTGATCTTGGCCTTGGCCAGCAGGCTGAAGACCTTATAGGCCATGCCCGGCACATCCTCCAGTCCGACCAGAGCGACCCTGGCGATCTTCTTATCCTGGGCCACGCCGCTGATGAAGGTTTTTTCCATTTTTACGACCTCCTTGACAATGGTACCGGGGTTCCCGGTGAAACTTGAGAGAACTTCCAGCTCGATTTGATACCGCTTGGCCAGCTCCACCGAGCGGTTGTGGAGCACCTGAGCGCCCAGGGACGCCAGCTCCAGCATTTCGTCATAGGTGATGGCGTCGAGCTTATGGGCGTTGGGGACCAGCCGGGGATCGGCGGTATAGACGCCGTCCACGTCGGTATAGATCTGGCACAGATCGGCCTTGAGGGCCACGGCCAGGGCCACGGCCGTGGTGTCGGAGCCGCCCCGGCCCAGGGTGGTGATATCGCCGTAGCGGTTGATGCCCTGGAAACCGGCCACCAGCACGATGCGGTGCTTATCCAGCTCCTTGCGAATGCGGCTGCCCTCGACCTTGCGGATGCGGGCGGCGGAGTAGTCCGAGCTGGTCTCCATGCCGACCTGCCAGCCGGTCAGGCTGACCACCGGATAGCCCATCTTCTCAATGCACATGGCGGCCAGAGCGATGGAGATCTGCTCACCGGTGGAGAGGAGCACGTCCATCTCCCGCTTGGAGCCGTTGGGGTTGATCTCCATGGCCTTTTCGATCAGGTCGTCGGTGGTGTCGCCCTGGGCGGAGAGGACTACGACCACGTCGTTGCCGGCGTCGTAGGTCCGGGTGATGATGTTGGAGACGTTCTGGATCTTGGCGGCGTCGGCCACCGAGCTGCCTCCGAATTTCTGTACGATCAATGCCATATGTCAGTTCCTCCTTGGATCATTGAAACACGGGTCTCACGGCCAGCAGCGGAAGGCCGCTCTCGTCGATGGCGCGCCGGGTCGTCGGGGCGGCCAGCAGATAGCCGTTGGCGTCCAGGGCCGTGGCTTTTCCCAGGGCGGACTCCACCTGGGCCGGGGAGGCGGTGGTGCGCACCACGTAGGGCAGGGGCAGGTCTTTGAAATCGACCATGGCCTCGGGCCGGGCATCGGCCCAATCTATGCGGCGGCGCTCCCGGAGATGCCACACGGCGTCCACCATATCGCCCACCACGGCGCTGGCCGTGGGCAGCTTTCCCGCGCCGGGGCCGTAGAACATGGCTTCGCCCACGGCGTTGCCCCGGAGAATGACGCCGTTGAAGACGCCGTCCACGTGGTAGAGCTGGGACGAGATGGGGACGAAATGGGGCGCGACAAAGGCGCAGACCTTGCCGTCGGCGGTCTTCAGCGTCCGGCCCAGGAGCTTGACCTTCATATGGGCCGACGCGGCGGCGGCCACATCCTCCTCGGTGATGGAGGAAATGCCCTCGGTGGCGCACTGGTCGGGGTAGACGTGGAAGCCGAAGGCCAGGGCCGAGAGGATGCAGACCTTCCGGCAGGCGTCCAGACCCTCCACATCGGCGGCGGGATTGCGCTCGGCATAGCCCATGGCCTGGGCCTCCTGCAGGGCCTTGTCAAAGGGCGCGCCCTTGTCGAGCATCTCGGTCAGGATATAGTTGGTGGTGCCGTTGAGAATGCCGGCGGCCTCGGTGATCTCGTTGCCGGCCAGGTCGCAGGCCAGAGGCCGCAGCAGCGGGATACCGCCGCCGACCGACGCCTCAAAGAAGAAGTTCACGTTGTGGGCCTTGGCCAGCGCCAGCAGCTCATAGCCGTGGGTGGCGACCATTTCCTTGTTGGACGTGGCCACATGCTTGCCCGCTGCCAGCAGCTTTTTCACGAACTCCAGGGCGATGGTCGCGCCGCCGATGCACTCGGCGACCACCTGGACCTCGGGATCGTTGAGAATATCCTCGAAGTTGTGGGTCAGCTTCGATTCAAAGGGATTGCCGGGGAACTCCCGGGTGTCGAGGATATACTTGAGATTGATCTCCTGGCCGACCTTTTGGGCCAGCACAGCGGCATTTTGGGTGAGCACCTCGGCGACGCCGCCGCCCACCGTGCCAAAGCCAAGAATTGCAACGTGTACCATGAATATTCCTCCTGTCGCCGCCAAGCGGCGGGATGTTTCAGTAAATGTCTCAGGCCTCATTGGCGGCCCGGTAGATGGCCGCCATGGCGGCCTCGTCCAGGACCATAAACGAGCCGATGGTACGGCTGTGGCCGTAGCTGCACCGGGCGGCCAGATCGGCCAGGTCGCCTTCGGTCAGGACGCCGAAGCCCAGCTCCGGCAGCGATACCGGCATGCCCAGGCTCCGGAAGAAGGCGGTCTGCCGTTCGATGCCCAGCCGGGCGGCCGCTTCGTCTCCGGCCTCGTCCACGGCCCAGACCTGCCGGGCGAATTGGGCGAAGCGCCGGAAGCCGTCGGACCCGGCCACGTACCGGGCCCAGGCGGGCCAGACCGCCGACAGGGAAACGCCGTGGGCCACATCGTACTTGGCGCTGATGGCGTGGCCCAGCTGGTGGACCGCGAAGTCTTTTTTGCCGCCCAGGCCGGTGAGGCCGTTGTGGGACAGGCTGCCGCACCACATGAGCTCGCTCATGGCGTGCAGATTGCCGGGGTTCTCCAGGGCGGCGGGGCCGTTGCGGAGCACCGTCCGCAGCAGGGCTTCCGCCAGGGCGTCGGTGGTCTCGTTATCGGAAACCGGATTGAAATACCGGTCCAGGGTGTGCATCAGAATATCGGTGACGCCGCAGGCCACCTGGAATTTGGGCAGCGTGGCGGCCAGCCTGGGGTCCAGGATGGCGAAGACGGGCCGGTTGAAGTTGCTGTTGAGGCCCCGCTTGGCGTCGCCGTTGGTGAGAACGGCGGAATCGCTGGTCTCGCTGCCGGCGGCGGGGATGGTCAGCACCACGCCCACCGGCGTGGTCCGCGTCAGAGCCGCCTTGCCCAGCCAGAAGTCCCAGAGCTCTGTCCCGGGGTTGGCGGCTCCATGGGCGATGGCCTTGGCGGTGTCGATGGCGCTGCCGCCGCCCACGGCCAGAATAAAGTCCACATCCTGGGCGCGGGCCAGGGCCGCGCCTTCCAGGGCATGGGCCAGCCGGGGGTTGGGCTGCGCGCCGCCGAAGGGCACGGCGGTCAGGCCCGCGGCCTCCAGCTGGGCGGTGAGACGCCCGATGAGCCCGCTCTTCACGGCGCTGCCGCCGCCGTAGACCACCAGCACACGGTGGCCGCCGTATTTGCGGACCAGCTCTGCCGCGCCGTCCTCGCTGCCGGGGCCGAAGCGGATCTCTGTGGGCATATGATAGACAAAAGACTCCATACCAGGTATCTCCTTCTGAAAAAGTGGATATAGTGAAGAGGAACCCTTATCCAGCCACCATTTCGGCCTTCACGACGCCGGAGGTACCCTCGATGCGCCGGAGCAGCTCCTCCAGGGAGCACTTGAGCTCGCCGGTCTCGGCGGAGACCGTGACCATGGCGCGGCCGCCGGTGGGGATGGCCTGGTTGATGGTGAGAATGTTGGCGCCGCAGGCCGCGAAGATGGACAGCAGCGACGACAGAACGCCGGATTTATTCTTGAGCATCAGCTGGAAGGTGATAATCCGCCCGGCCATCAGGTTCTGGAAGGGGGCAATGGAGTCCCGGTACTTATAGAAGGCGCTGCGGCTGATGCCCACGGCCTTCGTCGCCTCATTGACCTTATCGGTCTCGCCGGTTTCCAGCATTCGCTTGGCCTCGGCCACCTTGAGAAAGATTTCCGGCAGGGCCGCGGCCTCGACGATGTAGAACTTAGGCGTTTTTTCCAAAAACGGTCCCTCCCATTCATCATATGTCTTCGATGGACAATCAAATGTGTGCGTGTGAGCTATACTATACAATACTTTCCGAGAGAATGCAACAGGCTTTCTCAGAAATTTGGCAGAAAAAACCCGGATCAGGCAGGAGGCAGCCATGGACAGACAGCGGATCTTAAAAACGGCGGTGCTGGCAGCCGGCGCGGTGCTGGGGGGCTGGCTGGGGCTGTGGCTGCTGGGGCCGGTGCTGCTGCCCTTCGGGGTGGGGTATCTGTTCGCCCTGGGGGCCCAGCCGGCGGTGGACACGCTGACGAAGCGGCACATTCCCCGGTGGGCGGCGGCGGGCCTGACGGTGACGCTGTTATACGCGGCGCTGGGGACGGCGTTCTATGCCCTGGGGTGGGTGCTGTGCCGGGAGACGCTGGCCCTGGCGCGGCAGCTGCCGGAGCTGGCGGAATCGCTGACGGGTCCGGCGGCCCGGGTGGAGGCGTGGCTGCTGGAGCGGGCGTACCGGTTCCCCGACGGCGTGGGTCAGGCCCTGCGCCAGGGCGTGGAGGAATTTTTCCGCAGCGGCGCGGGACTGGCCGGCCGGGCCTACAACTGGGTGTTCAGCCTGATCTCGGGCGCACTGAAAAAGCTGCCGGAGCTGATGCTGTTTTTGGTGACCGCGGTGCTTTCGAGCTTTATGCTGGCGGCGAAGCTGCCGGAGCTGCGGGAGCTGTGGCGGCGGAAGGCCCCGGCCCTCTGGCAGCGGCGGGTGCAGGCGGTGAACCGGCGGCTCCGGGCCACCCTGGGCGGCTGGGTGAAGACCCAGGTGCAGCTGATGGGCGTCACAGCCCTGGTGCTGACGGCGGGCCTGCTGGTGCTGGGGGTGGATTATCCGGTGCTGCTGGGCGGGCTCATCGCTTTGATCGACGCGCTGCCGGTGTTCGGCAGCGGCACGGTGCTGCTGCCCTGGGCGCTGTGGGAGCTGCTGGACGGCCGCACCACGCTGGCCGTGGGACTGGCGGCCCTCTACGCGGGGGCGTCCCTGATTCGCTCGGCGCTGGAGCCCCGGATGCTGGGCAAGCAGATGGGTCTGGACCCGCTGCTGACGCTGCTGGCCCTCTATGCCGGCTTCCGCTATTTCGGCATCCTGGGGATGATCCTGTTCCCCGTGGGGGCGATTTTGGTCAAGCAGCTCTGGACCCATTTGGAATCGAACTCCTAGGGCAGCGCCGCCGGGCTGGAAAAGCGGGCCGGCGCAGCGATGGAACCGGGGGCGCGTCTCACCGGCGGCGGTGCTGGCCCTGGGCCTGGCCGTGGCCGCCAAGGTCCGGGGCTGAGCCGGAAACGCCGGACAAAAAACCACGGCCGGACGCACCGGCCGTGGCAGACTGTCGAGGAACCCCAGTTTTGCTCAGGCAAAACTGGGGTTTCAGCCTGTCAAAGAACCCTGCTCTCATCATGTGAAAGCAGGGCTCTTTGACAGGCTCTTGACGTGTGTTGAGCGAAGCAGTCAAATGTTCCGATGATGTAGATGTTTATTCAAAATCAATCCAATCGGTAACCCAGCGACCATACGTGACCGACCAGATTCGGTATTGCCACTTGCCATTATAAATGCGGAAGTAGTATTTCAGTTCCTCGCCCTTTGGCTCTACCAAACTGGCGGCATCCATACCGATTTCCTGCGGGCTGACCAAAGGTGCGGCCTGGGCAGATATGCCAAACAGCAGCACAGCCGCCATGGCCGTGCATACGCAGCGAGAGATCCGGCGACAGAAAGTCTTTTTCATACTAGCGTTCCTCCTTCATTTCCAGTTCGTTATATGGAGAAGCATCCAAAACGTCCTCGCTCACACATCCTACCAGCATATCATTGATGTACAATTCACAGTTTCCCTTTCTTGTCATGAGTAAATAAGCGCTACCTGTATCCAAATCAAAATACCAATCTGCTTCCTCCGGATAACTGCGCGGTTGCACGACAAAGGAGTAGGATGCCAGCAGCAACGCGGCCAGGCAGGCTGCCAGCAGTCCTCGACCTCTGGAGCGGCGGGGCCTTTTTTCAAAGGCCAACTGCATACGCATATAGAGCTGATCGTTGGCTCCGGCTCCCTGAAGAGCGTGTGTATAGTTAGGAAGCCGTTTTTTATTAGTGCCAAGCTGTCGAATAACCTCTGTCACAGCTTCCAAATAATCCAACTGCTCTTCTTCCGAACGTTTCCCAATGGCGTAGGCATCAGCGCGAACTTCCAGCAGAAAGTTTAAGTCTTTCCCAAGCAGGTAAACCAGCGGATTCCACCAAAACACCAGCTGAAATACTGAGATCCCCAACTTGATCCAGGCGTCCCGCCCCAGAAAATGTCCTAACTCATGACGAAGTACCTCTTGCAGCTGCTGCTGCGTGAGCTTCAGTTCAGGCAGCAAGAAGGTTGGAGCGAAAAAACCAGTCACGGATGGCACAGATACGGATGATGAGACCACTACAGTCGGCCTCCAATGGACACCAAGCGGCATAATGGCCTGGATGGCAAGGTTAGCCAGTGCTGAGTCTCCGCTAGGCATGGCGGCGATCCGCTTCTTCTGAAGCCAAATGCCCAAGAGCAGTCGAAACAATAACATCAAGGAAACGGCTCCCCAAATCACTGCCAGCCATCCATGCCAGGAGAAGCCCAGCGGGCCGGTCTTGCGCAGTATCAGCTGCATTGAGGGCATTATGTTGTAGGATGGAATAATGGCAGTGAAGGGCAGTTCAATGGGAAGAAAGAACCGCACTAGCGCTACTGCCAGCAGGCCGAATAATGGTCCAAAGCCATAATCGCGAAGAAACGTATACCGCCGCCGCAGCAGGCAGAAGAGCAACACGCAAACGTCGCTCCAGAGAAGCGACATCAGAAGATTATAAACTGTCAGCTTCATGGCGCAGCTGCCTCCGCTTTTCCTCTAAAAGCGCCTCTAACCGATCCAGCATTTCAGGACTGACATCCTCGCCCACCAGCGCCGACAGAAGCCCCGGCAGCACTTGCGCCTTCTCTCGGCGGTAGACGGCGTTATCCATAATACAGTTCGCATAGTACTCCGCAAAACTGATGCTGGTATTAAAGCAGCGACTGTAGATCCGAGACGAGAGCTTTTGCCCGTCAACATAAATAAGTCCTTTTTCTAGCATGGCGTTGAGAATCGAGTGAATCGTGCGATCCTTGAAGCTCTTGTCTTCTATAGATTCCAGAATCTCCTTGGCCGTCAGGGCATGTCCGGCATTCCAAATCGCCAGGAGGATATTATATTCATTATTGCTGACCATGATTTTCACCTCCATTACCTGGTACTTATAGTTTATCACGCGGAAACAAATACGTCAAGATAGATCTATTTAATTTGTATTGATTAATGTATTGACAACTTTAAAATTACAGAATATAATAAGTACAAATCAAAATAAATAGATCAGTTTTATTTTACGTGCCTACTTGCGCATTGAAACAAGTTGGTAGCGAGAAAAATTCCTGGTTTTGTATTGATCTAGAAAGAACTCCATTTTTTTGTATCGACTCGACTATGCAACAGATAGTTTGAGTACAAAAACTAAAGAAATACAAAATCTTTACTTTAATTGTTTTCGCAAAGATTACTAGGAGGTGAGTCCAATGGGGAGTTTATAGCACTTCAATGCTTTCAATAACACAACAGGTTCGACATTATACATCTACCTACATTGTTGTCATTACGAGGTGATAAAAATGAAAAAGAGAATCATTCCTATTGCAATAGTAATTATCCTGGTTGTATCGTTAATTCCGACCTGTTTTGCATATTATGAAGGCAGCCCTACTACTCCAAGTATTTCTAGGCCTTGGTACGGCATTGTACTGGAAGACTGCAATATTCGCCAGTCAAATTCTACAGATAGTTTGATCGTTGGATCTGCTTCCAAGAATTCGTATGTTCATATTGTGGGCAAGAACTTAAGCTGGTATGAAGTTCAGTA
>DVFN01000068.1 GCA_018713205.1 Candidatus Avoscillospira stercorigallinarum | reverse complement strand
TGAAGGTGAATTGCCCGAAGGGCAAGAGAAGCTGGCCTGGGCCATGCGCGTTCAATCAACACGTATTTTCAAACTTTTTCAAAAGTTTGAAAATACGCACAGCGTGGCGAAAAGACTTTTTCGACACGCTGAGGGGCGGCCTAAATGGCCGCCCGGACTGCATTTGCGTAACCAACATGGCCTTCGGTCGTCGCGACCTGGTCATGGCGGCATGAGGGCATGCCGCCCTGCGAGGCTACGGGGTGCGGCGGGGATTGGGGTCCTGTTCGGGCGGATATGCAATCCGCCCCTACGAACACGCCCAAGGTTTCTCCGTAGGGGCGGCCTTTGTGGCCGCCCGGAAGAAGAGGCCGGACGCAGAAAAACGGCGGCGCAAACGCGCCGCCGGGGAATTCTATTTGGTCAGCCGCAGGGCTGGTGTCGGGCTTATTCTGCGTCCTCGATCAGGCCGTAGCCGCCGTCATTCCGGCGATAGACCACCGCAAAGGCGCCGTCGGCCTCCTCGTCGCGGAAGGCGAAGAAGGTGTGCTCCAGGAGGTTCATCTGCAGAATGGCTTCCTCGCGGGTCATGGGCTTGATGTTGAAGCGCTTGGTACGGACGATCTTGAATTCGGTCTCCTCGGGCTCGTCGGGGACGAAGGAGGAGATGGCCTCGGGCTCGCGGACAAAGGCATCCTGCCGGATACGGCGGGCCAGACGGGTCTTGTTTTTGCGGATCTGCCCCTCAATGGTGCTGACGCAGGCATCGATGGAGGCGAACATATCGGACGTGCTCTCACTGGCGCGGAAATAGGTGTTGGCAGCGTGGAGGGTAAGTTCCACCTTGTTGCGGTTCTTCTCCACGCTGAAAGTTACCAAGGCGTCGGCCTCGTCACGGAAATAGCGCTGGAGTTTCGTGACCTTTTTCTCCGCATAGGCATGGACATTGGCAGGCAGACTGACTTTCTTTTCAGCATAGTGGAAATTCATACTCGTCGCTCCTTTCGTTTGGAGAGAAGCAGGAACTGCTCCTTGTGCATATTATACCAACCTTTCGAGAAAAACACAAGGAGAAAAAGGCAGAACTTACAAGGCGTTTGGCTCGTTCGTCCGTCCATCCCGCACGGAGCCCTTGTTTTTCGAGCATTCAGCACAAAACACCCGGTACTTTCCAAGAAAAGCACCGGGTTTGTCTTTGTAAACTTTTTGTGTCAGACCGGCGGCTATTCGCCCTCGGCCTCCTCCAGCAGCGCAACCATGACGGCCTGGTAGACGATCTCGGCGTTTTTGCGGTAGGCCCGCTCCAGCTTCCGGGCCTGCTGGAGGGTCGGAGCCGTCAGCTCCAGCTCCATCAGCGTCCCCTGGAAGTCGCTCAGGCCCATGCGGACGGCGAAGTCGCCGTTCTCCCGCTGGATCACCTCCGAGCGCAGAAACTGGTCCCGCTTCTGGGTCCGGTTATGGGTTTCCACGGCCTGCTTGGCCCGCTCCTTCACCGGGAAGGCGATGGAATCCTGGGTGATTTCCCCGGCTTCCCGGCCCTTATCGGTGATGACATAGCGGTCGAACTCCTCTTCCACCAGGTGGCCGGACCGCACCATCTGCGGAATGGCCTCCTGCACGTCGAAGTAACTCAGACAGTCGTCCTGGTAGCACAGCTCATAGATGGTCTGGGCGGAGATCGGCTCCTCCACCAGGGACATCACATAGAGAATCAGTATTTTGACATCGAGTATATCGTGTATAAAGCCCCGTCGTTCCATGGTCCTCTCCCTTTGGAAAAAGTTTCTATGCTCCAGTCCGGCCCAGTGTTTCCAGGCGCTGGCGGCTCCTTGCCCGCGATTGGAAGTCATTACCGCTTGTAATTCTGGCAAAGCAGGTGTTAAATGGGGGCGTAAGGAGGTTTTAACTATGAAAAAAATGCTATCTCTGTTCTGTGCCGCCGCGTTGGCGCTGGCGGTCATGACGGCCCCGGCGCTGGCCGCGGGCATGAGCACCCGGGAGGCTGAGGCCTGTGCCCTGGTCAACGCCGAGCGCACCGCCCGGGGCCTCGCGCCGCTGGCGGTCTCGTCCTCTCTCAGCGACAAGGCCCGAATCAAGGCCCAGGATATGGCCGACAACGACTATTTCAGTCATACATCCCCCACCTACGGCTCGCCCTTTACCATGATGCGCAGTCTGGGCGTGTCCTACACCTCGGCTGGGGAGAACATCGCCAAGGGCTACACCTCCGCTGAAGATGTGGTGGCCGCCTGGATGGCCTCGCCGTCCCATCGGGCCAATCTGCTGGCCAGCCGCTATGTCACCGTAGGCATCGGCTATGCCGACGGCTACTGGGCCCAGTGGCTGATCAAATGACGGTCAGAGAACCAGCCAGATCAGGACGGCCAGGATGACCCGGGGCAGCGCATAGGACCCCAACGGCACGGACTTGCCGGAGCGGTCCTGGATCTGGGTCGCGCCGGGCGGCAGCTTCGAGAATTGATAGAAGAGCTGCGCCAGAATGACGCTGCCCACCAGGCCGCCGAGCCCGTCGGAAAATCGATGCAGCAGGAGGGCCGCCAGGTTGACCAGCGCAGCCAGACAAAAAACCACGGTCAAGGCAATCCAGTGCGGATATCTGACTGGCCGAGGGCGGCCTCGATCCCGGACCGGGGGAGAGGCCGCCGGATGGGGGAGGATGCGCCGCTTGCTCTGCTCGCGGTGGGTCTGGGTCGGAGCCGTGTCATCCGGAAGGGCGCTGAGCCGTTCGCCGCAGAGCGGGCAGCGGTCCGACTCCTCCGGAACCCGGTAGCGGCAGGACTTGCAGTACAGCATCCCGTTTTCCCCCTATTCTGACGATATTAGTAATATTGTATCACATCTCCCCCAGGCCAGCAAGCCCCATCCGGACCAATATCCGGAAGATTTTTCCACAGCTGCGCGGCCGGCGGGGGTTTTCCTATGCCGTCTCGTCGGTGTACAGGCCGAAGCTGCCGAAGACCGGCTGGGCGGCGCCGGCCAGATCCGCGCCCTGGCCGGCGGGGAGACTGCATACCAGGGCGTAACCAGTCATGCCGTCGAGAATCAGGTCCGCCCGGCAGAGCCGGCCGGCGTCGGCGTCATACCAGGCAAATTGAGCCTGGGGCAGACCGAAGCGGGTGGTCTCCAAAACGGTCAGCGTCTCGGCCTCCTGCCCCGTCAGCAGCCGGACCGCGGCGGCCTTGTCCCAGGCGAGGAACACCCGCTGTTCAATCTCCAGGCCTGTCTCGGCCACCCGGTACAGGGACAGACCGTCGGTCTCCTCCACCAGCTCAGCCCCTTCAGGCAGGGCCGTGCGGATTTCAAAGGCCTCCTCCTGCCACACCGCCACCGGCGTCTGGGGCTGCTGATCGTCTACGGTCTCCCATACCGGCCCGCTGCATCCGGCCAGCAGAGCCAGCGCCAGAACAAGAATCCAATATTTCATCTCCGCCACCTCCGAATTAACCCTTGCGGGTTGTCTTATATCTATATCAATGCGGAGGCCCCGGCGATTATGCGCCGGTGTGGAGCGGCGGAGACCGCAGCGGCTTATTGCGCCGCCGCGGTCCTTGTGGTACAATGGAGACCGATGAATCCAGATAGAGGAGGCTTCCCCATGGAAGAGCGAAAGCAAACCGTGATTCACAAGACCGTTAAATCCGGCATCACCTTCGGCAGCGCCCTGGCTATGGTCATCAGCTACAGCACCTGGCATTCTGTGGGCTGGGCCATTTTCCATGGCCTGCTGAGCTGGGTCTATGTGATTTACTTCGTCCTGCGGTATTGACGCCCGCGGAAAGGATCTGCCAATGCCGATTGTTCTGATGGTCCTGGTCCTGTGGAATGCAGCGACCTTTCTGATGATGTACATAGACAAGCGGAAAGCCCGCCGCCATTGCCGCCGGATTCCCGAGGCGACGCTCTTCACCGCCGCCGCCCTGGGCGGCAGCCTGGGCGTCTGGGCCGGGATGTACGCCTTCCGCCATAAAACCCTCCACCGGTCCTTTACCTGGGGGATTCCGGCCATTTTGCTGGTCCAGCTTCTGCTGGTCTATGCCCTCTGGCGCGTCCTGGGTCCCCTCTTTTGAATCAAAAAGCCCGGCTCCATGGGCGTTGCGGTAAGAACACACCCTGTAGGGGCGCATAGCATGCGCCCGCTGGCGGCTATTAGCCGCCCCTACGGGGCTTCGAACCACAATGCTCTCGGAGCCGGGTAAAATTTTGTCGTTATTCCTCGCTGTTGCTGAGGACCAGATTGTCGGTGCCGTGGGCCTCGAATTCGGCGATGTAGTCATCCATCCGGGAGACCAATTCGTCGTAGTTCTCCCGGGAGACGGGCTGGTAGTCCATATCCCGCCGGGCCAGCTCCTCGGCCAGAATTTCAAAGAACACTGTATCCTCGTAGTCCATAATGGCCTCGTGGATGCCGCCGTCGGCAAAGGCGCGGCTGGGGACATCCTGGCCCTCCCACTTCTCCACCAGGGAGTCCATACCCTGGCCACGGCAGAGGGCGAAGAGCTTACTCTCCACGTGGTCGTAGTCTTCAAAGCGGTCATTGCCGCGGGTGGAGTTTAAAATCCAATTGCCGATATAGACCAGGTCCAGCAGGCGCCGGAATTCCTTCTTTGTCAGATCAATCTGCATGGTCGCGGCCTCCTTTCCCCGAGCGTGTTGGCGGGGGCTTCTCATCGTCACCTTATTATATACCCGACGCCGCCATTTTTCTACTGCTAAAATCTCAAATTTTTGTTAAAAATATGCTTGAGTTCCTTGGAGATTTATCATATGATATAAAAATGAATGCTTCAGAAAAGAGGAATTGCATTGAGAAAGCTGAGCGTCCTGATTTTGTTCGGCGGCATCTCTCCGGAGCACGAGGTCTCTCTGCGCTCTGCCGAGTCGGTGCTGAACAACATCGACCATGACAAATACAATATCTTCCCCGTGGGCATCACCAAGGAGGGCGACTGGGTCCTCTTCGGCGGGCGGGACTACAGCATGCTTCCTGCCGGCACTTGGCAGAGCTGCGAGGGCAACCGCCGGGCGACGCTGTCGCCGGTCCACGGCCAGGGCCTGTTGAGCTTTGAGAACGACTGCGTGGTCCGGGAGCGGATCGACGTGGTCTTCCCGGTGCTCCACGGCTCCGGCGGTGAGGACGGCGCGATTCAGGGCCTCTTGGAGATTGCGGGCCTGCCCTACGTGGGGCCCCATATCGCGGCCAGCGCCGCCTGTATGGATAAGTGCATGACCAAGCTGGTGGCCGACCAGGTGGGGGTCCGGCAGGCCCAGTGGCAGCTGGTGACCAAGTCTGGCTTTGCCCATAATGCCGACGCCGTGGCCCGGCAGGTGGAGGAGCGGTTCGACTATCCCGTCTTCGTCAAGCCTGCCGGTACCGGCTCCTCGGTGGGCGTCAGCAAGGCCCGGGACCGGGCGGATCTGCTGCAGGCGGTGGAGACCGCCCTCCAGTACGACAAGAAGGTCCTGGTGGAGGAGTTTATCGACGGCCAGGAGGTCGAGTGCGCCGTCCTGGGCAACGATACGCCCATGGCCTCGGTCTGCGGCGAGATTGACGCCGGCGCGGATTTCTATGACTACGAGGCCAAGTATGTCTCCGACTCCTCGAAGCTCTACATTCCCGCCCGTATTGACGAGGCCGTGGCCGAGGAGGTCCGGGAGACCGCCGTGAAGATCTACGAGGCGCTGGGCTGCTGCGGCCTGAGCCGGGTGGACTTCTTCGTCACCAAGGACGGACAGGTGGTGTTCAACGAGATCAACACCATTCCCGGCTTCACCTCGATTTCCATGTATCCCAAGCTCTTTGAGGCCAGCGGCATTCCCTATCCCGAGCTCATCGACCAGCTGCTGGAGCTGGCCATGGAGCGGCCCCAATGACCCGGCCGGTGCTGATCTCCCTCCGGGGCACCCAGGCCTATGGCCGGGAAGCGCCCGAGACCATCGAGCTGCTGACCCGGGGTACCCTGACCGGCCGCAACGGCAAGTTCGCCCTCTCCTACGAGGAGACCGAGCTCACCGGCAACCAGGGCGTTACCACCACATTTTTGATTCTCAATCCGGGCCGGGTGGTCCTCAACCGCACCGGCGCGCTCCAGTCGAAGATGGTCTTTGTCGAGGGCGTCAAGGATGAGTCCTTCTACGACCTGGGCTTTGGCAGCCTGCTGATCGGCGTCATTGCCCACCAGATCCAGGTGGATTTGACCGAGAACGGCGGCCGGCTGTTCATTGACTACTCGGTGGAGATTGAGCAGTCGGTCAGCAGCCGCAATTCCTATGAGATCACCGTTACCCCAGTGGAGGAGCAGCCATGCGTAGAGCAGACCGGGCCGTGACGGCCCTGAACGACCAGCTGGAGATTTTGCGCTCGTGCAAGGTTCTCCGCCTGGCTATGGAGGACGCCCAGGGCCTGTACCTGGTGCCCCTGTCCTTTGGATTTGCCGCGGAGGGGGAGACCCTGACGCTCTATGTCCATTCGGCCCGGGAGGGCCGGAAGGTCCGCTGCATGACGCCGGGCTGCGCCGTGGCTTTCGAGGCAGACTGCGGCTTCTCCCTGCTGCCCGGGGACAAGGCCTGCCGCTGGAGCTGTACGTACCGCAGCATCACCGGTACCGGCCATGCCGCCCCGGTCACCGACCCGGCGGAAAAGCGCCGGGCCCTGGAGATTATTCTGGCCCACCAGTCCGGACGGGAGATCCCCGTCACCGAGGCCGAGGCCGCCGCCGTGGCCGTGTTCCGAATTCAAGTGGAGACAATCAGCGGCAAGCAGCACCTGTAGGGGCGGCCTAAATGGCCGCCCGTGCCGCACCTCCCGGGTCGCATCCACCCCCGCCGAGCGCACATATCGTAGGGGCGCGCATCGCGCGTCCGTGCCCCGGTCTGTTGTTTGCCGGACCGGCGGGAATCGGGACCTGGTTCCGGGCGGATATATAATCCGCCCCTACGGCGCAGAGGCTGACCGGTGCGGTCGGCGTACTGCCTCAGTTGCGGAAGCTGGCGGGCCGATGTGGGCATCGGCCCCTACGCCCCCCCGGATTGGGTGCATTTCGCTCTTAAATCGCCGGTTTTTTTGAAAAACTCCCGTTGACAACGGGAGTTTTCCTTGTTATAATAGATCAGCCGCGTCGAAGAGGCAGTAAGCTGAGGTGCGCCCTCACGCCTCCAGAGCGAGTCTACAACAAAGGTAGGTGCAAAGAAACATGCAGGCAGTTATCGTGACCGGCGGCAAGCAGTACAGCGTCAAGGAGGGCGACGTCCTCTTCATTGAGAAGCTGAACGCTGAGGCTGATTCCACCGTGACCTTCGATCAGGTGCTGGCCGTTGTGGACGGCGCGAACTCCAAGTTCGGCGCTCCCGTGGTGTCCGGCGCTTCCGTGGAGGGCAAGGTCCTGAAGAACGGCAAGGGCAAGAAGATCACCGTCTTCAAGTACCGCTCCAAGAAGGACTCCAAGTCCAAGCAGGGCCATCGTCAGCCCTACACCAAGGTGCAGATCGAAAAGATCTCCGTGTAATGACCAGAGTCGAGTTTTTCGATCAGGACGGGCGGATCACTGGATTCACCGTCTCGGGCCACAGTGGCTACGGGGAAGCGGGGACGGATATCGTCTGTGCCGCCGTATCCACCGCCGTGCAGTTTGCTGAGTGCACGATTTCCGATGTGCTGGGCAACCGCGTCAAGACCAAGGTGAATGAAGACATGGCCCGAATCACCTTGACCCTTCCCGCTGTCTGCGAGGACGAAGAGGCTGTACAAGCCGTCCTCACGGGCATGATGCTCACCCTCTGTGAGCTGCGGGATCAGTATCCGGACTATATCGAAGTTATGGAGGTGCAAAACGATGCTGAGAATTAGCTTTCAGTTCTTCGCGCATAAGAAGGGCGGCGGTTCCACCAAGAACGGCCGTGATTCCGAGTCCAAGCGTCTGGGCGTGAAGCGCGCCGACGGTCAGTTCGTCCTGGCCGGCAACATTCTGGTTCGCCAGAGGGGCACGCACATTCATCCCGGCACCAACGTGGGCATCGGCAGCGACGACACCCTCTTCGCTCTGGTGGACGGCAAGGTCCATTTCGAGCGCATGGGCAAGGATCGCAAGAAGTGCTCCGTATACGCGGAACAGTAATGGGATCGAGGGGCGCTGCACAGCAGCGCCCTTTTTGTATCTATCTTCCGATCAGCCCCGGGCGGGGATAAACCCCGCTCCTATGAAAACGGCCCCGGTTTGTCCGTAGGGGCGGCCTTGACGGCCACCCGTGCCCAGGTCTGTTGCCTGCCGGGTTAGCGGGAATCGGGATCCGGTTTCGGGCGGATATACAATCCGCCCCTACGGCGCTGGGACTGGCGTGCGCGGTCGGCGGACTTCGTCGGGCCCGGAACCCGGCGGGCTGATGTGGGCATCGGCCCCTACGAAAAGGCCGGATGTGAATTGTAGGGGCGGATTAAATATCCGCCCATGCCCAGCCGCCGGGTCGGATGCACCACCGCCGAGCGTACCGCCTTAGAACGCAAAAAAAACCACGAGAACCCCCATTCATCGGAGAAAGGCACAGATATGTTTGTTGACAAAGTTAAAATCACCGTGAAGGCCGGCAATGGCGGCAACGGCGCCGTGGCCTTTCACCGGGAAAAATATGTGGCCCAGGGCGGCCCGGACGGCGGCGACGGCGGCAACGGCGGCAGTATCGTCCTGCGGGTGGACGACAATTTGTCCACGCTGATGGACTTCCGCTATAAGCGCAAGTACACGGCTGCCAACGGCCAGGACGGCCAGGGCGCCCGCTGCCGGGGCAAAAACGGCGAGAATTTGATCATCCGCGTCCCCCGGGGCACTGTGGTCCGGGACGCCGAGACCAACGAAATTATGATCGACATGTCCCGGTCCGAGGACTATGTGCTCTGCAAGGGCGGCCGGGGCGGCTGGGGCAATAAGCACTTTGCCACCCCCACCCGGCAGGTGCCCCGGTTTGCCAAGGCCGGTCTCCCCGGCGAGAGCCATGAGGTGGTGCTGGAGCTGAAGCTCCTGGCCGACGTGGGCCTGGTGGGCTTCCCCAACGTGGGCAAATCCACCCTCCTGTCGGTGACCTCCAACGCCCGGCCCAAGATTGCCAACTATCACTTTACCACCCTGTATCCCAACCTGGGCGTGATCTACGTGGAGGAGGGCGTCTCCTTCGTCATGGCCGATATTCCCGGCATCATCGAGGGCGCGGCCGAGGGCCTGGGCCTGGGCCACGACTTCCTGCGGCACATCGACCGGTGCCGTCTGCTGGTCCATATCGTGGACGTCTCCGGCAGCGAGGACCGGGACCCGGTGGAGGATTTCGAGAAAATCAACCAGGAACTGGCGCAGTATTCCCCCGAGCTGGCCCAGCGGCCCATGCTGGTAGCCGCCAATAAGGTGGACCTGATCCCCGAGGGCAGCGACAACCTGGAGCGGCTCCGGGCCTATGTGACGGAAAAGGGCTTCGAGTTCTTTGAGATCTCCGCCGCCACGCACCAGGGCACCCGGGGGCTGGTGCTGGCCATCGCCGAGAAGCTCCGGTCCCTGCCGCCGGTGACGGTCTACGAGCCCGAGTACGTCAAGCCCCTGGCCCAGGCCGGCAGCTTGGATGAGATCCAGATCCAGCGCTACGACGAGGACCTCTGGGTGGTCTCCGGCGGCTGGCTGGAGCGGCTTCTGGCCGACATCAACTTCGACGACTACGAGTCCCGGATGTACTTTGACCGGCAGCTGCGCCAGTCCGGCCTGTTCACCCGGCTGGAGGAGCTGGGCATCCGCGACGGCGACACCGTCAGTATTTATGATCTGGAATTTGAATATACCCGGTAACACAAAATCCCTCGGTCCGAAAACCGAGGGATTTTTGCGTTCTGAACCGGCCATTCGCTGCGATCAGGCCGAAATCCAGCCGGGGCGGCGAAGGCTAACTAACGCACCGAAACGTAGGGGCGCGCATCGCGCGTCCGTGCCCAGGTCTGTTGTCTGCCGGATCGTCGGAAACCGGGTTTAAGGGCAGGACGGCGCTTCGTAGTGTTCCAGCTCTTCGGCGGGGTAGGCTGCGCTCCAGTGGTGGGGCTGCAATTCCCGAAGCGGCACAAAGAGAAGGGAGCCGTCGGTTGTGGTGACGCCGACCTGCACGTCCTCGCCCCAGTAGCGCAGCCGCTCCTGGCAGACGCCGCAGGGAGAGAGCACGCAGAAGGGCGCGTTTTCATCCTCCCGGACGACGCACAGGCAGTGGGTTACCTTTTCCTGATATTTATGGGCCTCGCACATGGCGCCGGCCTCAATGCACAGCAGCACAGAGGCGTTGGCGCTCTCCAGGGCCACGCTGGTAAAATAGCTGCCCTGTTCCGTGTGAATGACGGCCACGCCGCCCCAGCCCTTGGGGAAGCGCTGCTTGAGGAATGTGGTGGCCATCTCATACATGGTCTGCTCGATTTCCAAATTCCGCAATGGGATCATCTCCTAATTCTGGTAAAACACAGGCCGCCCTTTCAGGCGGCCCTGGTATCAGAGTTCGCAGTTGTTGACGGTCCGGGGGAAGGGGAGCACGTCGCGGATGTTGCCCATGCCGGTCAGGTACATGACGCAGCGCTCGAAGCCCAGGCCGAAGCCGGCGTGGCGGGCGGAGCCGTACTTCCGCAGATCCAGGTAGAAGCCGTAGTCCTCGGGCTTGAGGCCCAGCTCGTTCATTCTGGCCAGCAGCGTGTCGTAGTCGTCCTCACGCTGGCTGCCGCCGATGATCTCGCCGATGCCGGGGACCAGGCAGTCCATGGCGGCCACGGTCTTGCCGTCGGGGTTCAGCTTCATATAGAAGGCCTTGATCTCCTTGGGGTAGTCGGTGACGAAGACGGGCCGCTGGAAGACCACCTCGGTCAGATACCGCTCGTGCTCGGTCTGGAGGTCGCTGCCCCAGTGGACGGGATACTCGAACTGGTCGTTGTGCTTCTCGAGAATCTCAATGGCCTCGGTGTAGGTCACGTGGCCGAAGTCCGACGTCATCACGTGGTGCAGCCGGTCCAGCAGGCCCTTGTCCACAAACTGGTTGAAGAAGGCCATCTCTTCGGGGGCCTTTTCCAGCACGAAGGAGATGATGTATTTAATCATATCCTCGGCCAGACGCATATCGTCCTGGAGGTCGGCGAAGGCGATCTCCGGCTCGATCATCCAGAATTCTGCGGCATGGCGGGTGGTGTTGGAGTTCTCGGCCCGGAAGGTGGGGCCGAAGGTGTAGATGTTGCGGAAGGCCATGGCGAAGGTCTCACCGTTGAGCTGGCCGGAGACGGTCAGGTTGGTGGGTTTGCCGAAGAAGTCCTGGGTGAAGTCCACCTGGCCGTCCTCGGTGCGGGGCGGGTTGTTCAGGTCCAGGGTCGTGACCTGGAACATCTCGCCGGCGCCCTCGCAGTCGGAGCCGGTAATCAGGGGGGTATGGACGTAGACGAAGTCCCGCTCCTGGAAGAACTGGTGGATGGCGTAGGCGATGAGGCTCCGCACCCGGAACACGGCCTGGAAGGTGTTGGTCCGGGGCCGCAGATGGGTCATGGTCCGCAGGAACTCCAGGGAGTGGCGCTTCTTCTGAAGGGGATAGTCCGGGGTGGAGGCGCCCTCTACGGTGACCTCGGTGGCCTGGAGCTCAAAGGGCTGCTTGGCGTCGGGGGTCTCCACCAGAGTGCCCCTGACGATCAGAGCCGTGCCCACATTGAGCTTGGAGACGGCCTGGAAGTTCTCCATGGTGTCGTGATAGACCACCTGCAGGGGGTTAAAATACGTGCCGTCCGAAAGGACGATAAAGCCGAAGGCCTTGCTGGCGCGGATGCTGCGCACCCAGCCGCCCACTTCGATTTCCTTTCCGGCGTAGTCGGCGGTGTGCCGGAACAGGTCCCGGACTGTGATGAGTTCCATGGTATATGCACTCCTTATGATATGGTAGATGAAATTCGTTTAGATTGCCCTTTGGAAAGGCCGTTATCGCGCTGTAGGGGCGGATTACATATCCGCCCATGCGAACTGCCGTGTCGGATGCACCATCGCCGACCGCAACCACCGTTGGGGCGCGCATTGCGCGTCCGTGCCTGGGTTCGTTGTCTGTCGGGCTGGTAAAAATCGAAACCCGGCTTTGGGCGGATATACAATCGCCCTTACGGCGTATGGGGAGCCGGTGCGGTCAGGTTCTTTTACAGCAGCAGGACCCCGGCGGCTTCGCAGGTCTTGCGGGTCTCCTCGTCCCAGAGGCTGCATTGGACTTCGCCGATGTGGCACACGCCGATCATCAGCATGCACAGCCGGCTCTGGCCGATGCCGCCGCCCATGGTCAGGGGCAGCTCCCCGTTCAGGAGCATCTGGTGGAAGGGAAGGGCCCGCCGGTCATCGCAGCCGGCCTCGGTCAGCTGGCGGTCCAGGGATTCGGGGCTGACGCGGATGCCCATGGAGGAGATTTCAATGCTCTTTTGCAGCACGTCGTTCCAGAAGAGAATATCGCCGTTGAGATCCCAGTCGTCATAGTCGGGGGCGCGGCCGTCGTGGGGCTTGCCGCTCTTGAGCTTGCGGCCGATGCCCTGGATAAAGACGGTTTTCTTCTCGCGGCAGATGGCGTGCTCCCGCTCCTTGGGAGTCAGCTCCGGCCAGCGGTCCTCCAGCTCCTGGGCGGTGACGAAGGTCACGTTCCGGCAGAGCTTTACCCGCAGACTGGGGAAGGCCACGTCCAGGGCGTCGGCAGTCTCACAGATGGCTCCGACGATGGCGCGGACGGTATTGTGCAGATAGGCGTCGCAACGGTCGGCGGGAGAGATGATTTTCTCCCAGTCCCACTGATCCACATAGATGGAGTGGAGGTTATCGACCTCTTCATCCCGGCGAATGGCGTCCATGTCGGTGAAGAGGCCCTTGCCCTCGTTGAAGCCATAGCGCTTCAGGGCCAGACGCTTCCATTTGGCCAGAGAGTGGACCACCTGGGCATTGACGCCCACGTCGGGGATGTCGAACTGGACCGGCCGCTCATATCCGTTGAGGTTGTCGTTGAGGCCGGAATTCTCTTCCACAAACAGCGGGGCGGAAACCCGCCGCAGATTGAGGGCATGACCGAGATTCATCTGGAAATTGCTCTTGATGAACTCAATGGCCCGCTGCATTTCGTAGACGGAGAGGGGCGTATGATAACCCTCGGGGAGAAATACCTTACTCATAGGAACACCTCGTTTGAGAAAAATTCGCTGGCAGCTCCGGCGGAGCATACCATAGGGACTAATATACACCAATTACTTGATTTTCGCAAGGGGAAAACGCCCCACCCGGGAAATTCCGGCGGCCCTACGGGTGGAATAGGCGTGGACCGAAGAAGCGATGCTGCCGGGTTCGGGCGGGGATAAACCCCGCCCCTACGGACACGCCTGGAACATGCTCGTAGGGGCGGATTTTATATCCGCCCGCGCCGCACCGACGCGTCGGATGCACCATCGCCGAACGCGCCGACTTGCTGTGATGCCGTAGGGCGGGGTGCCCACACCCCGCCACAGCCAGGCTGGCGGAACCACCGGGGCGTGGAACACAACGCACCCGGTCAGCGGCGGCATGTGGGCATGCCGCCCTACGGCAAGACTGGGAGTCCCAGCGGTGGGCGGTGTGCCTCGGATGCGGAGGCTAGCGGGCCGATGGCCCCTACGACAATCCTGCGGGCGGGTACGTCAGGGCGTGAAAAACCCCGCCGCGGGAGCGGCGGGGCGGGAATATCTGTGCATTACTGCTTGGCGTACATGGCCTTGAGCTTGAGCAGGTGCTCGTAGCGCTCCTTGGCGGCCTCCTCGTTGCGGGCGAAGAGGACGGTAGCACGCTCGGGGAACTCGCGGGTCAGACGGCTGTAGCGAGCCTCGTTCATCAGGAACTCCTGGTAGCCGCCAGCGGGCTCCTTGGAGTCGAGGATGAACTTGTCGCCCTCGGCGGCGGGGTTGAACCGGAACAGGTTCCAGTAGCCGCACTCGACAGCCTTCTTCATCTCGGCCTGGCAGTTGGTCATGCCGCCCTTGATGGAGTGCATCTCGCAGGGGGCGTAGCCGATGATGAGGGAGGGGCCGTCATAGGCCTCGGCCTCGGTGATGGCCTTGAGGGTCTGAGCGGGGTTGGCGCCCATGGCGATCTGAGCCACATAGACGTAGCCGTAGGACATGGCGATTTCGGACAGGGACTTCTTCTTCATTTCCTTACCGGCAGCGGCGAACTGAGCCACCTGGCCGATGTTGGAAGCCTTGGAGGCCTGACCGCCGGTGTTGGAGTAGACCTCGGTATCGAAGACGAAGACGTTGACATTCTTGCCGGAAGCCAGGACATGATCCAGGCCGCCGAAGCCGATGTCGTAGGCCCAGCCGTCGCCGCCGAAGATCCAGATGGACTTCTTGGAGAGGTACTCCTTGTCGGCCAGGATCTCGCGGCCCAGCTTGCAGGCGTCGCACTCGCAGCCGGGGACAACGGCGTCCTCCAGGGCGGCGACGTACTTCTTGGTGGCATCGGCGTTGGCCTTGCCGTCGTTCATGGTGTCGAGCCAGGTCTGAGCGGCAGCCTTCAGGTCGGCGTCGGTCCAATCCACAGCCAGCAGGGCGTTGGTCTTGTCCACCAGGCGGTTGCGGATGGCTTCCTGGCCCAGGAACATACCGAGGCCGTGCTCGGCGTTGTCCTCAAACAGGGAGTTGGACCAAGCGGGACCGCGGCCTTCCTTGTTGGTGCAGTAGGGAGAGGTAGCGGCGGGACCGCCCCAGATGGAGGAGCAGCCGGTGGCGTTGGAGATGTACATCCGGTCGCCGAAGAGCTGGGTCACGAGGCGAGCATAGCTGGTCTCGGCGCAGCCGGCGCAGGAGCCGGAGAACTCCAGCAGCGGGGTATGGAACTGGCTGCCCTTGACGGTGTTGTCCTGGAGCTCGGGCTTCTCGGCAACCTTGGCCACGCAGTAGTCGAAGACCTCCTGCTGCGGGAGCTCCTGCTCCTGACCGACCATGGTCAGAGCCTTGGTGGGGCAGACGCCGATGCAGACGCCGCAGCCCATGCAGTCCAGCGGGGAGACGGCCATGGTGTAGGAGTAGACGCCCTTGCCCTTGCCGGCCTTGACAGGCACGATCTTCGCGGTAGCGGGAGCGTTCTTGGCCTCCTCCTCGGTGAGGGCGAAGGGACGGATGGTGGCGTGGGGGCAGACATAGGCGCAGTTGTTGCACTGGATGCACTTGGTCTCGTCCCAGGTGGGAACCATGACCGCGACGCCGCGCTTCTCATAGGCGGAAGCGCCCTGCTCGAACTGGCCGTCCACATGGTCCACGAAGGCGGAGACGGGCAGGCTGTCGCCGTCCATCTTGCCCACGGGGAAGAGGATCTCCTTGACCATCTTGACCAGCTCGGGCTTGCCCTCCAGGTTGTGATCCACGGGGGCGTCCTGGGCGTCGGCCCAGTCGGCGGGCACATCGATCTTGACGAAGGCGGTAGCGCCGGCATCGATGGCCTTGTGGTTCATCTCGACCACATCGGCGCCCTTCTTCATGTAGGAGGCGGTAGCCTTCTCCTTCATGTAGCGAATGGCGTCCTCCTGGGGCAGAACCTTGGCCAGGGTGAAGAAGGCGGACTGCAGGATGGTGTTGGTCCGCTTGCCCATGCCAATGGACTGCGCCAGGTCAATGGCGTTGATGGTGTAGAGCTGAATGTTGTTCCGGGCGATATAGCGCTTGGCCTCGGCGTTCAGGTGATGGGCCAGCTCCTCGGGGGTCCACTGGCAGTTGATCATGAACACGCCGCCGGGCTTAACGTCGTTGACCATCTTGAAGCCCTTGGTCACGTAGGAGGGGTTGTGACAGGCGACGAAGTCGGCCTTGTTGATGTAGTAGCTGCTGCGGATGGGCTTGTCGCCGAAGCGCAGGTGGGAGATGGTCACGCCGCCGGTCTTCTTGGAGTCATACTGGAAGTAGGCCTGGACGTACTTGTCGGTGTGGTCGCCGATGATCTTGATGGAGTTCTTGTTGGCGCCGACGGTGCCGTCGCCGCCGAGACCCCAGAACTTGCACTCGATGGTGCCCTCGGCCGCGGTGTTGGGGGAGGGAACCTCGGGCAGGGACAGGTTGGTCACATCGTCCACGATGCCGATGGTGAACTGACGCTTGGGCTCGGCCTTGGTCAGCTCCTCATAGACGGCGAAGACGCTGGAGGGCGGGGTGTCCTTGGAGCCGAGGCCGTAGCGGCCGCCGATGACGGTCAGCTGCTTGCCGGCGTTGGCCAGAGCGGTGACCACGTCCATGTACAGAGGCTCGCCCATGGCGCCGGGCTCCTTGGTCCGGTCGAGGACGGCGATCTTCTTGCAGGTGGCGGGGATGGCGGCCAGGAACTTCTCGGTGGCGAAGGGGCGGTACAGGCGGACCTTGACCAGGCCGACCTTCTCGCCGTGGGCGTTCATGTAGTCGATGACTTCCTCGGCGACGTCGCAGATGGAGCCCATGGCCACGATGACGCGCTCGGCATCGGGAGCGCCGTAGTAGTTGAACAGCTGATAGTTGGTGCCCAGCTTCTCGTTGATCTTGCCCATGTACTCCTCGACCACGGCGGGCAGAGCGTCATAGTACTTGTTGCAGGCCTCACGATGCTGGAAGAAGATATCGCCGTTCTCATGGCTGCCGCGCATGTTGGGGCGCTCGGGGTTGAGAGCGTGGCGGCGGAAGGCGTCCACGGCGTCCATGTCCACCATTTCCTTCAGGTCCTCATAGTCCCAAGCGGCGACCTTCTGGATCTCGTGGGAGGTACGGAAACCGTCGAAGAAGTTGATGAAGGGAACGCGGCCCTTCAGGGCGGCCAGATGGGCCACGGGACCCAGGTCCATGACCTCCTGGACGTTGCCCTCGGCCAGCATGGCGAAGCCGGTCTGGCGGCAGGCCATGACGTCGGAGTGGTCGCCGAAGATGTTCAGGGCGTGGGTGGAGACGGTACGGGCGGACACATGGAAGACGCTGGGGAGCAGCTCGCCGGCGATCTTGTACATGTTGGGGATCATCAGGAGCAGGCCCTGAGATGCCGTGTAGGTGGTGGTCAGAGCACCGGCTGCCAGGGAGCCGTGGACGGTACCGGACGCGCCGGCCTCAGACTGCATTTCGCAGACCTTGACGGTGGTACCGAAGATGTTCTTCTTACCCTGGGCGGCCCACTGATCGACGTAGTCAGCCATGGGGCTGGAGGGCGTGATGGGGTAGATACCCGCCACTTCGGTAAACGCGTAGGACACATAGGCCGCAGCGTTGTTACCGTCCATTGTAATGAATTTTCTGGACAAGTTTTTGACCTCCTATTGAGCCTTCGCACCCCAATAGGCGCAAAGACATATTTTACGCTAACATTCTACCACAGACTTCGACTTCTGTAAATGAATATCCAAAAAAATCTTTTGCGTTTCGGGGCTGGGAGCAGGCACGGAATCCCCCGAAATCCCGCGCCGGGTTGACAGGATCATAGGCAGGCCCCCTTCCTGTATCCAGTGTATCACAGCGGGCAGGCCAATGCAAAGAAATGTGCCGGTTCCGGAAAACTTCGTCGCTTCGTCCAGTTTTGCCGCCTGGATTTGTGTCAGTTTTCCGAGAACGCCGAAGAATGGCTTTGCGTTTTCGGGCGGAATATAGTATGATAAACGAAAAGACCGCCCACGCCCCTTCAGCTTTTTCGTAGGGGCCGATGCCCACATCGGCCCGCTGGGTTCCGGGTCCGAGGCAGCCCGCCGAACGTACGCATCCACCTCTGCGCCGTAGGGGCGGATTGCATATCCGCCCAGGAGAGGGTGCGTATCCAGCAGGTTTGGCAGACAACGGACCTGGGCACGGACGCGCGATGCGCGCCCCTACGAGAGGGAAACGACGAATCATGGCGGGAACCGGCGCCGGGGTTCTGCGGGGAATTTCATAAAAATCGGGAGGGATTGCCTATGCTCAGCCGTGTCAGCTCTCTGGGGCTCCGGGGGATTGACGGCTATGAGGTGTCGGTGGAGTGCTATATCACCAACGGCCTGCCGGGCTTTGACGTGGTGGGGCTGCCGGACGCCTCGGTGAAGGAGGCCCGGGACCGGGTTCGGGCCGCGGTGAAAAACGCGGGCTTCAAATTTCCGGTGAGCCATATCACCCTCAATCTGGCCCCGGCGGGGACGAAGAAGTCCGGCACGCTCTACGATCTGCCGATTCTGCTGGGCATTCTGGCGGCCTCGGGGGAGCTTCGGCTGCCCAAGACCCGCTGCGCTTTCCTGGGCGAGCTGAGCCTGGAGGGCAAGGTGCGGCCGGTGCCCGGGGTGCTGCCCATGGCCTTGGCGGCCCGGGCGGCGGGGTTCGAGGCGCTGTTTGTCCCCCGGGACAACGCCCGGGAGGCGTCTCTGGCCACGGGCCTGACGGTCTATGGCGTGCCCGACGTCAAGAGTCTGGCCTGCCATCTCACCGGCGAGAAGGCCTTGGAGCCCGCGCCGCCCTGGACGCCCGAGCCCCGGGAGACGCCGCTGCCCGACTTTGCCGATGTCAAGGGACAGGAGAACGCCAAGCGGGCCCTGGAAATCGCGGCGGCCGGCGGCCACAATCTGCTGCTGGTGGGGCCGCCGGGGTCCGGCAAGAGCATGCTGGCCAAGCGGCTGCCGTCGATCCTACCCCGGCTGAGCCCGGAGGAGGCGCTGGAGGTCACGAAGATCCACTCGGTCATGGGCCTTCTGTCGCCGGACCATCCCCTGATCGACGTCAGCCCCTTCCGCAGTCCCCATCATACCATCTCGGCGGCGGGGCTGGCCGGCGGCGGTACGGTGCCCCGGCCCGGGGAGGTGTCTCTGGCCCACCGGGGCGTACTGTTCCTGGACGAGCTGCCGGAGTTCCGGCAGGACACCCTGGAGGTCCTGCGCCAGCCCCTGGAGGACGGACGGGTCACCATCGCCCGGGTGGCGGGCACCGAGGCGTATCCCTGCCAATTTATGCTGGTCTGCGCCATGAATCCCTGTAAATGCGGCTGGTACGGCGACCCCTCGGGCCGGTGCACCTGCTCGCCCAGGGCGGTGCGGCAGTATCTGAGCCGGATCAGCGGCCCGCTGCTGGACCGGATCGATATGATCGTGGAGGTCCCGGCGCTGGACTTCTCCGAGCTCCGGCGGGAGAGTCCGGCCGAGCCCTCCTCGGCCATCCGGGAGCGGGTCGTCGCCGCCCGGGCCCGCCAGCGCCAGCGGTATCGGACCGCCGGCATCACCGCCAACGCGGCCATGGGTCCGGCCCAGCTGCGGCAGTATTGCCGCCTGACCGACGAGAGCGCCGCGCTGCTCCAGGCCGCCTTCCAGGCCATGGGCCTCACCGCTCGGAGCTACGACCGCATTCTCCGCGTGGCCCGCACCATCGCCGATCTGGCCGCCAGCGACGAGATTCAGCCCGCCCACGTGGCCGAGGCTATCCAGTACCGGACGTACACCTTCGACGCATAGGGCCGGGCGGGGCAGCGAAAAGTGAAGAGTGAAAAGTGAAGAATGAAAAATGAAAAATGCGCTTCGCGCCGTAGGGGAGGGCTTTATGCCCTCCCGTGACCAGGTTCCGGCAACCACCGGGGCCCGGAATACAGCGCACCCGGTTCGGGCGGGGATAAACCCCGCCCCTACGACAGAATCGGCGGCAGCACATGATTAAAGGAGTATGACCATGAACGAAATCTTTCTTTTAAAGCTGGGCGAGATTGTCCTCAAGGGGCAGAATCGCCGGGCCTTTGAAAACTGCCTCAAGGGCAATATCCGCCGGAGCGTCAAGCACTTCGGCAGCTTCCGGGTCTATTTGAAGCAGTCCACCATCTACGTGGAGCCCGAGGACGAGAGCTGCGACGTGGACGGAGCCTGGGAGGCCTGCGGCACGGTCTTCGGCATCGCGTCCATGTGCCGCTGCCGCCCCTGTGAGAAGAATCTCGACGCCATTTATGACGCCGTCCTCTCCTACCTGGGCGACGAGCTGGCGCTGGCTAAGAGCTTTAAGGTCGAGTCCAAGCGGGCCGACAAGGCCTTCCCCCTGAACTCCATCCAGCTCTCCCAGGAGATCGGCGGCCGTCTGGCCGAGGCCTTCCCCCAGGTGCTGGTGGACGTCCACCACCCCGACTACACGGTCTATGTGGAGGTCCGGGACTTCGCGGCCTACGTCCACGGCCCGGCCCAGCCCGGCGCGGGCGGCCTGCCCACCGGCATGGGCGGCCGGGCGGCGGTGCTGCTCTCCGGCGGCATCGACTCCCCGGTGGCGGGGTATATGATTGCCAAGCGCGGCGTGGAGATCGAGTGCATCCACTTCTTCTCCTACCCCTATACCTCCGAGAAGGCCAAGGAGAAGGTGCTGGAGCTGGCCCGGCTGATGACCCGCTACTGCGGCCGGATGACCGTGGACGTGGTGGGCTTCACCGAGATCCAGGAGGCCATCCGGGACCACTGCCCCGAGGAGTATTTCACCCTGATTATGCGGCGGTTTATGATGCGCATTGCCCAGCGGATTGCAAAGTACCACGGCTGCCGCGCCCTGGTCACCGGCGAGAACCTGGGCCAGGTGGCGTCCCAGACCATGGAGGCCATGGCCGTCACCGGCGCGGTGGTGGACCTGCCCCTGTTCCATCCTCTGATCGGCATGGACAAGGAGGAGATCGTCACCATCGCCCGGAGAATCGGCACCCTGGAGACCTCCATCCTGCCCTATGAGGACTGCTGCACGGTCTTCACCCCCAAGCACCCCAAGACCAAGCCGGTCCTGTCCCAGGTGGAGGCCGCCGAGGCCGCCCTGGACGTGGAGGCGCTGATCGGCCGGGCCCTGGAAAACACCGAGAAGGTCCAGGTGAAATACTATGACGACTGAGGAACTGGCCCGGCAGCTGCTTCAAGCCCTGGAGGCCCGGGGCCTGACCCTGGCCACGGCGGAGAGCTGTACCGGCGGCGGCATCGGCCACGCATTGACCGCCATCCCCGGCAGCTCCAAAACCTACCGGGGCGGCGTCATCTCCTACACCAATGAGGTAAAGCACGCGGTGCTGGGCGTGCCCCAGGAGACCCTGGACGCCTATACCGCCGTGTCCCGGGAGACCGCCGAGGCCATGGCCCGGGGTGCCCGGCAGGTGCTCGGAGCCGACGCGGCCCTGAGCGTCACCGGCCTGGCCGGTCCCGACGGCGACGGCACCGGCCGCCCGGTGGGCCTGGTGTATATCGGCTGCGCCACGCCCCACACTGTCCTGGTGCAGGAATGGCGGTTCTCCGGCTCCCGGGCCCGGATTCGCGCCCAGGCCGTGGACACCGCCCTAAAGCTGGCCCTGACCGCTATGTTGTAAAGCGCCCCGCCGACCGCACATACCGTAGGGGCGGCCTGGATGGCCGCCCGCGTCCAGCTGCCGCAACCACCGGGGCTCGGAACACGGCGAACCCTGGTTCCGGGCGGCCATATAGGCCGCCCCTACGGCACAGAAACGGTAGAATCAACGCACCCCCGTCATTCGACGGGGGTGTCGGTTTGTTCGGGGGTGGAAGTCCGGCTCAATTGGCCCAGGGGCCAATCCACGGCGGGGGAGAGACCGTCGGTGGCGCCGCGGGCGGTGTAGAGGGCGTAGGTTTTGAACAGCAGGGGACAGAGGTAGCCCTGCTCAAGAACGCGCTTGTGAAGGTCGTAGGCGTTGCCGCTGTTCTCCAGCATGGCGGCGCAGAGGGTCAGCATGGTGCTGTTGGTCATGCCGCCGTAGCTGCCGAGGCTGTGCTCCCGGAAGAAGCAGCCCAGGTCGAAGTTGGGCGACAGACGCACTTCCCCATAGTAAAGGTCGTAATTCCCATAACGAAGGGCTTCCCGAAAATCGCTGCTGTCCATGGCCTCGACGGTGATGGAGAAGCCCAGCTCGTTGAGGCTGTCGGCAATCAGGTTGGCGGCCTCAACCCGCTGGGAGCTGCCGGCGTTGACGATCAGCTTGCCGCCCACGGGGATGGCGTAGCCCTCGAAGTAGATATCCAGCTTGCCGTCGTCGTTGTAGTCCTGGATCTGGGCCTTGTCCAGCTGGGCCTGGAACTGGGCCGGGTCGTAGTCGAAGCCGGCGGCCAGACCGGCGTCGTAGTAGGCGGAGCCGGGGACCGCGGGCAGAGAGACCGCCGTGGCGAAGCCGCCCAGGGCCTGGGAGACCAGGGCCTCGCGGTCGATGCCGTAGGTCAAGGCGGCCCGGAGCGCAGCGTTGGAGTAGAGATCGGAATTGAGATTGAAGCCGAGATACTGCATTACCGTGGTGGGGCAGCTCCAGAGCTCGTAGTCGGTCTCGTTGTGGAAGGTGGCATAGGCCGATGCGTTGGGATCGGTGTAGACCAGGTTGACGGAGCCGTATTCAAAATGGTCCCGGATGTCGGTGGCCGTGTCGCAGAGCACCACCTCGGCCTCGTCATAGGGCAGGGCCAGGGTATCTCCGCCCCACCAGCGGTCAAACCGGGTCAGCGTGGACGGAGCCTGGAAGTCGAAGGGGCCGGTACCGTCGGGGATCAGGTCCTTGCCGGTGACGGTGGAAGCCGGTTCGGTCCCGGCGGCGTCCGCATCCTCGGTCTGGTTGGACTCAGTCTGGGGGACGTCGGCGGTGCCGCTGCGGACGATGGGGAAGTCCAGCAGCAGGGCCACGGACTCCATGGCGGTGTCGGTGGTGATGACCACGGTCATGTCATCCGGGGCCGTCACCGAGGAGAAATGGACGAAGCGGCTGTCGTAGTAGTAGGAGTCCCGGGCCTGGGTGTAGGAATAGACCACGTCCTGAGCCGTCATCGCCGCGCCGGAGTGAAAGACAACGCCGCTGCGGAGGGTGATGGTCGTGGTTTTTCCGTCTTCGGAGACGGCGGCGGACTCGGCCAGCACGGGCTCGGCCACATAGCTGCCGTTGACCTGAAACAGAGGCTCGTAAACCAGGGACATGACGGCCCGGTTGGCGAAGCTCTCGCTGACGAAGGGGTTGAGGCCGTAGGCGCTCTGATAGGGCAGCCGCAGCACTTCCGGAGCCTCGGCCTCGGTAAGTACGGTCTCTGAGGCCATTTCGTCAGCCGGTGTTTCCACCGGGGCATCGGAGGCTTCCTGGTCCTCCTGGGTCTCGGCCGGCTCGGAGCCGGTGAGGAAGGCGGTGAACTGCTCCATGGAGCAGCCGGTCAGCAGCGTCAGCGCCAGCACCAGCGCCAACAGGGAAGAAAAACGCCGGGTCATGGCGCACACCTCACTTCAGTACGATGATTCCCGCCAGAGAGCCCCGCCGGTCGCCCACCCGCCGGTGGGACCAGTACCGTGCGGGATCGCAGGCGGTGCAGTCGGGAGAGATGTCGATTGCGGCGACTCCGGCCTCCCGGAGCCACAGGGCGTTGATGGCCTTCAGGTCCACGTGGAATTTTTCGCCTCGGGCCTCGATGGCAGGCCGGGCCTTTTCACCCAGGGCGGAGACCATGGCCTCGGGGACGTCGGCGTCGGTCTCAAAGCAGCATTTGCCGATGCAGGGACCGATGGCGGCCCGGATATCCTCCGGACGGCAGCCGAAGGCGTCGGTCATGGCGGCCACGGCCTTGGCGGCGATTCCGGCGGCCGTGCCCCGCCATCCGGCGTGGACGGCTCCGATGGCCCGGCGGACCGGGTCATAGAGCAGCACCGGGGTGCAGTCGGCGGAGAAGGCCACCAGAGCTACGCCGGGCCGGTCGGTGATCTGGCCGTCGCAGACCTGGGCGGTCTCCCGGAAGAGCCCCTCGCCCCGCTGGGCCTCGGTGACCAGGCGGATGATATCGGTGTGGCGCTGCATGGGGAAGACCGTGTCCTCGGGGGTGAAGCCGATGGCCCGGCCGAGAATTCGGTAGTTTTCCAGCACGTGTTCCGGATCGTCGCCCCGGTGGTGGCCCAGGTTCAGCGAGGCCAGATGCCCGGTGCTGACGCCCCCCAGCCGGGTCGAGAACCCGTGGGAAACCCCGGCGAGGGAATCGGCCACGGAATATTCCAGCTTTCCAACGGTGACGGTATGAAACATGGCGTATTCCCTCCTGTAAAGCAAAGTATCAAAGTTGTCTGGCCTTATTTCCCGGCCAGGTCCTTATCCAGGCAGCAGTTCTTATACTTCTTGCCGCTGCCGCAGGGGCAGGGGTCGTTGCGGCCCACCTTGGCCTTGCGGACCTGGGGCTGGCGCTTGACGGTCTTGTCGCCCGCGCCGCCCTCGCTGGTGATCTTGGCCACCTTTTCGCGCTTGATCTCGGTCTGGGGCTTGATCTGCACCAGGAACATCCGGCGGACGATCTCCTCCCGAATGGCCGCGATCATGGACTCGAACATCTCGTAGCCCTCGCGCTTGTACTCCACCACCGGGTCGGTCTGGCCGTAGGCCCGGAGACCGATGCCCTGACGCAGGTCGGTCATGGCGTCCAGGTGGTCCATCCAGTACTCATCGACGACCCGCAGCGTCACCACGCGCTCCAGCTCCCGCATGACCGGGGCGGTCAGCGCGGCCTCCTTCTTAGCGTAGAAGTCCTGCATCTTGCCGAGGAGGTCGGCCTCGGCCTGCTCCTTGGTCAGCTTGGCCAGCTGCTCGTCGGTGTAGGTCCAGCCGCCCTTGGGATAGCAGATGTTCTCAAACTGGGCGGCCAGCGTCAGGAAGTCGCCGCGGCTGATGTGGGCCTGCTCGCCGAAGGCGGCGTGGACGTGGCTCTCCACCACCAAAACCATCATATGGGCGATCTGGCTCTGGAGATTCTCGCCGTCCAGCACCTGGCTCCGCTGGCCGTAGATCACCTGACGCTGGGTGTTCATGACGTCGTCGTACTCGAGAACGTTCTTTCGGGTCTGGTAGTTGCGGCTCTCCACGGTCTTCTGGGCGTTCTCGATGGCGCCGGAGAGGATCTTGGCGTCGATGGGGGTGTCCTCGTCGAGGCCCATGGTCTCCATCATGCCCTTGACCCGGTCGGAGCCGAAGAGGCGCATGACGTCGTCCTCCATGGACAGGTAGAACCGGGTCTCACCGGGGTCGCCCTGACGGCCGGCGCGGCCGCGGAGCTGGTTGTCGATCCGGCGGGACTCATGGCGCTCGGTGCCGATGATGAACAGGCCGCCGGCAGCCCGGACCTGCTCGGCCTCCCGGCTGGTCTCCACCTTGTGGGCCTCATAGGCCTCGGTATAAGCCCGCCGGGCCTCGAGAATGGCCGGGTCCTCGGTCTCGGAGAAGGCGTTGGCCTCGACGATCAGCGCTTCGTCCATGCCGCTCTTGCGGAGATCGTTGAGGGCCAGATATTCGGCGTTGCCGCCCAGCATGATATCGGTACCACGGCCTGCCATGTTGGTGGCGATGGTCACGGCCCCCAGCTTGCCGGCCTGGGCCACGATCTCGGCTTCCTTCTCATGGTGCTTGGCGTTGAGGACATTGTGGGGGATACCCTCTTTCTTGAGCATTTTGCTCAGCAGCTCGGACTTTTCAATGGAAATTGTGCCCACCAGCACCGGCTGGCCCTTCTGGTGGCATTCCTCGATCTGGCGGATGACGGCCCGGAACTTGCCGGCCTCGGTCTTGTAGACCACGTCGGGGTGGTCAATTCTGGCCACGGGCTTGTTGGTGGGAATCTCGATGACGTCCAGGTCATAGATGCCCAGGAACTCCTCGGACTCGGTCAGCGCCGTGCCGGTCATGCCGGAGAGCTTGGAATAGAGCCGGAAGAAGTTCTGGAAGGTGATGGTGGCCAGGGTCTTGCTCTCGTTGGCGACGGTGACGCCCTCCTTGGCCTCGATGGCCTGATGGAGGCCCTCGTTATACCGGCGGCCGTACATCAGGCGGCCTGTGAACTCATCGACGATGATGACCTCGCCGTCCTTGACCACATAGTCGATATCCCGCTTCATAATGCCCCGGGCCTTCATGGCCTGGTTGATATGGTGGGCCAGGGTGGCGTTGTCGGGGTCGGAGAGGTTCTCCACCTGGAAGAACTCCTCGGCCTTGGCGATGCCCCGGGCCGTCAGGGAGACGGTCCGGGCCTTCTCGTCCACGATATAGTCGCAGTCGTACTGGTCCTGCTCCTCCTTTTCATCGGTGGAGGCGAAGACCATCTTTTTCAGCCGGGAGACGAAGAAGTCGGCCATCTCATAGAGCTTGGTGGAGGCCTCGCCCTGGCCGGAGATAATCAGAGGCGTCCGGGCCTCGTCGATGAGGATGGAGTCCACCTCGTCCACGATGACGAAGTTGTGGCCCCGCTGGACCATCTCCTGCTTGTAGATGGCCATGTTGTCCCGGAGGTAGTCGAAGCCCAGCTCGTTGTTGGTGCAGTAGGTGATGTCGGCGGCGTAGGCGGCGCGGCGCTGGGCGGCGGTGAGGCCGTGGACGATCAGGCCCACGGAGAGGCCCATAAACCGGTAGACCTTGCCCATCCACTCGGAGTCACGCTTGGCCAGGTAGTCGTTGACGGTGACGATGTGGACGCCCTTACCGGTGAGGGCGTTGAGGTAGGCGGGGAGGATGGCCACCAGGGTCTTGCCTTCACCGGTCTTCATCTCGGCGATCCGGCCCTGATGGAGCACGATGCCGCCGATGACCTGGACCCGGTAGGGCCGCATGCCCAGCACCCGGTCGGCTGCCTCCCGGCAGGCGGCGAAGGCCTCGGGGAGGATGTCGTCCAGGGTCGCGCCCTGGGCCAGCCGGTCCTTGAATACCTGGGTCTTGGCCTTCAGGCCCTCGTCGGAGAGCTGGCGGTAGCTGTCCTCCAGGGCCATGACCTGTTCCACCTGGGCGGAAAACTTCTTGATCTCCCGCTCGGAGCGGGTGCCGAAGAGCTTGCTGATGAATCCCATATATGTCAAACCTTTCTGGATGGAATCAAACATCTGGATTATAGCACATTTATTCCGTTAAAAAAAGGCTAAAGTGTGAACAATGGCCCCGACGGCGATATTTCCGCCAATGTGAACGGAGCGCCAATCTCTGCCGCTTTACTTTTTGGTGAAAAAATGTTACGATAATACAGCCTATGGGCAAACTCGACATAGAACAGGAGCTTTTTCCATGAAACGATTGCTAACCGGAATCCTAGCCGGAACGCTCTCTCTGGCCCTGCTGGCGGGCGCCGTGGGAGCCGTCTCCGGCGCCAACCGTCAGACGGAGCTGGCCCTCGCCGACGCGCTGACGCTTCAGCGTACATATGCGGACGGCGACGGCGCCGTCAAGGAACAGATCCTCGCCTATACCCCCGGTGGCGATGTGGAGCCCGTGGTGGTCTACGGCGACACCCTCTACGGCCGCAGCACCATGGACTATCTCCAGGCGTATATGGCGGACAAGGATTTTACCGTGGTGGGCGCGGTCAACGCCGCGTTCTTTGACATGTCCACCGGCATCCCCTACGGCATGGTGGTCACCGACGGCGTGCTCCGCACCAGCGGCAACGTCCCCACCGTGGGCATCGAAGAGGACGGCAGCCTGGTCATTGGCACGCCCAACCTGAAGGTCACCATGACCTATGTGGGCGGCGATACGGAAATCAGCTACAATAAGGCCCTCACCGAGACCAACGGCTTCTGCCTCTATTCTCAGGACTATGATTACGTGACGAAGAATTCCCATAAGGGCTACTATCTGGTGCTGGAGGCCGACCGAATCGAGCTGACCACCGACTGCACCATGGAGGCCAAGGTGGTGGATATCGAGACCGACGCGTCCAAGATCGACATCCCCGAGGACGGCTTCGTGGTGGGTCTGGCCATGGATACGGCCTACAGCTCCGCCATGGCCTCGGTGAAGAAGGTCAAGAAGGGCGACACCCTGACCTTCACCGTCACCGTGGACAAGGCCTGGAAGGATGTGGCCTACGCCGTGGGCGGTGGCGAGCTGCTGGTAGAGAACGGCAAGGCTTTGTCCGACTTCACCCTGGACACCGCCGACAAGGAAGTGGCCCGGACGGCCCTGGGTCTCAAGACCAACGGCGACGTGGTGGTCTACACCGTGGACAAGGGCAGCGGCTCCGACGGACTGACCCTGGAGGCGCTGGCCCGGCGGATGCAGGACCTGGGCTGCGTCACCGCCGTGAACCTGGACGGCGGCGGCTCCACCTGCCTGGGTGTGACCCAGCCCGGCGATACGGCCTTCACCACGGTCAACAATCCCTCCGACGGAAAGCAGCGCGAATGCGCCAACTATATTTTCTTTGTCCGGCCCACCAAGACCGCCGGCGCCGCCACGCGGCTGCATCTCTATCCCTATGACGCGGCGGCGCTGCCCGGCGGACAGATCGACTTCACCGCCAAGGCCACGGACCGGAACTACATGGCGGCCTCCGTGCCCACGGTGACCTGGACGGCCTCCGGCGGCTTTATGGACGGCAGCACCTTCACCGCCGGATCGGCGGGCACGGCCACGGTCAAGGCCTCCGGCGGCGGACTCAATGCCTCGGCCTCGGTGCTGGTGGTGGAGAGTCCCACCAGCCTGGAGGTGTACCGGGAGGACCAGGACAAGGCCCTGGAGTCGCTGCCCCTGGAAAACGGCGCGGAGGTGGATCTGACGGCCCGAGCCCTCTACCTGGGAACTGAGCTGGCTGCCCGGGACGACTCCTTCACCTGGGAGTTGTCGCCGGAGCTGGGCACCGTGACCGAGGATGGCCTGCTCACCGCCGGAGAGGACTCGGCCAAGGGGACGCTGACGGTTTCCTGCGGCGAGACCTCGGTTTCGATCCCCGTGGAGGTCAAGGGCAATCCCTTTGCGGACACCCGGAACCACTGGGCCAAGGAGTATATCACCGCCCTGTACTTTGAGGGCGTGCTGGAGGGCTCCAAGAACAGCGCCGGCGAGATGGTCTACCGGCCCGACGACTCCATGACCCGCCAGGAGTTCATCTGTGCCCTGATCCGCTGGCTGGACATCGACGTCAGCGAGTACCAGTCGGCTGACATGCCCTTTGCCGATAAGGACCAGATCGCCTCCTGGGCCGAGGGCGCCATGAAGGCGGCCTATCGCCTGGGCTACGTCACCGGCAGCGGCAGCGGCGGCAAGCTTTATGTCTCGCCCACCGACACCATCACCCGGGAGGAGGCCATGACCATTCTGGCCCGGACCAGCAACTCGGAATCCTATACCGACGCCTTGGAGCGCTTCTCCGATGCCGATACCGTCTCTTCCTGGGCGGTGCCGGCCCTGACCGCCATGGTGGAGCAGGGCGTCATCGACGGCGTGGACGGCAAGCTCCTCCCCAGGGGCAACGTCACCCGGGCCCAGGTGGCCAAAATGCTCTACGCGATGGAGTAAACGGAAATTGATGATATGCCAAGCGCCCCCGCGGCTTCCAAGCCCGGGGGCGCTTGTGTGTAGGGAATAGGGAATAAAGCGCCCTACGGGTGCGGCGGTTTTCCGCGGGCCTCCAGATAGCGGCCCGGGGGCAATCCGTAGCGGCGGCGGAACATCCGAGAGAAGGCGAAGACATCCGGGTATCCGGCCTGACGGGCGGCCTGGGCCTGGGTCATGCCGTTCTCGAGAAATTGCAGCGCCCGGGCCAGGCGGTATTCGATCAGATAAGCCTGGGGGGAGAAGCCGGTCTGCTGGTGGAAGAGCCGGCAGAAGTAGTTCCGGCTCAGGCCCAGACTGCGGGCGATTTCCTCCACCCGGACGGGCTGGGAGTAGTTGGACTCGATATAGTTGATGGCCCGGCCGACGTAGTCCGGCTGCGGGGCGCGGCCGGCTCCCGCCCCGGCGGCCAGCTGGGAGAAGAGCTCGTAGAGCTGGCCGCAGATGCTCCATTCCTGGGCGGCGGCGGAACAGCCCGCCATGGCCGCGAAGCTCCGGCCAGCCGAGGGCAGACGGATCACATCCCGGTCCAGAAGCGTGGCAAACTGGGGGGCGCAGTCAAAGCCCACCCAGATATATTCCCAGGGATCAGCCTGGTCGGCGGCGTAGACCGTGGACTCGCCGGGCCGGATGACGAAGATATCCCCGGCCCGGAGCGTATAGACGGCCTGGGCCCGGCGGAAGACGCCGGTCCCCCGGACCACATAGTGCAGCAGGTGATACTCCCGCACCGCCGGACCGAAGGTGTGGCCCGGCGCGCAGACCTCCCGGCCGCAGATGCGCGGGTTCAGGTCCCGGAGATGGAGATTGCTGAGCACCAGATCTTGCTTCACAAAGATTGCCCCCCTTCAGGTCACATTATGCCAAAGAAAGGGCACAGCGTGCAATACCTTTTTTCCGCCGCCGCTGCTACAATGGGCCCATGGAGGTGTTTCCGTGATGAAAATTACATTTATGGGCGCCGGCAGCACGGTCTTCGCCAGGAATGTCCTGGGCGACTGCATCTGCACCGACGCATTCCGGGGCATGGATATCGCCCTGTACGACATCGACCGGCGGCGGCTGGAGGAGAGCGAAACCATACTGTCGGCCATCAACCGGGCTCATGGCAATCCCGCGGTGATCCGCACGTTCTGCGGCCCGGAGCGGCGGCTGGAGGCGCTGGACGGGGCGGATTTTGTGGTGAATGCCATCCAGGTGGGCGGCTATGAGCCCTGCACGGTGACGGATTTTGAGATTCCCAAGAAGTACGGCCTGCGCCAGACCATCGCCGACACTCTGGGAATCGGGGGAATCATGCGCGGACTGCGGACCATTCCGGTGCTGGAGTCCTTTGCCCGGGATATGGAGCGGGCTTGTCCGAACGCCTGGTTCCTCAACTACACCAACCCCATGTCGATCCTCACCGGGTATATGCTGCGGTATACCGGCGTCAAGACCGTGGGCCTGTGCCACAGCGTCCAGGTGTGCAGCGAGGGCCTGCTGAAGAGCCTGGACATGGAGGACCGGCTCGAGGGACGGCGGGAGCTGATTGCAGGCATCAACCATATGGGCTGGCTGCTGGAGCTCCGGGACCGGGACGGGAAGGATCTCTACCCCGAGGTGCGCCGCCGGGCCGCCGAAAAGAACCGGACCACCCGGCATCCGGATATGGTCCGCTTCGACTACATCGAAAAGCTGGGCTACTACTGCACCGAATCCAGCGAGCACAACGCCGAGTATAATCCCTATTATATCAAGGCCCGGTACCCCGAGCTGATCGAGCGCTTCCAGATCCCGCTGGACGAATATCCCCGCCGCTGTGTCCGTCAGATCGACGAGTGGGAGCGGGAGTATGCCTCGCTCAGCGGCCAGGCCGCGCTGCCCCATACGCGGTCCCGGGAGTATGCCTCGCGGATCATGGAGGCCATGGTCACCAATCAGCCCTATAAGATCGGGGGCAACGTGCTCAATACCGGCGGCCTGATCGAGAATCTCCCGCCGGAGGCCTGCGTCGAGGTGCCGTGTCTGGTGGACGGCAGCGGCGTCACGCCGTGCCGGGTGGGACGGCTGCCCTTGCAGCTGGCCGCCATGAATCAGACCCACATCAACGTGCATCTGCTGACCATCGAGGCCGCCGTCACCCGGAAGCGGGAGCATATCTACCACGCCGCCATGCTCGATCCCCATACGGCCGCCGAGCTGTCTTTGGATGATATCATCCATATGGTGGATGAACTCCTGGAGGCCCACGGCAGCTGGCTGCCCCAATACCGCTGATCCCGCCCCTGCCGCTTCGTCATTTTCACCGAAGCGGCAGGGGGATTTTAACCCTGCAATGTTAAAATATGCAAAATACATGAGTATTTTTTCACAAGGATTTCGCGAAATGACGTCAATTTTTGTTTGATTCACTAAAGTTGTCGGCTGGACGCGGAAGGATGTCGCCGCGTGATTGACACTTAGCCATAAAATGGCTATAATCTACGGTGAGCACGCTGTATCTATGCATTTTCACGGCACAGCGCAGACCAGAAAAGATTGGAGACCGAGATATGCTGACCAACGAATATCTGAAACGTGTATATGAAGATACGCAGAACCGCAATGCCGCCGACAAGGAGTTCCTCCAGGCCGTGTATGAGGTGTTTGATTCCCTGCAGCCCTACGTGGAGAAGCATCCCGAGCTGGAGAAGAACGGCATTATGGAGCGGCTGGTGGAGCCCGACCGGATGGTGAGCTTCCGCGTGGCCTGGGTGGACGATGCGGGCAAGGTCCGCGTCAACCGCGGCTACCGCTGCCAGTTCAATTCCTCCATTGGTCCCTACAAGGGCGGTCTCCGGTTCCATCCCACGGTCACACGCTCGGTCATTAAGTTCCTGGGCTTTGAGCAGATTTTCAAGAACAGCCTCACCAGCCTGCCTCTGGGCGGCGGCAAGGGCGGCAGCGACTTCGATCCCAAGGGCAAGTCTGACGGCGAGATCATGCGCTTCTGCCAGGCCTTTATGACGGAGCTGCACCGCTATATCGGCGCGGATGTGGACGTCCCCGCCGGCGATATCGGCGTAGGCGGCCGGGAGATCGGCTATCTGTTCGGCCAGTATAAGTTCCTGAAGAACAACTTCACCGGCGTTCTCACCGGCAAGGGCCTGGAGTTCGGCGGCAGTCTGGCCCGGACCGAGGCCACCGGCTATGGCCTGCTGTACTTTGTGGAGGAGATGTTCCGCTGCATGCGCTGCGAGAGCCTGGAGGGCAAGACCGTGGTCATCTCCGGCGCCGGCAACGTGGCCATCTACGCTGCGCAGAAGGCGACCCAGCTGGGCGCCAAAGTCGTCACCATGTCCGACTCCAAGGGCTATGTCTACGATCCCAACGGCATCAACCTGGATGTGATGAAGCAGATCAAGGAAGTGGAACGGGCTCGGATCAGCGAGTATGCCAAGCGTGTGCCCGGCGTCACCTACGGCGACAACCGCAGCGACGTCTGGAAGATCCCCTGCGATATCGCGCTGCCCTGCGCCACCCAGAATGAGCTGGACGAGGAGAGCGCCAAGGCCCTGGTCGCCAACGGCGTCCAGGCCGTAGCCGAGGGCGCCAACATGCCCTCCACCCCCGAGGCCATCGAGTACCTGCTGGCCCACGGCGTCCTCTTCGGGCCTGCCAAGGCAGCCAACGCCGGCGGCGTGGCCACCTCCGGCTTGGAGATGAGCCAGAACTCCCAGCGCTACAGCTGGAGCTTCGAGGAAGTGGACAAGAAGCTCAAGAATATCATGGTCAATATCTTCCACAACTCCTATAACGCCTCCAAGGACTGCGGCATGGAGGGCAACCTGGTGGTCGGCGCCAACGTGGCCGGCTTCATCAAGGTCTCCAACGCCATGCTGGCCGAGGGCGTGTTCTAAGAGCGATACGTTTACCGGGTGCACCCAAGATTGAAGTGACCCCAAAAAGTTAGACAATATCTTGAGATAAAAATTGTTTAAGCAGCCGAAAGGGCTTGCTGTCTGTGGATCGCAGGCGGTAAGCCCTTTCGCTTTGCCTTGATGCGTCGGTTATTGTAGTAATCCAGATAGTCAATTAGTTCCTGTTAGAAGCGTTGCATGGACTGGAACTTTTGCAGATAAAGCAACTCACGTTTCAGTAGTCCGAAGAAGTTTTCTGCCTCCGCATTGGCCAGGCAGTTCCCTTTGCGGCTCATACTTTGTTGGACGCCTTTTGCTTGAAGCATCGGCTGGTACTGCTTGTGCTGGTATTGCCAGCCCTGGTCAGAGTGGAGAATCAGTCCTGTTTCATCCGGTATGGTTTCAAAGGCTTTGGTGAGCATTGCTGTCACCATGCTCAAAACCGGTCGGTCAGAGATTGTATAGCTGACCCAATATTCATTGTGCAGATCCAGAATGGGAGAAAGATAGAGTTTTTGTCCGAACAGACTGAACTCTGTCACATCTGTCACCCATTTCTGGTTTGGCTATTGGGCACGGAAGTTTTGGTTCAACAGATTGGGCGCAATCTTGCCAACTTTGTAAGAACGATATTTCTTCATTCTGACACGGCACACCAGTCCCAGCTGCTTCATGAGCCGCTGCACTGTTTTATGGTTCAGACACATTCCCCTGTTGTGCAGAACTGCGGTGATACGTCGGTACCCATACCGACCCTTGTTTTCATGGTAGATCGCATTGATTCCTTCTTTCGCTTCTGCGTATTTGTCTGCCTTTTGCATCCGCTTCCGGTGGTAGTAGAAGGTGGCACGGGGCAGCTGAGTGATTTCAAGCAGAAGGGTCAAAGCATATTTTTGCCTCAGTTTCTGGACTGCCTGGACTTTTTCTCCTGGCGTTGCTCTCTCTCCCAAACCAAGGCTTGCAAGTTTTTTAAGTAATCAACCTCTGCTCGCAGCCGCTGCAGATCGGCGGCTTTTCCGTCACAAATCGCGTGGCACGACCCGAATGCCACTTCCGTGTCACAGAAAACACCCCATTTGTTATCAGAATATCATTCTGTGAAACAAATGGGGTGCATTTCATGATAGAGAGTCGAGGTGAAATTAAATGGGACGAGCTTTCGAGATGATATAGCCTGGGAGTGCTGCGGCGTATTCCGAAGGTTTTCATAGAACTTCAGGATCAAGTACAGCATTACCAGACCGCTGGGCTGCTGTATCGAGCAGCCGGTTGCGCGGGCGATCTTAGACATATGGTAACGGAAGGTGTTCTTATGCACACAGGCCCGCTCGGCGGCGCGTTCGATATTGCCGTCACAGTCAAAATACAGGCGCAGATATGCCACAGCCTCTTCTGCCTCCTGTTTCGGCAGAGCGCCCAGTACGGCGCGGACCACATCCCGCTGGACAGTTGCGTCGATGCTGCGGAGGATGAATTCCAACGATGTGCTGCTGTACACCCGGATGGGGCAATCGGCCGTGGCGGTGGCGGCGGCCATCTTGGCTTCGGCGTAACAGCCGGGCAGCGCTTCGCATCGGGTTACCACGGAGCTGAGCCCCGCCAGCAGGATCTGGCCCATCTGGCGGCACGCGTCGAGCACGGACTGCAGCAGTGGCTGTGCCAGCCCGGCGGCCTCTCCCTCAAAGAGCAGGAGCAGCCGTCCGTTGACCACCGCGTGGACAATGTCGGTGCGCCGGCGCAGCAGCCCTTCCATGTGCTGAAGCAGCCGCGTTCGCGTCAGCTCCGACCAATCTGCGCCATTGCCGGGCATCAAAACCGCGAGACAGTGGGGCTGGTGAATGTCAAGATTCAAAAGGCTGCCCCGCAGGGCGAACGCCTGCCAGTCGGGTTCGCGATCAAAGAGCCAGGCTTCGAGAAACAGCCGCCGCGCCTGATTGCGCTGCGCCGCCTGTGTCTCCTGGCGGCGGGTGAGCAGCAAAATCTCTGTCATTTTCTTGGCGATTTTGCCAAACTCCCGTACGGCGCTGCAGGGACCGGTGATGCCGATGACGCCCTCACAGACGCCGTCTACCTGGATGGGCAGATTGACGCCCTCCTGCATCCCGTCGCCCGCCTCCGCTGCCGTCACCTCCAGCACCGGCAGATGTTCGCGGATCAGCCGCTGGGCTGTGGCGTGGGGTTGGCCAATGCGATGGGGGTTGGAGCTGGCAATGATGATTCCACTTCGGTCCATAATGTTTATATCCCGGCCGATGGAAGCGTGGAGCTCTTCCACAATACGGCGGCCGTCATCCGGCGTAATAAACACCTGCCCCATCTCCTCTGTAATATATACAATAATTATAGTAAAAAATTGTTCCAAATACAATATAAACTCTGTTATACTGGACTTAGAAATCAGAGGAGGCACGCCGATGAAAAAAGTAATTGTGATTTCCGATTCCTTCAAGGGTTCCCTGGACAGCGGGACCATTGCACAGATTGCGGCGGATTGCATTCCCACATTTTTTCCGGGCTGCCAAGTGATCGGCTTGCCGGTGGCCGACGGCGGGGAGGGGACCGTGGATTGCTTCTTGAAGGCTGTGGGCGGGACCCGCGTGACCGTAGAAGCCACGGGGCCCTGGGGAGAGCCGGCTGCGGCGTTTTACGGTCGAATTGGCGACACGGCAGTGGTGGAAATGGCGGCTGCGGCGGGGCTGCCCATGGCGGGCGACCGGCTGGACCCCTCCCGTACCACCACCTACGGCGTGGGGCAGCTGCTTCTCCATGCGGTGGAGCATGGCGCCCGGCATCTGGTACTCGGTCTGGGCGGCAGTGCCACCAACGACGGGGGCTGCGGGGCGGCTGCCGCGCTGGGGGTCAAGTTCTATAACGCCGGGGGGAGACCTTTGTGCCCGTGGGCGCGACGCTTCCGGAAATTGCCGCCATTGACTGCGCCGGGGCGGAGGAGAGGCTCCGTGGGATTTCCGTAGAAGTCATGTGTGACATTGATAATCCGCTCTGCGGACCTCGGGGCTCGGCAGCGGTGTTTGGCCCACAGAAAGGCGCAGATGCCGCCATGGTGGAGCAGCTGGATCAGGCGCTCGCCCATCTGGACGCTGTCATAGCGCGTGACCTTCACCGCTCCGTGGGCGAACTTCCCGGAGCGGGCGCGGCTGGCGGCTTTGGAGCGGGCGCGGCTGCCTTCTTCCATGCACGTCTGCGCCCGGGCATTGAAGTGGTGCTGGATCTGGTCCGATTCGATGAGCTGCTCGCCGGCTGTGATCTGGTGCTGACCGGCGAGGGACGGATGGACGGTCAGAGCTTGGGCGGCAAGGTACCTGTGGGCGTTGCGCGGCGCACCAAGCGCAAGGGCGTCCCGGCCGTGGCCATCGTAGGAATTGTGGGGCCCGGAATCGAGCCGGTCTACGACGAAGGAATCACCGCGGTTTTCACAACCAACCGCGAAGCGCTGCCCTTTGAGGCGATCCGCGACCGCGGCGCGGAAGACTACCGCCGCGCACTGGTCGATCTATTGCGCTATACCAAGATCTTTGACCGGTGAAATGCGCCTCTGTTCTGAGAAGGGGGCACTGCAGCGGCTGTACCCTGGACAGAATGAAATATAGCAGACTGTCAAAGACCTCGCTGAAGGCTGATGGGACAGAGCAGCGGGGGAAGAGTGAAGGGGTTAAGACCCTTGCGCGTTCAATCAACAGGCTGAATGCGCCCGACGGGCGTATCCAGCCTGTTTTTTGATCGGATGACGAGACTAAACGGAACAGTTAAAGCGCAGTATGGTTTCCTCCGGGCTTTTTCGCGGCCTGGGCGGAGGCGCCTCGTCGGCATAGCCCACGGCCAGTGCGCAGGTGAGCGTCAGCGTGCCGGCGCCTACGTAGCGGCAGATCTCCGGCGCGGCGTAGCGGGTGTCCAGAATCCACAATGTGCCCAGACCCAACTCCTCGGCACGCAGGCACATATGTTCTGCTGCCGCGCCAATGGAGAGCGCGTCGCCGATATCCCAGATGGGGTCCGGCGCACAGAAGATCAGGATGAGAACCGGCGCCTGACGGATGGAACCCGCGGTGTAACGGGAGCTTTTTGCATACCGTGGGATGTCCTGCCCCTGCGCATTACACCACGCCTCCATCAATTGGGCGACCTGATCCTTTTCGGCGTCGCGCAGGACCATAAACTTCCAGGGCTGGCGGTTCTTGGCCGAGGGACTGAGGCAGGCCGCTGCGATCAATTCCTGCACCAGTTGGTCATTCACAGGCTGGTCCCGGTATTGCCGGATGCTGCGACGCTGACAAATTGCTTCCATTAGCTCCATGTGGAGCACCTCCTCTGCGGTTGATTGCAGCCGCGCACCGGCGCTATCCGCACCTATGCCGACTACGTTCTGGGCGCTACGGAGGAACAGCTGGCGGCCTATGCCATGCGGCTGGAGGAAGAGATGGACGACTTGGCTGCATTCAATCTGGAACTGACGCGCAACGATTCGGATTTTGCTATGTTGTCCTTTCCTGACTGTTCGGAGAAGCAGACGCTGCTGTCCATGTACAATCTGCGCAGGATCTTCAGCGCGGGTATCGATGAATACTGCGCGATTATTCTCTATGACCCCGATGGCGTGGGACTCTATTTTACTTTTGACGATGACGCGGCCTGGTCGCTGTCCGCGCTGGAGAAGCGGCGGCTGGTCCGAGACAACCTGCCGTTGATTCTGGAAATGGGAGAGCCGTTGTCTGAGACCTGGGTGGAGATGACGGGAGAGTACAACGCTTCGTCGCTGATGACCGTCAATCGGAACCGCAACCTGCATCTTGCCACGGTGCTCAGCCTGGAGCAGTATGTCAAACGCAACACGATTCCCATTTTCTCCCCGGCCAGTATTGCCACCATTGCAACTGAAGGCCGTATTCTGCTCCAGGAGGAGGCGTTCGAGAACTTGGGGCTGACAGCCGAGGCGTTGGCAGAGATGCGCAGCGGCAAGCTGTTGACGAGTCTCCGCACCGGATATCTGTGCAAATCCGTCCCAGTCAGCGGCTCATCCCTGTACGTCACCACACTGATTCCGGTCCGGGATCTGGCGCATGCCATGGTTCCCAGCGTCATCTTCCTGGCGCTGGTGCTGCTGCTGGTTACTGCAGCCATGATCATCACCTATCGGCTGCTGGTAAAGCTGCTCTATTTTCCCATTGAGGAGGCCGCTCAGCTGTCCAAACATCTGAATGATTTAGACCGTCCGCGCGTTCTGGAGGGAAACCGGTTTGTGGAGTTCAATGAGATCATGCGGGCTACCTTGGACCTGTTGGATCAGAAGGAGCTGCTTGAGGAGGAGAAGAACAACCAGAAATTTGAAAAGGAGCGGGCGATGTTTCAGTTCTACCAGCTGCAAACCAGGTCCCATTTCTTTCTCAATTGCCTGAAGAGCTTGTATCACATGCTGGAGAACGGAGAAAAACAGCGGATGCAGATGATGATCATTGCCTTCTCCAATCATCTTCGGTATATCTTCCGAGACAGTATGCAGGAAGTGACCCTGGCCGAGGAGCTGCAGGAGGTGATGGACTATCACCGGATTATTTCTCTGGACACGGCTGTGCCGCTGCTGCTGACGACCCATGTGCCGGACGCGCTGCTGGAGTGTTATGTGCCCTCGCTCCTGATCCAGACCTTTCTGGAGAACACGTGTAAATATCACGGCAGGGACAGCGGCCAGATTCTTTTTGACGTGGAGATTGCCGAAACCGAGGTGGACGGTGCTCCCTTCCTCCATATCCGCATGACGGACAATGGCGTGGGCTATCCGCCGGAAATCCTCAAAGCCGTCAACGAAGCGCCCGCCGGTATCTGCCCTTGATCAACGGATGCGTGGATATCGACACCGTACTGCCTGAATTCCAGGCCGCCCTGAAGGATGCCGGCATCGACGACATCATCGCCTGCAAGCAGGAGCAGCTGGATGCCTGGCTGGCCAGCAACAACGGCTGAGCTGGAAGCGGAACTACAATTTGATTGAATGTGGGGGCAGCCGCCTTTTGCCGGGCGCTGCTCCCATTTTCAAGAAAGGAGGGGTACGATGCGAACAGAACGCGGCGAGGCGCTTCTGCGGCAGGTCACGACTGTCGGCCGGACCTACTTTGATGAAACGGGTTTGGCACTCTATCTCAGCTACAGCTGCAGCGCGGTGGAGCTGTGCTTTCAGGGAACGGTGCTGGCTGCGGAACTGACGGCGCTGTCGTCCGTGGAATATATCGGCATGCCGCCCTATACGGATCAGACGCCCACCCGGGAGAACTGGCCCGTGGCGGCGGTCTATGTGGACGGCCGGCTAATCAGGCGGATTGCCCTGGACCGTCCTCAGACACGGGTGCTGCTATACCTGGGAGATGGGACAGAGCGCTACACAATCCGGCTGGAAAAACTGACAGAGAACTATGGCATCACCGCACAATTGTGTCTGCGGCCTTCGCCCAATCTTTTGCCCCATCCGTGCAGTTATAAAAGGGGGAAATACATACAGTATTCCCGCCCTTTTATAACTTTCGTATGAGGCAAAATCTTTG
>DVFN01000067.1 GCA_018713205.1 Candidatus Avoscillospira stercorigallinarum | reverse complement strand
GCTGGAGCAGTGCTAAAACTTGATTGGCACGAACTGAAGCACGGCGGGAGATTTCTACAGCCCTTCCCCAGGCAATGATAACAGTTTGGCACTCATTGGCTGCCTTTTGAATGTAGACATCATTATCAGGGTCGTTGAGCTCTTCTTCAGAATTCCAACGGAAGTTGAGCTTGGCGGTCAATTTGGAGTAGAGGTTTAGAATCACCACTCCACCAAAACGCTCCAAGCGCGCAATATTGTTGACAACCAGGTTTGTGGTGGTATCGGCTATAATGTTATCTGAGAGGCATGGATTGAGCATTATCACAGCGGCAAGAGGCTTTTCCCGGCTCCAAACTTTTTTCCATAAAAATCTGTGCATGTGGGTATCATCAAAGATTGCTTCACACTTTATTGTATCTCGCTCCACTAACATGGATATGACCTCCTCGTGTTTAAGCATTTAATTCTTGTAAGAGATGATGGGGCGCGATGGATAATGGCATATAGACTACAATGGAGTAATCGTCATTCATGAGATATAGAGCAGCCAGAAAGTCGCGCTGGCCAGATAATAGGTCTACCCATTCGCAAGGGTGTTCCTGCAAGGAAATTGTGTGATCTACAAGGCATAAGTCCTGGGGCGTCTCAATGAGAATGGAATAGCCTCCTTCTTCAAAATAGTTTCTGTTGGCACCATAGGAAGCATCCAATAGAGCGGTGCAGGCCTGTAGATGATGAATGACTTGGCGTGGAAATTTAGAGCCTAACAATGGTATCTCTGAGACAGTTCCTATTCGATAAAGCATGGTAAGACCTCCAAAACAAATTTCCCGGTAACAGACTTCTGTTACCGGGCATTAAAATTATAATATATAGATGTTTTGGAGGATTTTACCCATCAATGTAAGGGCAAGTCTTTTCTCTCTCGGTCATAGAGAAGTTGCTCCAGCGCTTCTCTTGGAACAAATATCCTGCCGCCGATCATTTTATAAGGCAAATATTTTTTGCATAAAACACGAATTTTTTTCTTGCTAACCGGCAGATATTCCTTTTGAATATCATCGATTGTCATATATTTTCTTTGAAGAATAGCTGCTTGTTCTATTGCCTTCTACCTCCCTTTGATTTTCCTTTTTTCTGACTCGCGCCCATGGGCTCAGTGGCCTCCTCATCGGCGTAGGTGTGACCATCAAAGAGCCTGAAATTCGTTACGGTTTTCCCAAAGCGTGCTAACTCAGATAACCTTGATAAGGCACGGCCAAGCATAATGGCCTCGCCCTGTGTAAGAGGATCTGTTGAAAAATATGTTTTTGTGACTCTTGGGTTCTTGCCAGGGATGGTCTCGTTAATTGTATCGATAATGAGCTTACTATAGTCTCTTAGATCGATCTCTGCATAATCATGATTGACTAGCTTGCATTTACGTCGCTGCCCCATATAAGGCCTCCTTTCTTTCCTTCGATCTTAAATGATATTGTTATGAGGAAATACACTGCATGGGATGATTTTGTCGTTATTACCCATCTTTTATCGATTGCTTATCATCATTCTTCACTTGTTGCCTGGTAAATCACAATCATGTCTCATGCAGTGTGTATATAATCATTTGTTGTTAATTTTGAGCCATTTGAGCGCGATTTGGGGCGGTTGATTCCACGAGAGCCCGATTAGCACAACGGGAGAATCGCCTGGAATTACAAGGCAAAACACGTGATTCACGTAAATTTGAAGGATAGGAAATATAAAAAATATGAGGGCAAGGCTATGCTGCCATCTGGGGCAATAAAGGAAACAAGCGGAGCATTTGCATCCGCTTGTTTCCTTTCCTGTATTTTATTGTTCTTTTTTGCCTGCTATTTTAGAAAAAAAGAAACGTAAGTGACAATAGCATGAAGATATGCCGGATTTGCTGCAAAGATGCAGTCAATCCTATGCAAAACAAAGACGCCCCATGGTAAGCTAGGCAAACCATGAGGCGTCTTGATAATTTCACACAGGACGTGTGAATGAATGGTGGAGCTGGGGGGAATCGAACCCCCGTCCGAAAACAACTTGACAGGACTTTCTCCGGGCGCAGACGGTTATTTACATTCCCTCGCCGCGGCGTGAACCGTCACACTACGCGGCTTGGTAGCTTCATGATTCATGGTGCGCTCAAAGCTTTGCGCACGCACGGTCACCACTCAAATCACACCCTAGCCCGGCTCGTGGTCCTTCCGGGGAGGATGGGCCGCTAATTAAGCAGCAGCCAGAACGAAGTTATCGTTGTCAGTTAATTTAAAAAGTTGCCCATTTTATAGAGGTCAGGCGCCTCTGCCCGCTTATCCAGCCTCACTGCCCCCGTCGAAGCCATTGCAGCCCCATAGGAACCCCGGTTCCCCGGGGCGGGTCGTGACAACTGTTGGATGGTTAGAACCGGCCGTAGGGGTCCTTGAGCTTCTCCGGCTCGGGATAGGTCTCGCCCTGGGTATCTACGGTGATGGACTTGATCTTCTGCTCCGACAGGGGCCGGTCCTGGCTGTTGGTCTGGGTGGCGGCGATCTCATCCACCACGTCCATGCCGGACGTCACCTTGCCGAAGGCCGCGTACTGGCCGTCCAGGAACTCGCCGTCGGCGTGCATGATGAAGAACTGGCTGCCTGCGGAGTTGGGCGACTGGGCCCGCGCCATGGACAGCACGCCCCGCTTATGGGAGAGGTTGTTCTTCACGCCGTTGAGCTTGAACTCGCCCTTGATGCAGTAGCCGGGACCGCCCATGCCGGTGCCCTGGGGGCAGCCGCCCTGGATCATAAACCCGGAGATGACCCGGTGGAAGATCAGGCCGTCATAGAAGCCCTTGTTGGCCAGAGCGATGAAGTTCCGCACCGACTGGGGCGCTACATCGGGGTAGAGCTCGCAGACAATGGTGCCGCCGTTTTCCATTTCGATGGTTGCAATGGGATTTGCCATTTAGCGCACATTCCTTTCCTTCATGGCGCGGTCGATCTGCCGTTTGGCGTCCTTTTTGGCCGCGTCGTCGCGTTTATCGTAGAGTTTTTTGCCCTTGCACAGGGCGATTTCCAATTTCACCCGGGAGCCCCGGAAATAAACGGAGAGGGGAATGAGGGCCAGGCCCTCCTGCTTGACCTTGCCAAAGAGGTGGTTGATCTCCCGCTTGTGCATCAACAGGCGGCGGGGGCGCATGGGGTCCTTATTGAAGATATTGCCCTGGGCGTAGGGGCTGATGTGCATCTGCTTGATCCACAGCTCGCCGTCCTTGATCTGGCACCAGGCGTCCTTGAGGTTCAGCGTACCGGCGCGAATGGACTTGACTTCCGTGCCGAAGAGCTCGATGCCCGCCTCGTACTTCTCCAAAATAAAGTATTCATGATGGGCCTGATTGTTCTTTGCGACAATTTTCACGCCGTCCTTCGCCATACCGCTCACCTCACTGGGAAACCAGTATACCACATCCCGGGCGGTTTGAAAAGTCTAAATCTGCCGCAGCCGTTGTTTTCCTTATTCTATGGGGCAAATGTGACGAGACTCGAAAGAAATTGCAACAAATTTGTAAATTCCGCCCCCCCGCACGGCTGTTCCTCGGAAGCAAGCGCTGCAACCGCTGGAAAATTTTATCGTCCTTATGAGAAAGGCGCCTGATTTCTGCACAAGGAGGAACGATCCATGAAGAAATGGCTATGGCTGCCGCTGTTGTGCCTGGTGCTGACCGGCTGCCAGGAAGCGGAGAAACCGGAGACGGCTTCGCCGCCGGTGACGCAAATCGAGGCCCCGGGTCCGGCAGAGACGGATGACTTCTATTTCCGGTACGAGACCCAGCCGCTGCCCGGCGGGCTGGAACTGGCCACGGCGCAGTGCGCGGCGGACGGGCTGCTCTACACCGGCGGTCTGACCGGGACCGCGCCGGGGTTCTATGTCCAGGACGAGGCCGGGACCGAGACGGCCCTGCCGCTGCCCGAGGACGCGGAATATCTCTACGCGGCAGTTCCCTGGGAGGAGGGCTGCGCGGTGCTCTATGGCTCCAGGCCCGCCCAATACCAGGACAGTGCGGGCAGCGTGATTTTCACCGAGGACCCGGAGAACCGCCACGCCCTGGCCTTCTACGACAGTTCCCATGGGCTGGACCACGTGACGCCGCTGCGAGAGACCTATGACACCAGCCTCGGGAGCTTCCGCGACATGGCGGTGACCGAGGCGGGCTTTGTCCTGCTCCACCCGGACCATCTGGTGCTGGTGGACCCGGACGGGGCCCAGCTGGCCGAGCTGCCGCTGGAGGCGGAGGAGCTGGCCCAGTTCCTCGCCGTGGCGCAGAGCACAGAGGGGTTATTCGTATTGAAACAGGACTATGATTCCGGCGTGACCGCCTCGCTGCTGGAGCTGGACCCGGCTACGCTGGAAATACAATCCGAGGCGCTGCTGGAGCGGGAGGTCTGCGGTCTCGGCACGGATGCCGGCGGAGCCCTGCTGCTGAACGTCCCCGGAGACGACGGCGGCGTCTATCGCCGGGAGGCGGACGGCAGTCTGCACCCGCAGCTGGCCTGGGCGGACGCAGGCGGCTCCCTGGAGGGGCGGAAGCTCCTGACGCTGAAGGAGAGCACCGTGCTCTTCGAGCTCTATGAGACGGCGCTGGAACGGGTCCGGCGGATGGAGGGGCCCAGGCCGGAGCCGGAGCAGCTGACCCTGGCCTACACCGGCCAAACGCAGATCGTCTCCCTGGTCCGGCTGTTCAACCGCAGCCAGCAGGACTACCAGGTCACGGCGACGGCATATACCGACGCGGATATGACGCGGCTGAAGACCGAGATTCTGGCCGGAAACGGGCCGGATCTCTTCTGCTTCGGCAGTATGAGCTCGGCCAGCGGTCTGGAGCTGGGCGGCCTGCGGCCCGAGATCGTCTGCGCCGACCTGGGGGAGCTGCTGGACACCCAGATTCCCCGGGAGACCTTCGTCCCCCTGGCCCTGGAGGCGGTGAAGATTGACGGCGGGTATTACACCCTGCCCCTGAACTTCTGCATCGCCACGGTGGTGGCGCCGTCGGACCTGATCCCCGAGCAGGGCCTCACGCTGGCGGAGCTGGAGGAAGTACTGGACCGGGCCGGGGATTTGCTGCCCTTCGAGAGCTGGATGTTCGCGGAGAATCTCCTGGGGCTGACCTGTGAGTTCTACCTCTCCCGGTACGTGGACCGGGAGGCCGGGACCTGCGACTTCGAGTCCCAGGAGTTTTACGACTACCTGACCTGGTGCAAGACCTGGGCCGGGGACGGCACAATTGCCGACACCCCACAGGAGAGCCTGCTGCACTATACCATCGTCAGCAATCCGGAGTATATCATCACCCGCCGTGTGGACGGCGAGCCCCGGAACATGACCTATGTGGGCTTCCCGGTGGAGGAGGGCTACGGCCACGAGCTCTACGTCCCCACGCAGATCGGCATCGCCGCCGGCACCGGCCACCGGACCGGCGCGGAGGCCTTCGTCCGCTTCTGCGTGGAGGAATATCCGGCGCTGACAGGCCAGGACATGCCCGCCACGGCGGCGGACCTGGAGGCCATCATCGACCGCTGCGCCCGGGGCGAGGCCGTGGATTGGGACGGCACGGCCCGGGTGCTGGACGAGGCCGCCTACGACCAGTTCCGGCAGCTGCTGGAGAATACCACCGTGGTGGCCGATACCGACGCCACCCTGCGCGAGCTTGTCACCGACGAGGCCGCCTATTTCTTCGCCGGGGAGCGAACCGTCGAGGAGACCGCAGCCCTGATCCAGCAGCGGGTGAGCCTGTACCTGCTGGAGCAGCAGGAGGCGCCGTAGAGGCGCCGGGTGCGATATTTGCCGGGCTGGCAGAGAAACGCACCCGGTTCCGGGCGGATATGAAATCCGCCCCTACGAGAGGTTCGAAGGCGGGGGTGTAGGGGCGGCCTTCATGGCCGCCCGTGCCGCCGCGTCGGATGCACCCCGCCGAACGCACACATCGTAGGGGCGCGCATCGCGCGTCCGGAACAGGGTGCGGTATTTGCCGGACTGGCAGAGAAACGCACCCGGTTCCGGGCGGATATGAAATCCGCCCCTACAGCATGGATAGGGCGTATGCGGTTCAGCGGACTGCCTTGCACGCGGAAAGCAAGCGGACGCGCGATGCGCGCCCCTACGGCGGGGGAACCATCATGCCCCGTGGGAATCGAAACCCGCCTCTGGGACCCGTTGCGGACCCCGGAGGCGGGTTTGATTATGCTTTGGCCGCCTCTTGCTTCTGGCGGGCGTTGGCCAGCATCAGCTTCAGGCGGTTTTCCTGGTTGACCTTGGTGGCGCCGGCATCGTAGTCGATGGCGACGATATTGACGTCGGGATTGCGCTCCTTGATGGGCTTCATCATGCCCTTGCCGCAGATGTGGTTGGGCAGGCAGCCGAAGGGCTGGGTGCAGACGATGTTCTTCACGCCGCTCTCCGAGAGCTCCAGCATCTCCGAGGTCAGCAGCCAGCCCTCGCCCATTTTGACGCCGGTGTGGATATAATCCTTGCCCAATGTCACCGTGTGCTCAAAGGGCGTGGGGGCGGTGAAATGGCCGTCCTCCTCGATGACACGGCTCATATCGTTTTTCTTTTTGCACAGGAAGCGGTAGGCAATTTTGTAGACTTCGTACAGCCACCACTGGCCCCGGCCCAGGAGCTCGTGGTCGAGGATGTTGTTATAGACGCAGTAGAGGCAGAAGTCGATCAGGCCCGGCACCACCACCTCGGCGTCTTCGCCCACCAGGAACTGCTCCAGATTGTTGTTGCCCAGGGGCGAGTATTTGACGAAAATCTCGCCGACCACGCCCACCTTGACGGCGTCGTGCTTCCGCAGCGGCAGCTGGGCGAAGTCCCGGACGATGGCCCGGTAGTTCTCCCGGACGTGGCCGTAGCGGATTCGGCCGCCCTGGCCCATCTCCCGGCCCAGCCGCTCGGTCCACCGGTCGGCCAGCGCCTGGGCCGCGCCCTTCTCCACCTCATAGGTCCGGCACTGGTTGACCAGGGTCATCAGCAGGTCGCCGTAGAGGACGCCATAGAGCATGGCGTGGAGCCGCTTGACGGTGATGGGGAAGCCGGGATGCTTCTCGATGCCCGCCACGCTGAAGGAGATCACCGGCACATAGCCGTAGCCCGCCTTTTGAAGGGCCTTGCGCAGCAGGGAGATATAGTTGGAGGCCCGGCAGCCGCCGCCGGTCTGGAACTGGACCATGGCGACCTTATGGGGGTCGTACTTGCCGGAGGTCAGGGCCTGCATCAGCTGGCCGATGACCAGGATGGCCGGGTAGCAGGTGTCATTATGGACGTATTTCAGGCCGGTCTCGGCAATTTCGGGGCCGGAGGTGTCCAGCAGCTCGATCTTGTAGCCGTAGGTCCGCAGGATGCAGGCGATCATCTGGAAGTGCATGGGCAGCATGGTGGGGATCAGGATGGTGTAATCCTTGGCCATCTCCTTGGTAAACGGCACATAGTAGGTATCCATGGTCAGCCCCTCTCTTCCAGCGCGCCCAGCAGGCTCCGGAGGCGGATGGTCACGGCGCCCAGGTTGGTGATTTCGTCGATTTTGATTTGTGTATAGAACTTGCCCTTCGATTCCAGGATGGCCCGGACCTCGTCGGTGGTGATGGCGTCCACGCCGCAGCCGAAGCTCACCAGCTGCACCAGCTCCACGTCCTGGTTTGCGGCAGCGAAGGCGGCAGCCCGGTAGAGCCGGGCGTGGTAGGTCCACTGATTCAGAACCTTCACATGGGGCGGGTCGATCAGATGGCAGACGCTGTCCTCGCTGACCACGGTGAAGCCCAGGGAGCAGGCCAGCTTGTCGATGCCGTGGCTGATCTCCGGGTCGATATGGTAGGGCCGGCCGGCCAGAATCATCACCCGGGTGCGGTTTTCCTTGGCGTACTGGAGGGCCAGCTCGCCCTGGGCGCGGACGGCGGCGCGGTAGTCGTCCAGGGCCTCAAAGCCGGCGTCCACTGCCTTTCTCAGGGCATGGGCCTGGATCGTGGGGTCCAGCTGCCGGACCGCAGGCAGAAGGGTCTTCACCAGCAGCCGCTTGTCGTTGATATTCAGATAGGGATAGAGGAAGGTGGTGTTCTTGAGCCCGTCCATATTGCCGTGGAGGAGCTCGGCATAGTAGGCCACCACCGGGCAGTTATAGTGGTTGTCGCTGACATGCTCGTCGATATTATAGCTCAGGCAGGGGTAGAAGATGGCGTCCACGCCGGTCTCCAGCAGCTGCTCGATATGGCCGTGCATGATCTTGGCCGGGTAGCAGGCGGTGTCCGAGGGGATGGACAGCTGCCCCTTTTCATAGGTCCGGCGGGTGGAGAGGCCGGAGAGAATGACCTCGAAGCCCAGCTCGGTGAAGAGCCGGTGCCACAGGGGGGCCAGCTCGTACATGCCCAGGGCCAGCGGCAGGCCCAGCTTGCCCCGGGCGCCGGGGCGGGGCGTCAGGCCCGCGATGTAGTCCCGCTTCCAGGCGTAGAGGTTGGGCAGGCCGTTGTCGGCGGTGGCCGCGCCCGCGCCCTTCTGGCACTGGTTGCCGGTGACGAACCGGTGGCCGCCGGAGAAGAGGTTGACCGTCAGATGACAGTGGTTGGTGCAGCCGTTGCAGACGGCGGACCGGGAGGTATGGCTGAAGTTGTGCAGGTCCTCGGGCGAAATCAGGGTGCTCTTCCGGAGGCGCATGGCGTGGAGCGCCGCGCCGTAAGCGCCCATGAGTCCGGCGATGGCGGGCCGGATCACCGGCGCGCCCAGCTCCTGCTCGAAGGCCCGGAGCACCGCGTCATTGAGGAAGGTGCCGCCCTGCACCACGATCTTCTCGCCCAATTCCTTGGGGGAGCTGGCGCGGATGACCTTATAAATGGCATTTTTCACCACGGAGATAGAGAGACCGGCGGAGATATCTTCCACCGTCGCGCCCTCCTTCTGGGACTGCTTGACCGAGGAGTTCATAAACACGGTACAGCGGCTGCCCAGGTTCACCGGAGCCGTGCTGTGCAGGCCCTTCTCGGCGAAATCGGCCACATTGTAGCCCATGGACCGGGCGAAGGTCTCGATAAAGGAGCCGCAGCCCGAGGAGCAGGCCTCGTTGAGGAGAATGGAGTCAATGGCCCCGTTGCGGATCTGGAAGCACTTGATATCCTGGCCGCCGATGTCCAGAATAAAGTCCACGTCGGGCTCGAAGTACTTGGCGGCGGTGAAGTGGGCGATGGTCTCGACGATGCCCTCGTCCACGCCGAAGGCGTGCTGAATCAGCGCCTCGCCATAGCCCGTGCAGGCGCTGCCGCAGATCTGGATTCGATGGCCGCAGAGGCGGTAGATTTCCTCCAGCCGGGCCCGGACCAGCTCCACGGGGTTGCCCTTGTTGTTGTTGTAGTAGCTGTAGAGGATCTTCCGATCCTCGGAGATCAGCACCAGCTTGGTGGTGGTGGAGCCGCAGTCGATGCCCAGCCAGGCGGGACCGGCGTAGGAGGCGATGTCCCGGGTTTCGACCGTAGCGGCGGCATGGCGGGCGCGGAAGGCGTCATACTCGGCCTGGGAGGCGAAGAGCGGCGCCAGCCGGTCCCGGGTCTGGGCCGCGCCGGACCCGGCGGCAATCAGAGCGGCCTTCAGCTCGTCATAGGTATAGGCTTTGGAGGCCTGACGGCCGTAGAGGGCCGCGCCCATGGCCACGGCAAAGCGGCCGTATTCGGGGAATACGGCAGTTTCATCGTCCAGCTTGAGGGTCTCCCGGAACCTGTCCCGGAGGCCCTTGCAGAAGTAGAGAGGGCCGCCCAGGAACATGACCTTGGGCTCGATCTTCCGGCCCTGGGCCAGACCGGTGATGGTCTGATTGACCACGGCCTGGTAGATGGAGGCGGCCACGTCGGCCTTGCTGGCGCCTTGGTTGAGCAGGGGCTGGATGTCGGTCTTGGCGAAAACGCCGCACCGGGAGGCGATGGGATAGATCCGGGTGTGGTGGAGACTGGCCTCGTCCATCTGCTCCACGGTCATATCCAGCAGCACGGCCATCTGGTCGATAAACGCGCCGGTGCCGCCGGCACAGCTGCCGTTCATCCGCTCGTCCACGCCGCCCTTGAAGAAGATGACCTTGGCATCCTCGCCGCCCAGCTCGATGACCGTGCCGGTATCGGGGGCCAGACGGCGAATCACCTCGCCGGTGGCGTAGACCTCCTGGACGAAGGGCAGTCCGGCGGCCTCCGCCATGCCCAGCCCCGCCGAGCCGGAGATGGCGACGGTTGCCGCACGGCCCTGGAGATGTACGGCCATTTCTTCCAGAATTTCCAGCGTCTTGCTCCGAACCTGGGAAAAATGGCGCTCATATGTTTGAAAGAGGATCGTATCACCGTCCAGCAGCACTGCCTTGGCAGTGGTGGAGCCGATGTCGATCCCGAGAGTGAGAAGAGGGGGGGTATTCAAGGTAATTCCTCCGCATACATAAACGCACAAACAGTACTGTACATATCATACTGCAATTCTACAATTATTTCAATTGGATTCTCCCGGCAGATGTGGCCGTTTTGTAAACTCTTAACATTTTCTTGACGCCCGAATCTGGCAGTTCGGTCCCTTCGCCGGGGAAAATTGTCCTTTGGCTGCCGCCTGCCGTAACCCGCGGCCGCGGCCCCGGCGCGCCGGAGCTGTGCGCGGCAAGGACCTTCTTGCGAAAAAAAGCGGATTTCCAAGCTTGAAGCAAGCTTAGAAATCCGTGTTGGCTGCATGGGCAGGGCCTATTGGCTGGACGCGGAGTGCCGGGGACGGCGATGGCGGCGGCGCACCTTGGGCTTCTCCTGGGCTCTGTCGTAGGTCTGGGCCGCTTCGGAGTCGCCGGCATAGATCAGGCGGCTGACGCGGATTCCGTCGTCCTCCTGACTCAGGCGGATTCGGACCAGGAACCGGCCATGGTCGGGGCAATGGGCCATGGCCATATACCGCCGGTCCTGCTGGCTGATCCATTTCCCCAGGGTCATGGTAGTTCCGCAGGTGGGGCACACGTTTTCCGGGCCGGACTGGGCGGCCATGGCGGCCTCCTTGGTGTCGTAGCCATGGAAGACCTTCCGCTCCAGGCAGCCGGGCAGCTCCGCGCCATGGAAGCCGTTTTCATGCTTTTCCAAGGCCTTGTCATACTCGGCCATACCCCGAACCAGGTCCAGCCGGGTGCAGAGGATGGCGGTGTGGTAGGCGTCGCCCAGGGCGTCATGGGCCGGGCGGCTGGCCTCGACGCCGGCCATCTGCATGGCGGTTTTCAGCGCCTTCTGTGCCGTCGCCCCGTCGGTCTGGGCGTTGAAGATCATCTGCGCGTTGTACCACCGGTCGATCCAGCTGCTGTCCAGGCCGTGGAGGGCCATATTCTCCTTGAGAATGCCGATGTCGTCAAAGCCCCAGGTGAGGAACACCACATCCTCGCCGCACCAATCGCGGAACCGCTCCATGGCCTCCGGGAAGGGAATGCCGTCCTTGGCCAGCATGGCGTCCTTGATCCCGGTGAGGCTGACGACCTTTTTATTGAGCTTGCGGTAGAATTTGGGCTTAATCAGCGCCTGGAACTCGTCGCCCACGATCTGCCGGTCGGTGACCCGGACCGCGCCGATCTGAATGATCTCGCCCCGGATCTTCACCGGCAGCACCCGCTTGGCCGCAAAGGTCCCGGGCCAGGGCTGGTTCCACTCCATATCGAGAACAATGTACTGCATGGCTGCTGACGCTCCTTCTTCCGCGCAAGTCAATAGTATCATAGCACGGCCCGGCGGTGTTGTAAACCCACCATTTCCCGCATAGGATGTGGAGAAAGGCGGGATGTAAATGCCATATTTATTCTTGAGTCCCTCGACCCAGCAGTTCAATCCCTATGTCACCCGGGAGAACGAGGAATACTGGATGAACCGGCTGGCCGACGCCATGGAGCCGGATCTTTTGGCCTGCGGCATCGGCGTGGTGCGCAACGATCCGGACAAAACCGCCGCCGCGGCCATTCAGCAGTCCAACGCCGGAGACTTCGACTTTCACCTGGCGCTCCACTCCAACGCCGCGCCGCCGGACCGGGCCGGGCAGGTCCGGGGCATCGAGCTCTACTACTACCCCACCAGCGCCGACGGCCAGCGAATGGCCGACCTGCTGGCCGAGCAATTGAAGACGGTCTACCCTCTCCCGGAGCTGGTGCGGACCGTGCCCACCACGTCCCTGGGCGAGGTCCGGCGGACCAAGGCCCCGTCGGTGCTGGCCGAGTTGGGCTATCACGACAATGAGGAAGACGCCCTCTGGATCGAAGAAAATCCGGAAGCCATTGCCGCCGCGCTGGTGCGGGGCGTGTGCGCCTATTTCGGCGTCCCCTATGTGGAGCCGGAGCCCGTGCGCCGGGGCGAGGTCACCGTCAACTGGGGCACGCTCAATATCCGCGACGCGCCCAGTCTGGCGGCTCCGGTGCTGGCCTCGGCCCCCGACGGCGCGGTGCTGACGGTCTACGGCCAGAGCGGCAACTGGTACGCCGTCCAATACCACGGCATCACCGGCTACGCCAGCACGGCCTTTATTGTTCTGCTGCCGGAAGCGTAAAAACGCCCTAGGGCATCACCGCACAATTGTGTCTGCGGCCTTCGCCCAATCTTTTGCCCCATCCGTGCAGTTATAAAAGGGGGAAATACATACAGTATTCCCGCCCTTTTATAACTTTCGTATGAGGCAAAATCT
>DVFN01000066.1 GCA_018713205.1 Candidatus Avoscillospira stercorigallinarum | reverse complement strand
TGTGACAGAGCAGCGGGGAATGTGTGCAAGGGGTTAAGACCCCTTGCGCGTTCAATCAACACGTATTTTTAAACTTTTTCTAAAGTTTAAAAATACGCACAGCGTGGCGAAAAGACTTTTTCGACACGCTGAGGGGCGGATTGTATATCCGCCCGGAACCAGGTGCGTTTACCGTAGGTCCGGCAAACAACGCACCTGGGCACGGGCGGCCATAAAGGCCGCCCCTACGCCGTAATTTCATTTTTTTCGTAGGGGCGGGGTTCATCCCCGCCCGAAACCAGGTCTCGATTCCCGTCGAGGTTCGCCCGCTCTGACCCGATTACTTACGGCGCGGACACGGCCGCCTCGGCGAAGCTATTGTCCACCAGGTCCGAGAAGGCCACGCGCTCCTTCAGCTCTCCGGCCTCCTCCATCACGTCCTGGAGCCGCTCCAGGCCCTCTTCGCCCATGACGGGGGTCTCGTTCCAGGCGCCGATGCCCCGGTACCGGGCCGACACGGCCTCCAGCACCGACAGGTCGGTGTCCGGGAAGTACTCGACCAGCGCGGCGGCCACCTCGGCGTCGGTGTGGTCCATGACCCACTGCTGGCCCTTGGCGATGGCGTTGGTAAACTTCTGGATGATTTCGGGATTCTCCTCCATATAGTCCCCGGCGGCGAAGTAGGCCGTATAGGGGATCTCCCCGCTCTCCTCGCCGATGGAGCAGAGAATGTAGCCCTTGCCCGCCAGCTCCATCTCCGTGGCCGTGGGCTCAAAGAGGGTCACATAGTCCCCGGTGCCGCCGGAGAAGGCTCCGGCCATCATATCGAACTGAATCGAGGTGTCCACCACGGCGTCCTCCTGGGGCACGATGCCGTTCTGCTTCATCACGTATTCCAGAGTCATCTCCGGCACGCCGCCCTTGCGGCCGCCGATGATGGTCTTGCCCCGGACGTTTTCCCAGGAGAAGTCCTCGTCGGTGCGGCCCATCAGGAAGTTGCCGTCCCGGCGGGTCAGCTGGGCGAAGATCTTCGGCGCGTTGTCCCGGCCCTCCAGCAGCACGTAGATCGAGGCCTCGGGCCCGGCCAGACCGATTTCCACCTCGCCGGTGAGCACCGAGGTCATGACCTTGTCGGCACCGCCGCCGTTGAGCAGCTCCAGCTCCAGCCCCTCCTCGGCGAAGAAGCCCTGACTCATGGCCACATACTGCGGCGCGTAGAATACCGAATGGGTGACCTCGCTGAGGCGGATTTGGGTGAGGCCCTCTTCCTGGGCGGCGCAGCCCATGGGCAGGACGGCCAGCACTGCGGCCAGAATACACGCGATCCATTTTTTCATGTTGAACCCTCCCTATGATGATGAACAGACCGTTCCAGGAGCCGGATGCCCTGATACATGACCGCGGCCACCACGGCCAGCAGCAGCACCGAAGCCATCACCAGATCCATCTGGAACACCTGCGATCCGTAGACGATCAGGTAGCCCAGGCCCGCCCGGGACACGAGGAATTCGCCCATGATGACGCCGACCCAGGAGAGGCCCACGTTGACCTTGAGGGCGTTGATAAAGGTGCCGAAGTTGGCCGGAAGGACCAGCTTCCAGAGAATTTGGCTCCGGCTGGCCCCCATGGTCCGCATAAGCCGGAGCTTTCCCGGGTCCGTGGCCAGGAAGCCGTTGTGGACCTCGAGGATGGTGACGATCAGGGAGATGGCCAGGGTCATGGCGATGATGGACGCGGGACCCGCGCCGATCCAGACGATGAACACCGGCCCCAGGGCCGTCTTGGGCAGGGCGCTCAGCACCACGAGATAGGGCTCCACGACGCGGTAGAGGCCGGGACAGAGCCACAGCAGCACCGCGATCACAGCCCCGACGGCAGTGCCCAGCATAAACCCGGCCACGGTCTCCCAGCAGGAGGTGCCCAGGTGGAGCCACAGGTCGCCGGAGCTCCACAGACCGGCCAGCGTCTCCCAGATGCGGCTGGGGGAGCTCAGGAGGAAGGAATCGATCCACCCGGCCCGGGCCGCCAGCTCCCAGAGGGCGAAGAAGCCGAGGAGCAGCAGAATCTGCGCCAGGGTCACCCGGCGCTTTTCCCGGCCCAGACGGCGGAGATAGGCCTGCCGGGCGGAAGAGAGAGGCTCAGCCACTGTGATCCAGCTCCTTCCATATGGAATTGAAGTACTGCGAGAAGCGGGGATGCCGCCGCCGCTCCATGGGCGTAAGCCCCCGGAGGTCCTCCAGGTTGTGAATGGCCCGCACCTGCCCCGGCCGGGCCGAGAGGACCACCACCTGGTCGGACATACTGACGCTCTCGGAGATATCGTGGGTCACCAGGATGGCGGTCTTGCCCTCCCGGCGGATCATGGCGTGGATGTCGTCGGAAACCTGGAGCCGGGTCTGATAGTCCAGGGCCGAGAAGGGCTCGTCGAGGAGCAGCAGCTCGGGGTCGGTGGCCAGGGTGCGGATCAGGGCGCAGCGCTGCCGCATGCCGCCGGAGAGCTGTCCCGGCAGCTTCTCCCGGAACCCGGCCAGCCCGTAGCGGTCCAGGAGCTCCGCCACGCGGGCCGTGTGGACATCGTCCTTCTGGCCCCGGAGCTCCAGGCCCAGCGTCACGTTGGCCCAGATGGTGCGCCAGGGAAACAGCTCGTCGCGCTGGGGCATGTAGCCGATGCGCTGGAGGTTTTCGGCGGCGGGACGGCCTTTGAGCAGCACCGTACCGCCGGAGGCGTCCTCCAGGCCCACGGCGATGGACAGCAGCGTGGATTTCCCGCAGCCCGACGGGCCGACAATGCTGACAAAGTCCCCCTCGGCCACGGAGAAGGTCACGTCCTCCAAGGCGCGGATCTCCCCGTTGGGGGATTGATAGGTTTTTTGAATGTGGTCGAATTGAACCAAAAAAGTCCCTCCTTCCCAGGATCAAGGAAGCCAGGAGGCGGCTTCCCGACATCCTATGTGGGAAGGAGGGAATGTGTGCGCAGCGAGGGAATAGGGAATAGGGAAGAGGTGCGCTGCGCGCTGTAGGGGCGGCCTGTATGGCCGCCCGGGACTGTCGAAAAACCTCGCTGAAGATGTCTGTGACAGAGCAGCGGGGGAAGTGTGAAGGGGGCAAAAAGCCCCCTTCGCGTTCGCTCGACACGTATTTTTAAACTTTTTAGAAAGTTTAAAAATACGCACAGCGTGGCGAAAAGACTTTTTCGACACGCTGAGGCGGCCTGTATGGCCGCCCGGGACCGGGTTCCGATTCGCGCCGGGGTTCGATGCGTTCCCTCGTAGGGGCCGATGCCCACATCGGCCCGCAACCTGCCGTGTGCACTGCACGATCGGTAAACGCACCAATCCCCGTCCACACCGTAGGGCGGGGTGCCCACACCCCGCCACACAGCCGCCGCAACCACCGGGGGCGCGATCACGACGCACCGGGGCATGGCGGCATGTGGGCATGCCGCCCTACGACAAATAGGATGGCCGGTGCGGTGGGCGATGGTGCATCCGACACGGGGGTGCGGCACGGGCGGATATGAAATCCGCCCCTACGGGCCCACCTTCAGTTTTCCTTGTAGGGGCGGGCTTTATGCCCGCCCGGGGCCGGATACACTTTGGGGCGGACGCAAAAATCCGCCCCTACAGCGCAGCTGCGGGGCGGATGTAACCTTCTTCACGATTTGCGTCTAATTGCTGCTCAGCAGGCGGTGCTCCATATACTGGTGGGCGTTCTGCTCCAGGGTGTCGTCCAGGGGCTGGAGGTCGCAGCTGCCATATTTCCGGGCCAGGGCGGTTTTCAGAATATGATCGCAGAGCACCGGGTTCTTCGGCAGCAGGCAGCCGTGGGAGTAGGTGGCGAAGACGTTCTTATACCGTGCGCCCTCGGTGCCGTCGGAGCCGTTGTTGCCGAAGCCCTTCAGGACCCTGCCCAGGGGCTTGACGCCGCTGCCCAGGTACGTCTTGCCCGAGTGGTTCTCAAACCCCACCACGTTGACGCCCAGCTCCTCGCAGGTGAAGGCGTAGTTGCCGATCATCCGGTCGGGGCTGCCCTCGGTGTAGAGGTCCAGGGCTCCGGTGAAGTCGCACTGCTGGCCGTCCCAGGTCTTATAGTAAGCGCCCAGCATCTGATAGCCGCCGCAGATGGCCAGCACCGGCGCGCCGTCCTCGATGGCGGCCTTGAGCTCGGCGGTCTTGCCCGCCGCCAGATCCGGCAGCAGCACCTCCTGCTCGAAGTCCTGGCCGCCGCCAATGAAGAAGAGGTCAAAGTCGGCAGCTTTCAGGGCTTCGCCTACCGAGACGCCGGTGGTGACCACGTCGATGCCCCGCCATTTCAGGCGCTGCTCCATGCAGAGAATATTGCCCCGGTCGCCGTAGAGGTTCAGGATATCGGGGTACAGATGACAGATTTTCAGTTCCATAGGCCCCTCCTATTCCCAGAAGGCTTTGAAGCCGTATTCCTTGCTGATGACGCCCCGGAGGCCCAGCATGGCGGTGTAGGTGGGCATGATATAGACCGGCTTGTCCTCCTGGATCAGGGACTTGACCAGCTGGCTGTAGTCCCGGATGACCTCGATCTTGTCGGTGGGCATTCCGGCGTACTTAAAGCGCATGGCCATATCGTCGGCCCGGACGCCGGAGACCACGATCTTGGTCAGCTGCTCCATGGCCACCAGCCGCTCGAAATCCACGTCCCAGATCCAGCTGACGTCCTTGCCGTCCTGGGCCCGGTCGTTGAGGCAGGCCACAAAGACGAAGGGCTCGGCGGTGTCGGTGAGGAAGTTCAGCACCTGGTTGCACCCGGCTGGGTTTTTAATCAGGATCATCCGCAGGGACGCGCCCCGGATGTCGAACCGCTCCATCCGGCCGAAGCCGCAGGAGAATGCCCCCAGGGATTGGGCCGCCTGCTTGGGGTCCAGCTCCAGAGCCTGGGCCACGGCCATGGCCGTGGCGGCGTTGTAGATGTTGTAGCCGCCGGGGAGATTGATGGTGGCGGGGACGGTCTTCCCGTCCAGGGCGAACTCCACCTTGGAGCACTGGGCGTCGGAGACCAGGACCTTGGCCACGCTGACCTGGGGCGTGGGACGGCGGTAGCCGCAGTTGGGGCAGCGGTAGCCGCCCAGATGGCCGTAGGTCACATAGTCGTAGACATAGGCGTGCTTGCAGTGGAGGCAGTAGGGCGCGTCGGAGAGCTCGGCCACCCGGGTCTTGTAGATGGGGGTGTCCACGCCGTAGTAGAGGACCTGGTTGTCCACGCCCTCGCCCAGGGAGCCGGAGAGGGAATCGTCGGCGTTGAGGCAGAGGACGGCATGCTTGCTGTGGCTGATGCCGATGCGGATGTTGTCCAGGGTGTGGCTGACCTCGCCGTAGCGGTCCAGCTGGTCCCGGAACACGTTGGTCACGGCCACCACCCGGGCGTCCACAAAGCGGCTGATGGCCTTGAAGGCTGCCTCGTCGGCCTCGATGAGGGCATAGTCGTACTTGCACTTGCCGGTGAGGGTCGAGTGCGCGGCAAACTCGGCGGTGACGCCGCTGAGGAGATTCGCGCCGGACTTGTTGGCAAAGTAAGAGATTCCAGCGTCGGCCAGCACCTGCTCGATCATGCGGGAGGTGGTGGTCTTACCGTTGGTGCCCGTGACGAGGACCGTCGTCACGTTCTTTGCCAGCACGCCCAGCACGTTGGGGCAGAGCTTCAGGGCCACCCGGCCCGGGAAGTCGGTGCCGCCCCGTCCCAGCAGCCGGAGCGCCCGGCGGCAGAGTTTGCAGGCGAGAATGGAAAGCATTACACGTATCATCATGGGGTAGTTATACCACATTTTTCCCCCCGGCACAACCAATTCCCGAAAAAATAAAATCGGGCCTTGTGAAGCGGCTCGAATTCTGGTATACTGAGGTGACACGGATTATGGTAACCGAATGATCGGAGGAACGGGATATGCAGTTTGTTTCCTGGAACGTCAACGGCCTCCGGGCCTGTCTGACCAAGGGCTTCGGCGACTTCTTCCAAGCGGCCGGGGCCGACTTTTTCTGCCTCCAGGAGACGAAGCTCCAGGCCGGTCAGGTGGAGCTGGATTTGCCGGGCTACAGCCAATATTGGAGCTACGCCGAGAAAAAGGGCTACTCCGGCACGGCGGTCTTCGCCAGGGAACCGGCTCTGTCTGTGACCGAGGGCCTGGGCGACCCGGCGCTGGACGGCGAGGGGCGGATTCTCACCCTGGAGTATCCGGACTTCTACCTGGTCAACTGCTATACGCCCAACGCCCAGGAGGGGCTCAAGCGCCTTTCGCACCGCATGGCCTGGGACGACGCCTACCGCGCCCATCTCCAGGCGCTGGACGCCAAAAAGCCGGTCATCGCCTGCGCGGACTATAACGTGGCCCACCAGGAGATCGACCTGAAAAATCCCGGCCCCAACCGGGGCAGCGCGGGCTTCTCCGACGAGGAGCGGGAGCGCTTTACCATGCTCCTGGCCGCGGGCTTTACCGATACCTTCCGCTACCGCAATCCCGACGTCACCGGCGCCTATTCCTGGTGGAGCTACCGCTTCAACGCCCGGAAGAACAATGCCGGATGGCGAATCGACTACTTCCTGGTGTCGGACCGGCTGAAGGACCGGATTGCCGACACCCCCATCTACCGGGACGTCTTCGGCTCCGATCACTGTCCCATCGGACTTTCCATCGAGGTGTGAACATGAAATTCTGCAAACGACTTGTGACGATGCTCTTGGCGGCGGCGCTGCTGCTGGGGGCCATCCCGGCGGTTTCGGCCGTGGAGGGCTATACCGGCGTGGCGGACTGGTTTGAGCCCAGCCTGCGGGAGATGCAGGAGCTGGATCTGCTGCCCGATTCCTACTACGGCATGGACGTCTCCGAGGATATCACCCGGGGCGAGATGTGCGAGCTGGCCGTCCACGCCTTGGAGAAGATCTGGGGCTACAGCATCGAGCCCGAGCGGACCGACTACTTCTCCGACACGTCGGCCGATTACATCGTCAAGGCCTATGAGCTGGGTATCGTCAGCGGCTATCCCGACGGGACCTTCAAGCCCGGCGACCCGCTGACCCGGCAGGAATTCTTCCAGATCATCGAGAACTTCTGCAACGCCGCCGCCTTCCAGCCCGAGGCCGACGAGAGCTATCTCACGAAGTTTGACGACAAGACCGACGTGGCCAACTGGGCCCGGGAGGCCGCGCAGATCTGCGTCAAGTACGGCTATGTCAACGGCCGCGGCACCGATCAGGGCGCGCAGCTGGACCCCACCGGCAACACCGTCCGCTGCGAGGCCATGGCCATGTTCCTCCGGGCATATAAGAGCCTCAATGAGTATTACTACTATATCAAGAACGCCCAGGTCACCGTGGACGACAACACCGGCTCCTCCGGCGGCCTCACCGGCGAGGACTCCGTGGTGGACAACGTGGAGATCACCGGCGTGGATATGCACATGATGGTCAACACCGACGCCCTCAACGTCCGCTCCAGCTGGTCCACCGACGGCAAGATCCTCGGCACCGTCCGCTACGGCGCGGACCTGACCGTCACCGGCCTCTGCGCCAACGGCTGGGTCCAGATCCTCTACAAGGGTCAGACGGCCTACGTCAGCGGCGACTACGTCAACGAGTACCAGGAGGTGGACCACTCCGCCAGCGACGGCGCGGTGGAAATCGCCAACTTCGCCATGACCTTTGTGGGTTACTCCTACGTCTACGGCGGGTCCAGCCCCAGCACCGGCTTCGACTGCTCCGGCCTGGTGTACTACTGCTACGGCCACTTCGGCTACAGCCTCAACCGCGTGGCCGACGATCAGATGGACAACGGCACCGCCGTCTCCTATGACAACCTGCAGGTCGGCGACCTGGTGTTCTTCGGCTCCGGGTCCTACGCCAACCACGTGGGCATCTACATCGGCAACGGCAACTTTGTCCACGCCGCCAACCCGTCCTCCGGCGTCCGGGTCTCCAGCCTCAACGAGACCTACTACGCCAACCGTTACATCGGCGCCCGGCGGATCATTGTGAACTGACCACCGGCGCACCGGCGCGGTCCAGCCTGAGCCGCCAGAAGCCGTCCTCCACCGAGAACAGGCAGAAGAGCGGCGGACAGGGACAGGGTCCGTCGGGATCATAGGGAAATTGCAGGGTCTCTCCCGTGCCGTCGCGCCGGGAGAGGCCCTGCGGCGCGTCATAGCCGAGAATCCGTCCGGTCCAGGGCGTCCAGGCCGGGGCGGGGGAGAGGGAAAACTGCCCATCCTCCGGCGGCAGCGCCGGACAGGAGGCTTTGGAGATCCGCCGCTTCAAAGCCAGCTCGCCGCCCGACGGCTGCAAAACCCCCAGCTTTTCCTCGCTGCAGTAGAGCCGCTCCACCTGGTCCGACACCGCCTGACACCGGCAGAGCAGCTCCCAGTAGAGCCCCAGATCGCGGAGCACACACCGCCCGATTTCTTCTCCATTGTAAATCACCGGATATTCCATAGAAAACCTCCTGATCTTGTTTGATTTGCAGGGACTGGTACCCCCGGCCATATCGGCCCGCACCCTTGCGCCAGATGTATCATCGTCGGCCGCAAATACGCCCGACCTCTCGTAGGGCGGGGTGCCCACACCCCGCCGCAGACTGTCAAAAAACCTCGCTGAAAGCTGATGTGATAGAGCAGCGGGGAATGTGTGCAAGGGGTTAAGACCCCTTGCGCGTTCAATCAACACGTATTTTCAAACTTTTTTCAAAAGTTTGAAAATACGCACAGCGTGGCGAAAAGACTTTTTCGACACGCTGGGGCGGGGTGCCCACACCCCGCCGGATGCAGGGTTCCGCAACCACCGGGGCTGCGACAACAACGCACCCGGTTCCGGCGGCATGAGGGCATGCCGCCCTACGGCAGGATGACGGTCGGTGCGGTCGGCGGTGTGCCTTGCACACGGAACCCGGCGGGCGACTGATAGTCGCCCCTACGACAGGCTTACGAACGGGTCCGTAGGGGCGGCTAGCAGCCGCCCGTGCCCAGCCCCTGCAACCACCGGGGTTACGACAATATCGCACCCGGTTCCGGCGGGCGACTGATAGTCGCCCCTACGACAGAGCAACAGGCGTGCCCGTAGGGGCCGATGCCCACATCGGCCCGCAATCTACTGTGTCGGATGCAGTTCGCCGGCCGCACACACCGTAGGGCGGCATGCCCACATGCCGCCGGAACCGGGTGCGATTGGTTGCAGCCCCGGCGGTTCCATGCGCCTGGATGCGGCGGGGTGTGGGCACCCCGCCCTACGAGATATTGGGCGTGTGGTGCGGTGGGCGGTGGTGCATCCGACCCGGCGGATAGGGAAGAGGGAAGAAGGAATAGGGAAGAGGTTTTGCGCCCGGTGGGCGCAAAAAGCCGCCCCTCTGCATAAACCTATGCAGAAAGGGGCGGCTCCATGCTTGTTACGGCGTTTGCAGGCCGAAGCTCACGGCGATGGCAGAATCGATCTGGTTCATCAGCCGGTCATCCACGTGGCCCATATGTTCCCGCAGACGGCGCTTATCGATGGTGCGGATCTGCTCCAGCAGCACGATGGAGTCCTTGCTGAGGCCGACCTCGCGGCCGTTGAGGGAGATATGGGTGGGCAGTTTGGCTTTGCCGGTTTGGCTGGTGATGGCGGCAGCGATCACCGTGGGGGAATGGCGGTTGCCTGTGTCATTCTGGACGATCAGCACGGGCCGGGTGCCGCCCTGCTCACTGCCGACCACGGGGCTCAGATCGGCATAGAAAATATCGCCTCGTTTTACGTTGGTATCCATCCGCTTCACACTCCGTGAAAAAATGTGGCGCGCCGGGCTGTGCCCGCGCTGCTACAAATATTCTCCCACGCAGCGGCGATTTTATACCCACCAAAAGGCTCCCGAAGCATTCTATGCCAGGGCCTGCCGCTTCGTGTCAGACGATGTACTGCAAGATCTCCGAGGCCTTGCCGCCCTGGAGATAGATGCGGGGAATGCGCTTGTTGATGCCGCAGAGGACCTCGTAGGAGATGGTGCCCAGCTGATCCGCCAGGATTTCACAGGGCCGCTGGGGGGAGATGATGGCCACGGTGTCGCCCTCCCGGGCCTCGGGGATGTCGGTGACGTCCACCATGCACATATCCATGCAGATCCGGCCCACCACCGGGGCCAGCCGCCCGCGGATCAGGAAGGCCGCCCGGCCCGAGAGGCTCCGCAGCAGCCCGTCGGCGTAGCCGATGGAAAGCACCGCCAGCCGCCGGGGGCTCTCGGTCCGGTAGGTCCGGCCGTAGCTCACGTCCACCCCCGCCGGGAAGGCGCGAATCTGCGACACTGTGGTGTAGAGCGACAGCACCGGCTCCAGGTCCAGAATCCCGGCGGTATCGGCAGAGGGATTGAGGCCGTAGGTCATAATGCCCGGCCGCACCATATCCAGGGCGTACTCCGGGTAGAGCAGCGTGGCCCCGGAATTGCAGCAGTGGCGCAGCTCCGGCTGGATGCCCGCGCCCGCCAGAAAGTCCAGAGCCTCTTGGAAGCGCCGGTACTGGAGGCGCGTATAGGCCGCGTCCTCCTCGGCCCGGCTGTCGGCCACGGAGAAGTGCATAAAGGCTCCCTCCACATGGAGGTGGGGCAGCCGCGCCGCCGCGGCCAAATCCTGCATGGCGGCCTCGTCGCCATAGGCCGTAAAGCCGATGCGGGTCATGCCGGTGTCCAGCTTCAGATGGACGTTGAGGATAAAGTTGGCGCCGCTCAGCGCCTCGTTGAGGGCCTGGGCATAGTCCAGAGAGTGGACCTCCTGGGTCAGATCCAGGTAGATCATATTTTCGGCATACATGGCCGGGGTGTAGCCCAGAATCAGAATCGGAGCCCGGATACCGCCCCGGCGGATCTGCACCGCCTCCTCCAGATTGGACACGGCCAGATACTCCGCTCCCAGCTCCACCAGCGCGTGGCTCATGGGCACGGCCCCGTGGCCGTAGGCGTCGGCCTTCATGACGCCTAAGAATTTGCACCCCGCCGGGATATGGCCCCGGATGGCGCGGTAGTTGTGGGCCAGCGCGTCCAGCGACACGTCCGCCCAGGTTCTCTTTAGTAGCTTCATACAATCCTCCGTAGGATGAACATGCTTGATGTAATTCAAAGTACCGCCGCCCAAAGCCTCTCCTTGAGGAGAGGCCCGCAAGGGAGCGCTGCCTGTGGCAGATACAGCGACCGCAGCGGTTGGGCAGCCACTTGCCTTGGCGGACCGCAACGCGGGCCGGGAAGGCTTAGTGGCAACCCGGGGGCACGCGAAGCGTGACGGAGAGGTGTGCCGCCGCATAGCGGCGGCGGCGCGTCAGCGCCCTGATGCACCCGCCGAAACCCTGCGGCAAGCCTTTGGTGCGGTAACACCTCTCAGTCATGGCTTGCGCCATGACAGCTCCCCTCAAGGGGAGCCTTGGTTGGCAGCGTTCTCACGATTGCATGGTAAACCCGCTGATCTCCGCCGTCAGGCAGCGGACGCCATCATAGCTGATTTCGCAGCGGACCGGGATATTCTGCTCGTCCAGCCAGGCGTCGATGGTCAGGGCCTCGTCGCCGCAGCCGTGGAGGTAGGTGACGCGCTCCAGATCGCCGTCGGCCCCGGCGGCGTCGATGTAGTCGCTGGTCCAGGCGTTGGGCAGCAGCCAGGCCGCCAGCAGCGGCGCGGTCTCCCCGTCGGCCAGGGTCCCCAGGGCGAGGGCCGTACCGTCAAAGGTCAGGGCCGCGCCGGACTCGTCCACCCGGGCGGTGATTCCGGCGATGGACTCCGGAGCCGTCACCGTCAGCGTGGCCGGGCCGCCCACCGTGGCCGCGCAGTCCAGGGTGAACTGGTAGACCCGGCCGCCCACGTCGGCGGTCAGATCGGCGGTAAAGGTGCAGCCGCCGGAATCCATCAGGGCCGTGCGGAAATCCAGGGCCTGCTGGGTGGGGCCGCCCGAATCGGCGGCGCAGCCGGTGAGGCACAGGGCCAGCAGCAGGGGCAGCAGTCGTTTGAACAACAAGTCGATCACATCCGCTTCAAGGCAAAAGTCGCGGAAGCGCCTCGATCAGGTCGCCGGGGGCGAGACCGTACTGCCCCCGGGTCCGGGCTGCCAGATCACCGGCCCGCCCGTGGAGAAATGCCGCCGTCGCCGCCGCCTCCAGGGGCGGAACGCCCTGCCCCAGCAGGGCCAGCAGGATACCGGCCAGGGCGTCGCCGCTGCCGCCGGTGGCCATGCCCGCGTTGCCGGTGCGGTTGACGTAGGTCCGGCGTCCGTCGGTAATCAGCGTCTCGTGGCCCTTGCGCAGGACCACCGCGCCGGTGTCCCGGGCCAGGGCCAGGACGCCGTCCAGACGGCTTGTCTCCGGATGGGGCCACAGCCGCCGGAACTCCCCCTCGTGGGGGGTGAGAACGATGGGACAGGCTGCTCCGCGCAGTATATCTCTATGCGCGGCCACGGCATTTATGCCGTCCGCATCGAGAATCAGCGGACACCGGCAGGCTTCGACCAGCTTGGCCGTCAATTGATCCAGCTCCGCCGACCGGCCCAGACCGGGGCCCAGCAGACAGGCGTCGGCGGACTCCAGCCGGGCGAGAAGCGCCGGCAGCGCCGCCAGAGAGAGCTTCCCGGCCCCGTCGTCGGGGAGGGGCAGCGCCATGGGGGCGTCCAGTTTCCCGGCCACAATGGGGTAGACCGCCCGGGGCACGGCGGTGAAGATCAGCCCGGCTCCGGCCCGGAGGGCCGCCCGGGCCGCCAGCACCGGCGCGCCGGTAAACCCCTCGGCCCCGGCGACAATCAAGACCCGGCCGTAGTCGCCCTTGTGGCTGTCAGGCCGGCGGGGCGGACAGCATCGCCCAATCAGCGCCGGGGAAGTGCGGATGCAAACAGATACCGTGGCCATAGCGTCTCCTTTCCCATTCCGGCCCCATGGGCCGGGTTTGTCCCTTGCCGGATGTTCGTACCGCAGCCTTGCGGGCGGGGATAAACCCCGCCCCTACGGCAAACCCCGGAGCGTGTTTGTAGGGGCGGGCTTCATGCCCGCCCGTGCCGCGCCCTCCGATTTGCCGCAGGCTTGCAAAGAATCGCGGCTGCCCACCGGGCGGCCATGCAGGCCGCCCCTACGGCAAACCCTGGAGCGTGGTTGTAGGGGCGGATTATATATCCGCCCGGACAGACTTCCGATTTGATGAAAGCCTTTCCTACAGGCGTTTTCGTATCGCAACGCCTCGTTACTTGCTTGATTATACTCCATCAAATTCCTTCTTGCAAGGCCGGGGGAAGTGTGCTAAAATAAGATGCAATATCGAAACAGCGATGACCGAGTCGTCAACGACCGGAACACAGCCAAAGAGAGGGCGGGGTTGGTGGAACCGCCTGCTGTGGGTCTGCGGCCTTCCCTCGCGAGCTGCCGCCTGAACGCCTGGCGCTAGGGTGGGCCGGACGCCCCCGTTACGGGCAAGAGTGCGCTGACAGTTCAGCGAATGGCGGGTGGTACCGCGGAAGCATGGTCTTTCGTCCCCAGTGGGGCGGAGGGCTTCTTTTTTGCGCCCTGGAGGCGCTTTTGGCCTTGCGTTTGCTGTGCGAGGCTGTTTGTACCGGGGCGTCCGTAGGGGCGGATTATATATCCGCCCACAACCAGGGCGCGTTACCGGCAGGCCCATGCAACACGCGGCCATCTAGGGCGGATATGCAATCCGCCCCTACGGCGGGACCGTATGCCGGTGCGTCTGCGGACACGTGGTACCCGGCGGTTCGGAACGATATTTCCCTTGTAATCCACACATTAACATAAAGGAGACCGACTATGAAAGAGCAGCTGGAACAGATCCGGCGCGAGGCTTTGGCCGCCATGGACGCGGCGGCGGACAGCCAGGCGCTGGAGACATTGCGCGTGAAATACCTGGGCAAGAAGGGCGAACTGACCGCCGTTCTCAAGATGATGGGCAAGCTCTCCGCCGAGGAGCGCCCCGTCATGGGTCAGGTGGCCAACGCCGTCCGGGCCGACATTGAGGAGAAGCTGGAGGCCGTCAAGGCCAAGCTGGCCGCCAAGGCCCTGGAGGCCCGCCTGCTGGCCGAGGCCGTGGACGTGACTATTCCCGGCGTCCCCGTGGCCCACGGCCACAAGCACCCCATGAGCATCGTCCTGGACGAGACCAAGGACATCTTCGTGGAGATGGGCTTTGAGGTGGTGGAGGGCCCCGAGGTGGAGCTGGAGAGCTACAACTTCACCAAGCTCAACGCCGAGCCCGGCCATCCCTCCCGGGACTGGTCCGATACCTTCTATATCACCGAGGACAGCTCCGTGCTGCTGCGGACCCAGACCTCGCCCATGCAGGTCCGGGTGATGGAGCAGCGCAAGCCCCCCATCCGCATCGTGGCCCCGGGCCGCGTCTACCGCAAGGACGAGGTGGACGCCACCCACTCCCCCATGTTCCACCAGATGGAGGGCCTGGTGGTGGACGAGGGCATTACCATGGCCGACCTGAAGGGCTGCCTGGAGCAGATGGTCAAGAAGCTCTACGGCCCCGACTCCGTGGTCCGGTTCCGGCCCCACCACTTCCCCTTCACCGAGCCCAGCTGCGAGATGGACGTGCAGTGCTTTGAGTGCCACGGCGCGGGCTGCCGCACCTGCAAGGGCGAGGGCTGGATCGAGCTCCTGGGCGCGGGTATGGTCCACCCCAAGGTGCTCCAGTACTGCGGCATCGACCCGGAGAAGTACTCCGGCTTCGCCTTCGGCGTGGGCGTGGAGCGCATGACCATGCGCCGCTTCCAGATCAGCGACTTGCGGCTGCTGTTCGAAAACGACATCCGCTTCCTGTCTCAGTTCTAAGAAAGGGGAATATTGCTATGAATCTCTCCAGAAAATGGCTGGGCGAATTTGTGGACGTCGATGCCAACGACAAGGACTTCGCCGAGATCATGACCATGGCCGGCTCCAAGGTCGAGACCTATGCCCGGCTGGACGCTGAAATCAAGAACGTGGTGGTGGGCAAGGTCCTGTCCATGGTCCGCCATGAAAATTCCGACCATATGTGGGTCTGCCAGGTGGACGTGGGCCAGGGCGAGCCGGTCCAGATCGTCACCGGCGCCCAGAACGTCCACGAGGGCGACCTGGTGCCCGCGGCCCTGCACAACTCCTACCTGCCCGGCGGCGTCCATATCACCAAGGGCAAGCTCCGGGGCGTGGTCTCCAACGGCATGCTCTGCTCCCTCAAGGAGCTGAACCTGACCCTCAACGACTTCCCCTATGCCATCGAGGACGGCATCTGGATTCTCCAGGAGGACTGCACCGTCGGTCAGGACATCAACGAGGTCATCGGCAACGACGACACCGTGGTGGAATTTGAAATCACCAACAACCGGCCAGACTGCTTCAGCCTCATCGGTCTGGCCCGGGAGGCCGCCGCGGCCTTCAACCAGCCCATGCGCCATCACGAGCCCGTGGTCAAGGGCGGCGGCCCCGGCGTGCTGCCGGAGCTGCTGGACGTGGAGGTCCCCGCCGCGGACCTGTGCAGCCGCTACACCGCCCGGATGGTCCGCAACGTGAAGATTGCCCCCTCGCCCAAGTGGATGCGGGAGCGGCTGCGGTCCGCCGGCGTCCGGCCCATCAACAACATTGTCGATATCACCAACTATGTGATGATCGAGTACGGCCAGCCCATGCACGCCTTCGACTACCGGTATGTGAAGGGCGGCAAGATCATCGTCCGCCGGGCCGAGGCAGGGGAGACCCTGACCACCCTGGACGGCAACGTCCGGCCCCTGCAGCCGGGCATGCTGGTCATCGCCGACGAGACCCGTCCCGTGGGTCTGGCCGGTATCATGGGCGGCGAGAACAGCGAGATCGTGGACGACACCGTGGACGTGGTCTTCGAGTCGGCCAACTTCAACGGCACCTCCATCCGCCAGACCGCCCTGGCCCTGGGCATGCGCACCGAGGCCTCGGCCAAGTTCGAGAAGAACCTGGACCCCCTGAACACGCTGCCCGCCGTGGACCGGGCCTGTGAGCTGGTGGAACTGCTGGGCGCCGGCGAGGTCCTGGACGGCGTCATCGACATTCTGAACTTCGTGCCCCAGCCGGTGGTGCTGCCCCTGGAGACCGACAAGATCAACCGCCTGCTGGGCCTGGAGATCCCCGAGGCCGAGATGGTGGAGTATCTGCGCCGGCTGGAGATCCCCGTAGAGAACGGCATGGTGCAGGTCCCCTCCTGGCGGTCCGACCTCAAGTGCATGGCCGATATCGCCGAGGAAGTGGCCCGGCTCTACGGCTATAACCGCATTCCCACCACGCTGCCCCACGGCGCCACCACCCTGGGCGGCTACTCCGCCGAGGCCACCCTGGCCCAGAAGGCCGGAATCGTGGCCCGGGGCCTGGGCTATTCCGAGATCCTGACCTATTCCTTCGACTCTCCGAAGATGTTCGATGCCATCCGGCTGCCTGCCGACAGCCCCCTGCGGGAGACCGTGAAGATCCTCAACCCCCTGGGCGAGGATACCTCAGTCATGCGGACCACCGCCCTGCCCGCCATGCTGGAGACCCTCCAGCGGAACGTGGCCTATCACAACAAGGCCGCCAAGTTCTACGAGGTCGCCACCATCTACCTGCCCCAGCCCGGTCAGGTGCTGCCCAATGAGCCCAAGATCCTCAGCCTGGGCGCTTACGGCGCGGGCGTCACCTTCTTCACCCTCAAGGGCGAAATCGAGTCCCTGCTCCAGTGCCTGGGGCTCCAGGAGGCCGAGTATACCCCCGTCACCGACGATCCCAGCTTCCACCCCGGCCGCTGCGCCCGGCTGACCATCGCCGGTCAGGATATGGGCATCTTCGGCCAGATTCACCCGCTGGTGGCCCAGAATTACGATATGGACTGCGAGGTCTACGCCGCCCAGCTGAACTTCACCGGCTTTATGTCGGTCCGCAAGCCCGACTGCGTCTACTGCCCGCTGCCCAAGTATCCCACGGTCAGCCGGGATCTGGCCCTGGTCTGCGACGAGGATAAGACCGTCGGCTGCGTGGAGAAGTGCATCGCCTCCGCCGGCGGCCAGCTGCTCAAATCCGTCCGGCTCTTCGACGTCTACCGCGGCCCCGGCATCCCCGAGGGCAAGAAGTCTCTGGCCTTCTCCCTGGAGCTCCGGGCCGACGACCGGACCCTCACCGACGAGGATTCCGCCGCCGTGGTCCAGAAGATCCTGGCGAAGCTGGACCAGGACCTGGGCGTCAAGCTCCGCTGATCCGTTTTTCCGCCCCTCTCGTGAAAGGAGACCCCATGAGCGTATACACCGTCCCCGATTTCGGCCCCGTCTCCAATGCCGCGGTCTACGGCCTGGAGGAGAGTATCGTCCGGGCCAAGTTCCCCATGGCCACCGACGTGGCAGCTCTCAACAGCGATATGACCAAGGGCATTCTGGCTCTGGCCCAGAGCGCCAAGGGCTCCGGCCATGACAACTGGCTCAACGGCGTGGTGGTCCAGTTCGACCTGACCTTCACGGTCAAGGCCTGGACCGAGGCCGAGCGGTACCACTTCCTGGACTTCGTCTCCAGCCAGTCCACCATGCACCGCATCGCCCGGTTTGACCTGGACAACCAGTATGACCCCCATACCGATCCCCGGGTGGTGGAGATCATGAAGGAGCTGGTGGCCAAGTACAACGAGACCCAGGACCCGGAGGACTATCTCCGGCTGCTGATGACCAACCCCTGCGGCTTCAAGCTGACGGCGGGCATGACCACCAACTACCGGCAGCTGAAGACCATTTACGCCCAGCGCCGGACCCACCGGCTGCCCGAGTGGCGGCAGTTCTGCGCCTGGGTGGAGACCCTGCCCTATGCCGCGGAGTTGATTCTGCCGGGGGCAGATCCCGCGTAACGGAGAACCAACCAGCCTCGCCGCCGGTCCGGGAGATCGGGCGGCGGGGCTGGCGTGTAAAACGGAGCGCTTTTGCCGCGGCCATGCCGCTGTAAGAAGCAACTGCAAAGGAGAGTTTCTCATGCGTCTGCTGCTGCGCCAGCGATTTTTTTCATGGTTTGACAGTTTTGATATCTATAATGATGCCGGCGCGCCGGTGTATACGGTCCAGGGAAAGCTCAGCTGGGGCCATAAGCTGGAGATCTCGGACGCCTCCGGCCGCTATCGGGGCACGGTACAGGAGCGCGTGCTGACCTTCCTGCCCCAATTCGAGCTCTATGAGGGCGAGACCTATTTGGGCTGCATCCGCAGGGAATTTACATTTTTCCGGCCCAGCTTTACGCTGGATTTCCGGAACTGGACCGTGGACGGCAACTGGCTGGAGTGGGACTATGAGATCCGCGACGGCGCGGGGCAGACCGTGGCCGAGATTTCCAAGGAGGTCCTCCACTGGAGCGATACATACGTTCTGGACGTCAAGCGGCCGGAGGACGCGCTCTACGTGCTGATGGTGGCGTTGGCCATCGATGCGGAGAAGTGCAGCCGGAACTGACCTGTGTTTCCGGGGGTTGTCTCGTAACGAGACAGCCCCATTTTGAATAGGGAGGGCAAAGAGCATGATAGCAGCAGTGGTCAACGCGGTGGTAGTCGCCCTGGGGGCGCTTTTGGGCTTGGCCTTCGGCGGCCGGCTCCGGGAGGAGCACACCGGGACCATCGTGGCGGGACTGGGAATCTGCGTGGTGGTCATCGGTATTACCAGCGCCATCGTCACGGCCAATATTTTGATTGTCATTGTGTCCATGGTCCTGGGGACGATCCTGGGAGAGCTGCTGAAGATCGAGGCCCGGCTGGATACCCTGGGCGATTGGCTCAAGGCGCGGCTGGGCCGCCACGGCGGCAGCCGCTTCACCGAAGGCTTCGTCACGGCCAGCCTGCTGTTCTGCGTCGGCTCCATGGCCATTATGGGCAGCTTTGACGCGGGGCTTCGGGGGGATTATCAGACGATCTTCGCCAAGTCGGCCCTGGACGGCGTCATGGCCGTGACCTTTGCCGCGACCATGGGCCTGGGCGTCATGTTCTCGGGCCTGACGGTGCTGGTCTATCAGGGGGCTCTGACGCTGCTGGCGGGGGTCGTGGAGCCGTTTTTGTCCGAGGCCGTGGTGGTGGAGATGAGCGCCGTGGGCGGCGTGCTGCTGATCGGCACCGGAATCAATATCCTGGGCCTCGCGCCCAAGCGGCTCAAGGTGGGCAATATGCTCCCGGCCATGGTGCTGCCGGTGATCTGGTTCTGGATTGCGGGACGCCTGGGTGGGTAACAAAACGCACAATTTTCCAATGGGGAGGAATTGAAAAGTTTTCGCCTATTCCAGTTGCTTTTTCGACTGAATTTTTGCATAATAGAGATACCAGACTGTCAAAAAACCTCGCTGAAAGCTGATGTGATAGAGCAGCGGGGAATGTGTGCAAGGGGTTAAGACCCCATGCGCGTTCAATCAACACGTATTTTCAAACTTTTTCAAAAGTTTGAAAATACGCCCAGCGTGGCGAAAAGACTTTTTCGACACGCTGGATACTACACAACCTTTGAAAGGCGGAGAGAACATGGAGCTTTTGAAGAAGCGGATCCGGGAAGAGGGAAAGATCCTCCCCGGCAATATCGTGAAGGTGGACGGGTTCCTCAACCATCGCGTGGATACCGAGCTGATGGAGCAGATCGCCGAGGAGTTCAAGAAGCGGTTTGATACCAGCAAGGTCACCCTGGTGCTGACGGCGGAAGCCAGCGGCATCGCCTTGGCGACGATCTGTGCCCGGGCCATGGGCGTGCCCATGGTGTTTGCCAAGAAGGCCAAGAGCGACAATATCGAAGGCGGCCTCTACCAGAGCGATATCTTCTCCTATACTTATAAGAAAAAGGTCACGCTGCTGGTGTCCAAGGATTGGATCAGCGCGGATGACAAGGTCCTGATTGTGGACGACTTCATGGCCAACGGCGAGGCCATGCGGGGCCTGTGCGACATCGTCAAGGAGGCCGGCGCGGAGCTCGTCGGCATCGGTATTGCGGTGGAGAAGGGCTTCCAGCACGGCGGCGACCGGATTCGCGAGGCCGGCATCAATATCCAGTCCCTGGCCATCATCGACAGTGCCGACGAGAATGGCTTTGTCTTCCGCGAGGACTGATCCATGGAAACCATTATTGTTCTGGACTTCGGCGGCCAGTATAACCAGCTGATTGCCCGGCGGGTCCGGGAGTGCCACGTTTACTGCGAGATCAAGCCGTATACGACTCCCCTGGCCGAGCTGAAAAAGTACAATCCCAAGGGTTTTATCTTTACCGGCGGCCCCAACAGCGTCTATGAGGCCGGTTCGCCCCAGGTGGACCCGGAGATTTTCAAGCTGGGCGTGCCGATTCTCGGCATTTGCTACGGCTGCCAGCTGATGGCCCAGACCCTGGGCGGCTCCGTGGTCCCGGCCCAGGACGATACCGCCCGGGAGTACGGCAAGACCCATACGTATTTTGATACCGATTGTAAGCTCTTCCATGGCCTGCCGTCCGAGGGAATTACCTGGATGAGCCACGGCGACTATATGGCCCGGGTGCCCGAGGGCTTTGCCCTGACGGCCCATACGGACCATTGCCCCAACGGCGCCATTGCCGACGAGGCCCGGGGCTTTTACGGCGTCCAGTACCATCCCGAGGTCAACCATACCGAGCACGGTCTGGACATGATTCGCAATTTCCTCTATGAGGTCTGCGGCTGCACCGGCAGCTGGACCATGGGCAACTATATGCGCGAGGCCATCGCGGCCCTGCGGGAGAAAATCGGCGGCGGCAAGGTGCTCTTGGCGCTGTCCGGCGGCGTAGACAGCTCCGTGGCGGCGGCCCTACTGGCCGAGGCGGTGGGCGAGCAGCTGACCTGCGTCTTTGTGGACCACGGTCTGATGCGCAAGAACGAGGGCGACGAGGTGGAGCAGGCCTTCGCCAAGTGGAAGTTCAAGTTCATCCGCGTCAATGCTGAAACCCGGTTTTTGATTAAGCTGGCCGGCGTCACCGAGCCCGAGCGCAAGCGGAAGATCATCGGCGAGGAGTTTATCCGCGTCTTCGAGGAAGAGGCCAAGAAGATCGGCGCCGTGGACTTCCTGGCCCAGGGGACCATTTATCCCGACGTGGTGGAGTCCGGTAGCGGCGAGGCCGCGGTCATCAAGAGCCACCATAACGTGGGCGGCCTGCCGGATTACGTGGACTTCAAGGAGATCGTGGAGCCGCTGCGGCAGCTCTTCAAGGACGAGGTCCGGGAGCTGGGTCGGGAGCTGGGCCTGCCGGAGTATCTGGTCATGCGCCAGCCCTTCCCGGGCCCCGGCCTGGCCATCCGCGTCATCGGCGATTTGACGAAGGAGAAGCTGGACATGCTCCGGGACGCCGACGCCATCTTCCGGGAGGAGGTGGCCAACGCGGGCCTGGAGGGCACGATGAACCAGTATTTTGCCGCCCTGACCAATATGCGCTCCGTCGGCGTCATGGGCGACGGCCGGACGTATGACTATGCCATCGCCCTGCGAAGCGTCACCACCAGCGACTTTATGACCGCCGACTGGACCCGAATCCCCTACGAGGTCCTGGACAAGGTCTCCACCAGAATCGTCAACGAGGTCGCCCACATCAACCGCGTCCTCTACGACATCACCAGCAAACCCCCGGCGACCATCGAATTCGAATAACGCGCCCATATTGCCGTGCTATAAAGCAGCAGGGAATATGGAGTTGACCGCACCCCGCCCGCGCTTCCAGCGTAGGCGGGACGTTTTGTATGCAGGGCCAAACGCTTGGCGGAAGCGAATTGCCCCCGAAAGCCATCGGCCAGAGATAAACCCTGTCCCAATGAATAGCCCGAGAGCAGGCCCGTAGGGGCGGATTTCATATCCGCCCGCCGCACCCACGCGTCGGATGCACCCCCGCCGAACGCACCCCAACGTAGGGGCGCGCATGGCGCGTCCGTGCCGCACCTCGTTCCACCGCAGGCTTGCGGAAACCGCAAGTTCCCCACGGGCGGCCATCCAGGCCGCCCCTACGGTCCCGCCATCGCCCCTCCCGTAGGGGCGGGCTATATGCCCGCCCGTGCCGTACTCCGGTTCGCTGGGGCATCAATAAAGCCGCTCACATCAACCGCGCCCCCTGCGACATCGCTAGAACCCCGACAACCATCGAAAAGAACTAAGGCATCACCGCACAATTGTGTCTGCGGCCTTCGCCCAATCTTTTGCCCCATCCGTGCAGTTATAAAAGGGGGAAATACATACAGTATTCCCGCCCTTTTATAACTTTCGTATGAGGCAAAATCT
>DVFN01000065.1 GCA_018713205.1 Candidatus Avoscillospira stercorigallinarum | reverse complement strand
CCGTTTACTTTATGACGTCTCTAAAGTATTTCCGGGCACTCCTGATCGGAAGCGAAGTCTGGAAAACCATCGGATACGGCACCATTGTATATCTGGCGGCCATAACCAGCGTGGATGTGGAGCAGTATGAGGCGGCCCAGCTCGACGGAGCCAACAAGCTGCAGCAGATTCTTCATGTAACGCTTCCTGCCATCAGTGAAATTATCGCGATTATGCTGATTTTGCAGATGGGCAAGATTCTGGGCGACAATTTTGAGCAGATCTACACCATGTATTCCGAGGCGGTCTATGAAATCGTGGATGTATTCGACACCTATATCTACAGAACTGGTATTGTAGGAAGCAATTTCTCCTATACATCGGCGATCACTCTGTTCAAATCGGTGGTATCTCTGATATTGATTTTGCTGACCAACAAGGCGGCCAAAAAGCTCGGTTCGGAGGGCTTGTTCTGATGAAGCGGAGAGAGCCGTGGCCCCGGAGATGGTGCTTGCTTCTCCGTCCCTGGGCAGAAAGGAGGATTCCATGAGAATCACAAAAGGAGAGCGCACATTTTATATCCTGAACAATGTGTTTATGCTATTGATTTGTGCGGTAATGCTGTATCCGATGCTGTATGTGCTGGGACATTCTCTGATGAGCGACGCCGAACGGGTCCAAAATCCGTTGCAGCTGTTCCCAACCAGGATCGATTGGACGGGATATCAGTATATCATAACTGCGTCCAATGTGTGGAATTCCTACCTGGTAACGATTCTGCGGACGGTGATCGGAACGGTGCTCAATGTGACCTTCACGGCGCTGATGGCCTATCCGCTGTCAAGAAAGCACTATCCTGCCAGGAAGGTACTCACTGTGCTGGTGACCTTTACCATGTGGTTCTCAGGCGGTATGGTGGCGAATTTCTTGCTGATACGGGCGTTGAACCTGACGAATAATTTCTGGGTCTATATTTTCCCGCATCTGATCGACCCGTTTTATCTGATTATTCTGCGGAATTTCTTCATGCAGATTCCAGATTCCCTGGAGGAATCCGCCCGGATCGACGGCGCCAACGACTTTGTAATTCTGTTCCGAATTGTGCTGCCGTTATCGCTGGCATCCATTGCGACCATCTCGCTCTTTTATGCGATTTTCCACTGGAATACCTGGTGGGATGCAATGCTCTATGTGACAAAGGATCGTACGCTGTGGCCGATCCAATATCTGTTGCAGCAGCTGATTGCCAGCGCGAATGTGTTCGACTTGTCGGCTTCGTCTTCGGCAGTCCGGCCGCCGGCAGAAGCCATTCGAATGGCATGCATTGTCGTGGCGGTAATCCCTATCCTGTGCGTATATCCCTTTGTCCAGAAATATTTTGTCAAGGGGGTGCTGGTTGGTTCGATCAAAGGGTAGGCTGTGGAATATACAAATTTATGAACAGAAAAGGAGCGTATCTGATGAAAAAGATTACAGGCATCTCGTGGAAGCGACTGACAGCGCTGCTGCTGTGTGTGTCGATGCTTCTGATTATGACGCTTCTGAGCGGGTGCGCTCAGGATCAAGCGCAGACATCTCAGGGTTCAGATGAAACGACACCGACCGATTCCACCACCGAATCAGTTCAGACGGAACCGGTAGTGTTCGTGGTTCGCGGTGTCAGTGACCGAGAAAACAAGACGGACAATGAAGCGATCTACGAGATGATCAAGGAGCAGTCCGGCATTGATTTTGAAGTGCGGGTTATTCCGCAGGACTCCTGGGCGGAACAGGTCAATCTGATGATTGTCGGCGGAGAAACGTGGGATGTGCTGAATATCACAGAAGACGCCGGAAACTGGTCGCAGTACGTCCAAAAAAATGCGCTGCAAGGCTGGAACGATTACCTGCAGTACATGCCAACCTTTTCCTCTTTCCTGACGGACGCGGCCAAGCTCGGCATGTGTGATGCCGACGGCACTATGTATGCTTTGCCGCGACACGAGCTCTTCTACAAGCAGTTCGTCCCCGCTATTCGGCAGGACTGGCTGGATGCCATGGGAATGGAATGTCCTACCACCATGGCGGAGCTGGAGGCGTACTTCCAGGGCGTGATCGACGAGAATCTCAACGGTTCTGACAATGAAATCCCGATGATGACCTTTATGAACATGGAAAATAAGGATTTCCGTCCCTTCTACCTGGGTTTTTACGGAGACAGATATTTGACCGAGGATGGAACGATCATGCCCTGGTATATGCATGAGAACAGCTATCTCCTTTTGAGTGAGCTCAACAAATGGTACACCAATGGCTGGCTTTATTCGGAGTATCAGACCATGGCCGTTCAGGACGGCTTTGACCTGATCTCTGCTGACCGGGTGGGCGGCTGGACCGGTCCGTACAATGCAGGCGTTTCACCCTCCGGCACGATTCTGGAGAATAATCCTGACTCCTCGGTCGCCTGGGTTTCTCTGGACAATCTGACTGATTTCCCCGCGGGTGGAACTGGTGCCTGGGGCTCTAACCCTGCGTATCAGCCGGAACTGGTACTCAACGCTGCCAGCACCAACGGCGAGTGGGCGGCAAAGCTGATCGAATGGATTGTGTCCGATAAGGATCACTGGATGCTGTGCACCTATGGCCGGGAAGGCGTCGAGTGGGAATGGACCGACGAGACTGAAACAGAGTTCCGGCTGTTGGATGGTTATTCAGATCGGTATCTGGGACTGTATATGCTGACCGAATGGTATGACACCGAACTTTATGCCCGGCAGTACGTGGATTCGGATATCTGGAAGGATGTGCAGGTGGACAAGCTGCAGAGCAAGATCAATACACTTGATGTGATTGAGTCCTGCGATTGGTTTGTTCCCTACGATTTCACCGGTACAGAAGCGGAGTTCCTTGCTGGCGATTCCGACACCATTATCAATGAGGCCTGTGCCAAGGTGGTAACGGGTGAGTGGGGAGAAGAAGAGTGGAATAACGCAGTCGAAACTGCCTGGAATACGGAGGGCAGCGTGTACAGCAGCGTCTGGACGGAGCAGTATCACGCGTTTATCGGCTGAGTTAATGTCTGCGATTAGGGGGATGACAATATCCCCCTAATCGCAAAGACATGAACCATTGCGAAAAAGGGGAAAAACTATGCGCGAAAAGCTATCGATGGATTTTGCTTGGCGGTTCCATCTGGATGATATTGATCGGCCGGTCCCAAACAATATGATGTATTACTATCTCCATACAAAAGCAGAACGAGCCAGAGGACCGGCTGCCCCCAGCTTTTACGATGGAGACTGGGCGGTGGTGGACCTTCCGCACGACTATGCCATTGCCGGCGGTGTGGATTATACAGCCAGCGACACAGAAGGTTTTATCCGACGGAAGAATGGATGGTATCGCAGACTGTTTTCGCTGACGCCTGCAGACAAGGGCAAGCGGATCGTGCTGCAGTTTGATGGTGTTGCGACGTATGCGACAGTGTGGGTCAACGGACATCTGCTGTATCGGAATTTTTGCGGCTACACCTCCTTTCAGGTCGATATCACTGAATTTGTAGAGTACGGCGATATGCTCAATCATGTCTCGGTGTATGTGGATACCCGGGATTTTGAGGGCTGGTGGTATGAGGGCGCCGGCATTTACCGGCATGTATGGTTGATTAAAACCGCGCCGGTTTGCGTTGAAACCTGGGGAACCCATGTCGATGCCAGATGCATTGGGGGAAGGACATGGCAGGTCAGGGCGGAGGCGGAGATTCGCAGCATTGCCTATCAGGACCACCGGATTACGGTGCGGCAGGAGATACTGGACAGCCGGGGAGAACGGGTGGCTTGGGGGGAGACGGAACTCACAGCGCAACCCAGGACGATCTCGCCTGCAGCGATTATCCTGGAGGTCGAAGACCCGGCCCTCTGGTCCTGCGACGCGCCAAATCTCTATACCATGCGCACCGTTGTGCTGGAAAATGGCACTGAGCTGGATACCTATGATACGGTTTTTGGCTTTCGGACACTCGCATATACCATGGAGGGACTGCTGCTCAACGGGGCGCCGGTGAAATTTAAGGGCGTCTGCGCCCATGAGGATCATGCCAATCTTGGTGTCGCAGTCCCGGACGATGTACGCAAACGGCGCATGCAGATGCTCAAGTTTATTGGCTGCAATGCTTACCGCTGTTCGCACAATCCGCCGACGCCGGAGGTGCTGGACCTCTGCGACCAGCTTGGGCTTCTGGTGATGGATGAAAACCGGTGGTTTGATTCTTCGGAAGAAGGTCTGCGGCAGCTGACACATATGATGCGGCGGGACCGCAATCATCCCTGTGTCGTGATGTGGTCCATGGCAAATGAAGAGCCCCTTCAGGGTACAGAACGTGGACAGAATATGATGCGCAGCATGATGTTCACAGCCAGACGGTTTGACGATACGCGTCCCATTATGATGGCCATGAGCGGAGACTGCCAAAATGCGGGCGGTGTGGCAGGCGTCTCTGATGTGATCGGCATCAACTATCTGATCGAGCAGTATGACGAGATTCATCGGAAATTCCCCGACACACCCTTGGTGGCGTCGGAAATTGGCGGGAAAATGCTGCCCTACGGCATCATGGGGGATGGAAGCGGGGAGGACTGGGAGGCAGTCAATACCCGGCCCTATTTTATGGGCATGTTTAAATGGGTGGCCTTCGGCTATCGCGGGGAGTCGAGGGGATGGCCGCGCATTTACTCCCGCAGCGGGATCATCGAACCCACGGCCATTCCCAAGGAGAACACCTGGTTTTACAAGCAGATGTGGGATGAAACGGAATCCTTTGCCAAGCTCTGGCCGCCACACTGGAATTGGACAGGCAAGGAAGGGGAGATGGTGACCGTCAAGGCATATACCAACGGCGACACGCTGGTGCTGTATCAGGATGGATGTCTGGTGGAGAAAAAAACCGTCAATCCCTATCGCCGGACTACCTTCCAGGTACCGTATCACCCTGGCACGCTCCGAGTCGAGGCTTACCGCGACGGCAAGCTGTGGGCGACTGATGTATTGGCCACCACCGGCTCACCGATTACACTGGAAGTGGAGTCTTCTGCATCGACACTTCGGGCGGATCGGGTAAACACCTGCATCGTCGATCTCTATGCCGTCGATGCAGCGGGTCGCCGGGTGTTGTGGGCCGAGAATCGGATTCATCTCACCTTGGAGGGACCGGCTACGTTGCTGGCGGTCTCCAACAACGATCCCTATGACGCGATGGGCGCCACGGATCCGGATCGAAAGCTCTTCGGCGGCCATTGTCAGGTGATATTCCGAACGACCGCAGAACCGGGAGAGATTCGCCTGACTGCGTCCGGACAGGGACTGACGCCCGCCGTCTTGACTCTGAATAGCGAAGCGTGCCTCAGAGCACCGCATGTAGCGCAGGAGCTGGAGACCGATGCGATGTGGTATTTTGCAAAGATGGATGGACCACATTGACCGCGCCGGGGGGACAAAGAGCAAATAAAGGAGAAAACTATGGAAAAACAGAAGCTGGTATTGGGTTTGGCACCAACCAGACGGGATACACGGGATTTCCCGCTGCATTTTGCTCACAAACGCAAGGCAGCGGTGGAAGCTATGGTTCGAGATATTGCTGCAACATATCGGGTGGAAGTGGTCAACATTGACTTCCTCAATGATGAGGGACTGCTGATTTATCCGGAGGACGCCCCCAAGGTTGCCGCTCACTTTCAGGAATACCATGTTGATGCGGTAATGGTTCCCCATGTAAATTTTGGAGCAGAAGAGGCGGTGGCCATTCTTGGCAAGCTGGTGGGAAAGCCGCTCCTGCTCTGGGGGCCGCGGGATGAGGCCCCGCCGCCCAGCGGGCCGAGACAGACGGACACCCAATGCGGACTCTTTGCCACGGGCATGGTACTGAATCGCTATCGTGTGCCGTTTACATATCTGGAAAACTGCTGGTTGGACGATAAAAAATTCTCTGATGGGCTGATTCGTTTTTTCCGGACTGCCAGCGTTGTCAAGGCGTTCCGGGGACTTCGGATTGGGCAGATCAGCGTTCGGCCTCGGACCTTTTTAACGGTCAAGGTCAATGAAAACCAGCTGTTAGAGCGGTTCGGAATTGAAATTGTCACCATCGATTATACGGAGATGGCGGCGGAAATTCAGCGGATGCTTCGGGAAAAGCCGACGTCCATGCGGGAGATTCAAGCGGCCCTGCTGCAGAATTACGATACAGCGCAGATGGAGCCGGAGGCGGTTGAAAAGCTGGCTGCCATGGAAGCTGCCATTCTCGGCTTGGCAGAGAAATATGGTCTCACCTGCTTGGCCAGTGAATGCTGGCGGACCTTCAGTGTTCCCTTTGGAATAATGCCCTGTGCCGGCTTTGCAGACCTGACGGAACGGGGCCTGCCGGTAGCCTGTGAGTGCGATATTCACGGTGCGATTTCCTCCTGCTTGCTGGCAGCTGCCAGCCAGTGGGAGCAGGCTACCTTCCTTGCTGATATGACGATCCGCCATCCGACCAACGACAATGCGGAGTTGCTGTGGCACTGTGGCCCCTGCCCGGTCAGTATGTCGAAACAGGGTTCTGTTCCGCGGATGGAACAGTGCCTGGGACAGTTCCCGCTGGAGCGGGGAGACGTTACCGTGTGCCGGTTTGGCGAAACAGAAGGAGAGTATAAGCTGTTTATCGGTGAAGGACGATCGGTGGAAGGGCCGGAGACCAATGGAAACTATCTGTGGCTGGAGACCTGTGATTGGCCGCAATGGGAGGAAAAGCTAGTAAAAGGCCCTTATATTCATCATATTTCCGTGGCTTTCGGCACATGGGGCTCTGTATTACGGGAAGCCTGCGGTTATCTGGGCATTGCGGCCGACATGGCGCCCTGACGGAAGAACACAGAAGGGAGAATGCGGAATGGCATTGGAGAAAGCGATAGAAATCCTGCGGTATGCAGACCGACAGAACAAGTGCGTCATCGGCTTTGATGCCTTTGACCTGGAAAGCGCCAAGTGGATCATCGACACGGCAGAAGAGGAGCAGATTCCGGTTATCATGATGATATATCCCGGCGATAAAAGCATTACGCCTCTGAGCACCTTCGGCGCAATGGTGCGGGATCTGGCGCAGCAGGTGAAGGTGCCGGTGGGGCTGATGCTGGACCACGGACCGAATTTTGAAACCTGTATGGAGGCCGTGCGCGGAGGTTTCACCAGCATGATGATTGACACCTCTCACTTGGATTTTGAAGAAAATGTGCGACAGACGGCAGAGGTGGTCAAGGCCTGTCACTGCTTGGGGATTGATGTCGAGGGAGAGCTGGGGCATGTGGGGATTGCCAGCCGGGAGGATGACTATAAAAATACCGACAATTTTACCCGGGTGGACAAGGCGGTGGAATTTATCGAGCGGACCGGTGTGGATATTCTGGCTATCTCCATTGGTACTGCCCATGGGAGCTATATTTCCGCGCCGCAGTTGGACTTGACGCGGCTGGAACAGATTAATCATGCCACAGACATCCCACTGGTCCTTCACGGCGGTACCGGTGTCCCGGAGGAACAGCTGCGGGCTGCATTTGCCCGGGGCATCAACAAACTCAATTATGCCACCGGCTATAAGCTGAAACTTTACGAAGTGGCAAAAACACTGATGGAGCAGGGAGAGATCCGGCCACGGATGAGCGATCTCATGCTGGCCATGGCTGAGCCCATGCGAGACTTTATCCGCAGCATCATGCGTCTGGCCTGGCCGGCGTCGTAATCGTAAAACGCAGAGGGGCTCTCTGTAAGAAATCAGGTTTCCCAATGGATGTGATGATGTGATTGAGATTCAGAGTAAGTCCAAGAATGCGTTTTATCAAAACGGAGCATTTCGTTTTACAGTTTTAGCGCTCCTCTATTGGCTTGGATTGTACTTTGCGAATTATCTGACTGTATATTTGCAGGGACTGGGAATGTCCTCCGCTGTGGTGGGCTATGTCAACAGCGCGGCGGCGGCAACGGGCATGATTGGAAATTTTGTGATTGGCAGAATCAGCGATCGATACAGAACAGTCAAGTGGGTTACCGTGCTGACACTGGTTATGACAGGAATCATGTTTATCCTTTTCCCGCTGACTTCCAATGTAATTGTGTTTGGGCTCTCGTTGGCTGTCCTGTGGTGGCCCATTGCTTGTTTGTTTCGAAGTCCGGGCAGCAGCCTGGTGGAAAACTGGATCGTTCGCAGCTCGTATAGTGAGCATTTCAACTATGGCGTTGTCCGTGCTGGGGGCTCTCTTGGGTCTTTTCTCAGCAGTGTGTTGGCCAGCGGATTGGTGACGGCCCTGTGTGCATACCTAGCGCAGGTGGAGGCTGTAGCGGCGACATATTATATCGGCGGTGGCCTCCTGGTACTATCGGCACTCTATGCGTTGACTGTGCCGGAAGTTAAGCCCAATGAATCCTCGCGGCAGAAAAAACCTGATATTCGCCTGTCCAGACTGTTTAAAAACTATTATTTTATGGCATTGCTCTTGTTTTACTTCGCGCTGAATGTGTTTATCAATCCGCCGTATGTGTTCCTTCCGTATATTATGGATGAATCCGGGATCGATACTGGCCTCTTGGGCATTATCATTGGGTGGGAGGCGCTGCTGGAGCTGCCAATGTTGTTCTTGCTGGTGGTGCTGCGCAAGCGGTTCAAACTCCATGTTCTGCTCATTACCGGCGGAGTTCTGTTTGCTTTGACTACCTTTGGCCAGGGAATATCCACCAATCTTCCGATGCTGCTGATCTGCGGCGTGTTATTTGGCTTTGCCAACAGCCTGAGTTTTTCTTGCGGTTTTAATTTTATTTACTGTATTGCACCGGAGGAAATCCGTGCAACAGCCCATACCATGTATACCATTGCGGGGGCAGTTGGAATCACTGTGGGAAATCTCTTCGCGGGAATTTTGGTGGATTGGCTGGGAGCGAGAGCATTCTACCGTCTGTTTGCGCTGCTGACGCTGCTGGTCTGTCTGCTGTATGCCCTGAGTTTCTCGGTCGGCAGGCGTGTTCTGCATCAGCAATTGCAGGATACCGCTTAATTGGGGCCCTGAGAGCTCGGAGAAGAAGCTCTATAGAGAAAAGTGCGTGTCCTTGGACCGGCTGCGAATTAGGCTGTCCCCCCGTCTGTGAGGCAGAGGAATATCCTGCCTTGCAGACGGGGGACATTGTTGCTTATTCAAGAGAGAGAAAACGCCGCATGTGACGCGGATAGTTCGGAAGAAAGTTTACTGTGCTAGTCTAAATTCGTTAATTTCACCACTTGTATACCTGAATATTCTGGGAAACGGTCTGCGCTGTGGTTTCGCAGGCGTGTAAAAGTCAATGAAAAAGTGAGCCAGGCGCTCATGAATTTCTGAGCCACCAACGCTCATGAAAAAGTGAGCCACTACGCTCAGGAATATTTGAGCCACCTAGCATAATACTGTATAAATCTACTCCATTTTGTTTAGAAGTGTTCGCGCTGTACGTTCGCCATGGCTGCCCATAAAATGTCCCCTGTTTTCGTCATGTGAAGACAGGGGGCATTGTTGTATGCAAAAGCCCGCGGAAGGAAACTTCCGCGGGCATGCCTTTATGCAATTAGGCGTGAGCCTCGATCCAGGCGTCGACCTTGGTCTTGGCCAGGCACTGGATGGACTCCTCGGCGTAGGGGGACTCGGCGCCGCCGCAGCCGTACACGAAGTAGAAGCCGTCGGGGGTCTGGTAGAGGGTCTCCTCATAGCCGGTGGGATCACCAAAAGCGCCCACAGTGTGCTTCTTCACCACGGTGGCGGTCTCGGTGTCGTATTCCTTCTTGCGAATCACCTTTTTCATTGCGTTTTCCTCCTTTCTCCTTTGTATCCGTTTACCGGACAGTCCGGTGTGAGTTCCATACAAGGGTTGCGCCGTCAGCTGCTGCTGACACGGATTCACCGTGTAACAGTATATCGCATTTTCCATCCTGTGACAATGGCTGAAACAGAGAAGATCTCAGCGCTCTCCCTGATTTTTTGGGTAATTTGCATAGTTTATAGAGCGAAAAATTGTATAATACGGAATAAGGTCTCCATTTTGTTCCAAGTTTTCCAATAGCCCTTGACAACAGGCTGGGGATTGCATATACTAAGTGTACTAAGATTATTAGTACACTTAGAAAGGAGGGACCATCTTGATCCCCATTGATCCTCGGGACCCCCGCCCGATTTACCTGCAAATCAAGGAAGGGCTGTGCCGTCTGATCTTAAGCGGTGCGGTCAAGACCGGCGAGCGGCTGCCCAGCGTCCGGGAGCTGGCGGGCCAGCTGGCCATCAACCCCAACACCATTCAGCGGGCCTATCGGGAGCTGGAGAGCGACGGCTTTATCTACTCCGTCTCGGGCAAGGGCTCCTTTGCCGCCGCGCTGCAGGAGGTGGACGCCGGACGGCGCAGCGCCAAGGAGAAGGAGTTCCGAGCCGCCGCCCAGGAGCTGCTGCGGCTGGGCACGCCCAAAGGCGATCTGGTCGCCATCCTCGATCAACTGGAACAGGAGGACAACTATGCTTGAAGTCAAATCTCTGACCAAGACCTTCGGCGGCTTTCGGGCTCTGGACGATCTGAGCCTGACGGTGCCCCGGGGCGCGGTCTATGGCCTGGTGGGACCCAACGGCGCGGGCAAATCTACGCTGATTCGCTGTCTCATGGGCATTTACCGGCCCGACAGCGGGTCTATCACCTTGGACGAGCAGCCGGTCTATGAAAATTACGACAAGAAATCCCGTATGGTCTATATCCCCGACGAGATCTTCCACGAGGGCAGCGACAGTCTCCGGGATCTGCGAAAGCTCTATGCCGCGGCCTATCCCCGGTTTGACCAGGCCCTTTTCGACCGGCTGGGCGACTGCTTCGAGCTGAGCCAGCGCCAGCCCATCCGGCGGTTTTCCAAAGGCATGCAGAAGCAGGCGGCCTTCTGGCTGGCCATCTGCTGCCGCCCGGAGCTGCTGATTCTCGACGAGCCCGTGGACGGCCTGGACCCGGTGATGCGCAGGCAGATCATGGGCCTGATTCTCGAGGACGTGGCCGAGCACGGCACCACGGTGCTGGTCTCCTCTCACAACCTCCGAGAACTGGAGGATATCTGCGACCATGTGGGCATCATGCACGGCGGCAAAATGCTGCTGGAGCGGTCCCTCTCGGCCCTCCAGGACAACATGGTCAAGGTCCAGCTGGTGGCCGAGCTGCCGCTGCCCGCAGAGCTGGAGGTGGTCCATCAGAGCACTGTGGGCCGGGTCCAGACCCTAATCGTCCGGGGCAACGCCGACACCGTCCAGCCGCTGCTGGCCCAGTGCCACCCGCTGCTGTGCGACATTCTGCCTCTCTCGCTGGAGGAGGTCTTTATCTATGAACTGGGAGGTGTGGACTATGAAGTCAAGGATATCCTGCTGTAACGCCGGCCTGCTCCGGCGGACGCTCCTGCGGGGCGCGCCGCTGTGGGGCCTCTGGACCCTGGGCGGCCTGCTGCTGCTGCCGCTGCATCTGATGTCTCTCTTTCGAGTGGACAGCCGGGAGGCCGCAGAGTATCTCCTCGGCATCACCCAGGTGGGCACGGTGCTGGTCTTCGGCTACGGCCTGCTGGTGGCCTGGTATCTCTTCGCCTACCTCTACAACACCCGGACCGCCTACCACTACAGCTCTCTGCCCCTGCGGCGGGAAACGCAATTTCTGACCCGCTATCTCGCGGGACTGCTGTTTCATCTGGTCCCTGCGGCGGTCATAGCCTTGCTGACCATTCTGGTAACCGCGCTCCAGGGCGCCAACTGCCTCGCGGCATCTGGGACCTTCTTCGCCGCCACGTCCCTGGTCTACCTCTTCTACTACAGCCTGGCCGTGCTCATCGCTCAGCTGGTGGGCCATATTGCCGCGCTGCCGGTGCTCTATGTGGTGCTGAACTTCACCAGCGTGGTGGTGGAAACCATCCTCGCCTCCGTCATCCGTACCTTCACCTTCGGCATGGCCTCCGGTCAGAACCTCTGGCCCGACTGGCTCTCCCCGCTTTTCTACTCCCTCCAGAAGAACCTCTTCGGCTATGAAACTATCTGGGACGAGGTCACCGGGGAATTCCAATCGGTGCAATTCAACGGCTGGGTCCCGGCGCTGGTCTTCGGAGCTGTGGGCCTGGGCTTCGCCCTGCTGGCCTTCCTGCTCTGCCGCAAGCGTCATCTGGAGACTGCCGGGGACGTCATTGCCGTCTCCTTCCTCAAGCCGGTGTTTCTCTATGCCCTGTCCCTGGGCTGCGGCATCGTCCTGGGCTGGGTGTTCTCGGAGTATCTCTTCTACAACGGGCGGAACCGGTTCCTGACCATGCTAATCTGTATGCTGCTGGGGACGGCCTTGGGCTACTGGGCCGGGCAGATGCTGCTCCAGAAGTCTCTGCGGGTCCTGTCCAAGGGTAATTGGATTCGATGCGGCGCGGCGCTGCTGGTGGTGGCAGCGGGCATGCTCTGCTGCCGCTATGATATCACCGGCTTCTCCCGCTACGTCCCCGACGCCGAGGATGTGGAGAGCATCAGTCTGGACTACGACGGCGGCATCGTGACCGACCGAGAAATCATAGAGAAGACCGTGGCGCTTCACCAGGAAATCGTGGACCAGCGCTACGCCATTGAAGCGGAAGCGGCCCAGGCTCCCTGGTCCCCCTCCTTCCGGATCACCTATCGGCTCCAGGACGGCAGCTATGTGCTCCGCAGTTTCCCCCTGCCTGTATACGGGTTCGATTACGAGACCGCGGACCGCAGCGGCCTGGCCTGGGCCGCCAGTGAACTGCAAAACGATCCCAAAGTGCTGGAGGCCAAGTATTTCCCGGCCAACGGCGTCCCGGCCTATGACCGGTGGCGTGTGGAATACTACACGGAAGACGGCAGCTACATGGAACCGCTGAATCTGACCTACGACCAGGGAAAGCAGCTGGCCGAAGCCATCCGGGCCGACATCGAGGCCGGCGCATTGGGCGGCAATGGCATCTCCTGGCCCCATGAGAACCTCCCCGTGGATCTCATCCTTCGCTACTATTATGGAGACGCAGTCTCCGAGTGCGGTTTGTCCCTCACCAAGGAAGCCGAAGCCACCTGCGCCGTCCTCCGGGAAATCGGCATCCCCGAGACAGTCTTCGAGCCCTGAACGCCGCCCAGCCTTCGGAGCCGCGACCGTATCGCATCCGGTTTCGGGCGACTGATAGTCGCCCCTACGACAAACTTGCGGATGTGGCCGTAGGGGCGGCTAGCAGCCGCCCGTGCCGCAGTCCCGCGTCGAATGCACCATCGTCCATCGTACCCACCGACAATCCCGCCGTAGGGGCGGATTGCATATCCGCCCCAGCAGGCCCGCGCTTTTTGCCACACCTTTATCCAACGCCGTGGAGGCCCGGACAAAAAAACATCCGGCAGCATCGCTGCCGGATGTGCTGTTTTATGGGGTGATTTACGCCTTGCCGGCGCAGCCCAGGACGTCCACCAGCTTGTGGCGAACCAGTTCCTTGATGTTGGCGCGGGCGGGCTTCAGGTACTCGCGGGGGTCAAACTTGTCGGGATGCTCGTTGAAGAAGGCGCGGATGGTGCCGGTCATGGCCAGACGCAGATCGGAGTCGATGTTGATCTTGCAGACGGACAGCTCGGCAGCGTGACGCAGCTGCTCCTCGGGGATGCCGACGGCGTCGGGCATCTTGCCGCCGTTGTCGTTGATCATCTTCACATAGTCCTGGGGGACGGAGGAAGAGCCGTGCAGCACGATGGGGAAGCCGGGCAGGCGCTTGGAGACCTCCTCCAGCACGTCGAACCGCAGCGGAGGGGGAACCAGGATGCCCTTCTCATTCCGGGTGCACTGGTCAGCGGTGAACTTATAAGCGCCGTGGCTGGTGCCGATGGCGATGGCCAGAGAGTCGCAGCCGGTCTTGGTGACGAACTCCTCGACCTCTTCAGGACGGGTGTAGGAGGCGGCGTGGGCAGCGACCTTGACGTCGTCCTCGATACCGGCCAGGGTGCCCAGCTCGGCCTCGACCACGACACCGTGGTCATGGGCGTACTCGACAACCTTGCGGGTGATCTCGATGTTCTCGGCGAAGGGCTTGGAGGAGGCGTCGATCATAACGGAGGTAAAGCCGCCGTCGATGCAGGCCTTGCAGGTCTCAAAGTCCGGGCCATGGTCCAGATGCAGGGCGATGGGAATCTCGGGGCACTCCAGAACAGCGGCCTCGACCAGCTTCACCAGGTAGGTGTGGTTGGCATAGGCGCGGGCGCCCTTGGACACCTGCAGGATGACGGGAGCCTTCTCCTCACGGCAGGCTTCGGTGATGCCCTGCACGATTTCCATATTGTTCACGTTGAAAGCACCGATGGCGTAGCCGCCGTCATAGGCCTTCTTAAACATTTCGGTAGTAGTAACAAGAGGCATGGGAAACACTCCTTTTCATTTTACTGACTTTATCTTACCAAATCACTGGGGAAATTGCAAGTGCCGAAGTGGACAAGTTGTAAGAATCTCCGTCCGACAGGTTTGGTCACATTGCGTGCCGCCGGGGGTTGACATTTCGGCCCGGTCCTCTATACTATTTCTATCTGCAATCGTGCCGCCGCCGCGGCAGGAAAGGAAGCTGTGTATGTCCAACGCCAATCATCCCGAGGGCTCCATCATCACCATCACCGCCGCCGATGAAAACGGCCGCGAGACCGACCAGGACTTTCGGGTCATCGCCATCTACCCCGCCGGAGGGCGGCAGTATATCGCCCTGACGCCGGATCTGGACACGCCGGAGCTGGAGGCCGATATCTACCTCTTCCGCTATCTGGAGGAGGGCGGTCAGAGCACCGTGGAGGAAATCCCCGAGGACGAGGAGTTTGCCCTGGCCGCCGATGCGCTCCAGCAGGTCCAGCTCTCGCGGCCCGACTGAGCGCCGGGCCTGACGGCTCAGGGGGCTTCCTGGTCGATGATCTGCTCCACGGCCAGGCAGCGGCCCGTCTCATATTCCAGGGTGAACACCGCGCCGCAGAGCCAGCAGGGGCCGGGCGCTGGGGCGAAGCGGCTGGTCAGCTCGCCGCGAAACAGGGCGATGGACTGCTCCGGCCGGATGCCCAGCGCCGACTCCCGGGGACCGGTCATGCCCAGGTCGGTGATATAGCCGGTTCCCCGGGGGAGCACCCGCCCGTCGGCGGTGGGTACATGGGTATGGGTTCCCCAGACGGCGGCAGCCCGGCCGTCCAGATAGAAGCCCATGGCCAGCTTTTCGGAGCTGGCCTCGGCGTGGAAGTCCACCAGCAGCGGCATTCCCGGATGCGCCCGGAGGATGCCGTCTATTTTATAGAACGGATTGTCGGCATTGCTGTCCAGATGGAGCCGGCCGATCAGGCTGACCACCGCCACGGGGCCGCAGGAAATATCGTAGATTCCCACCCCTTGGCCCGGCAGCTGGGGCGCGAAGTTGGCGGGGCGCAGAACCCGGCTGGTCTCGTCCAGGTAGTCCACGATCTCCCGCTGCCGCCAGGTGTGGTTGCCCAGGGTCACGACGTCCGCGCCCGCGTCGAGGATGGCCTCGCCCTGGTCCGGCGTCATGCCGTTCATGGCGGCGTTCTCTCCGTTGACGACGCACAGGTCCGCGCCCACCTGCCGCCGGAGCTTCCGAAGCCGTTTTGTGAGATACGTCAGCCCCGGCTTTCCCACCACGTCGCCCACTGCCAGCACACGAAATTCCATCTCGTCAATGCCTCCCGTTTGTTACTTTTTTCATTATAGCCCCCATTCGACCCTGACGCAAGAAAAAACCCTTACTGTGCAAAAAAATTCCAAGAAAAAGGGCTTGACATTTCTATATCTTTGTGCGATAGTGTTAAAGTATTCACGATAATTGTATTCCTTCGCGTTCCGGTACAATGTCGGATTGTGTCGGGGACGGGAAGGTTTTTCGTTTTCATGGGTACAAATTTTTATGGGGAGGTACCCACAATGAGCGGTACTGTTAAATGGTTCAATTCAGAAAAGGGTTATGGCTTCATCTCCAACGATGACGGCAGCGGCGATGTGTTCGTGCATTTCTCCGCGATCCAGTGCGACGGATTCAAGAAGCTCGAAGAAGGCCAGAAGGTCAGCTACGAGGTCGAGCCCGATCCCAAGGACAACGGAAAGATGCGCGCCGTGAACGTCTGCGTGCTTTAATCTGCCCCTCCAATCCCGCGCCGCAGTTGTAAGGCTACGGCGCGATTTATTTTGCCCGCAGGGATACAATCCGCCCCAACAGGTGCGCCGCCCGTTGCCGTTGTAGGGGCGCATTGAATATGCGCCCGAACCGCACCGCCGGGACCGCGGGGCCTACAGGAAGCGGGGGCCTGCACGGGCGGCTGATAGCCGCCCCTACGCCGTGGGTTCGGCCCGGTCCGTAGGGCGGCCAAACCAGGCCGCCGGAATTACCAGGCCCGCAATCCACGCATTCCCACTCTCGTAGGGGCGGCTATCAGCCGCCCGGATCGCACCGCCGGAACCACCGGCCCCCGGTCATCGGAACCCGGTCATGGCGGCATGTGGGCATGCCGCCCTGCAACGTTCGGCGGGGGCGGCGGTGAAAAATGCACAACTCCGATCCAGGAGTTGTGCATTTTGTCAGGAACTGTAATTTGTCGGTTTGTACGCGGATTATTCGCCGGGACCGGGGTGGACGACCTTGCCCAGGTTCCAGGTATAGGCCGCCGCTTCGGCAGCCTGTTGACGCTCCTCGGCGGCGTGGAACTCGGCCAGGGCGGTATGCGCGCCGCAGTCGCCGCAATAGACGCTGAAGGCCCAGCCGCCTTCCTCGTGCATGATGGCAGGACCGCCGCAGAGCGGGCAGTCCTGGAGCGGAATAGAGGTGAGTATCGGGTCCATCAGGATTCCTCCTTCAAAAATAACAGCTTCCGAGGTCAGCCCGCGGTGAGATTTCCGTCGCCGCTGACCGGGATCACCTCGCCCAGATAGGTGGGCAGAGGCTGAAATACACAGTAGAAAAAGTCCTTGTCCCGGGCCAAAATCTCCCGAATTTCCCGGAGAAATTGGCCGGTATAGGCGATGTCCTCGGCGGCCACGCCCCAGGCGTCCAAGCCCAGGGCCCGGGCGTCGTAGACGGCGCGGTAGAGATGATAGCGCTGGGAGACGATGATGATTCGCTGGGCGGCAAAGACATCCCGGGCGCGGTACATGCTCTCATAGGTGGAGAAGCCGGCGTGGTCCTGGAAAACGTCCTCGGAGGGGACGCCCCGGCCGGTGGCGTAGTCCTTCATGGCGTTGACCTCGTCATAGCCCACGGAGCCGTGGTCGCCGCTCATCAGGAGCTTCGGCGCAGCTCCTGCCTCGTAGAGCTGGAGTCCCATATCCAGCCTGTCCCGCAGCATCAGGGAGGGGGACCCGTCGGGCCGGACGCCGCAGCCCAGAACCAGAATGGCGTCCATGGTTTCCAGCGCTCCGGCCTCTTCGGCGGAGAGGATGTAGCCCCGGCTGCTGTTCCAGACCCAGAGGCTCAGGCCCAAAGCGGCGGCGCCGAGGAGCAGGGCCAGGATCAACACGCCGATCAGCAGCCAGCTCCAGAGCTTTTTACGAAGAAACGGCGCTGTCATGGAAAATACTTCTTCTGGGCCCGGACTACACACACGGCGTACCAGATCACCACGGCCAGGGGCAGCGCCACCAGGAACAGCAGCTCAAAGGGAAGCAGGTCCATGCCGATGGCTGCGGCGGCTGCCGCCAGGAAGCCCATTCCCTCGCCGAGCAGGCCGATGCCGCCGGAAAGCGCGGCAATGACGCCCAGCACCAGGGTCCGGGGCCGGATATAGGCCACATAGGTCTCAGGCTCCAGACAGTCCTTGGGCGCGCGCTCCTTGGGGATGAGCAGCGGATTGGAAAAGAGCGGTTCCCGCAGAAGCCGGAACCAGGTGTACACGGCGTAGAGGCCGTATCCCAGGGTGATGAGATTAAAGATGCCGTTGAACCCACCTTGATCCATGGGTTTATTCCTCCTCTTGATCCTGACTGGGCGGCTGACGCCGCCGGCGAATAAGATCGCTGAACAATATAACGCCCACGGCAAAAAACAGCAGCGCGCCCAGGCCGCTAATCGCTGCCGGAAAGACGGCGCTGTTGCGAATATGACTGACGAAGTTGACCGCGAGCACGCAGCCTAGGAACACCAGGGCAGTGCCTAAAATGGCGTTGAATGCCCGCTGCTGCTTTGCTTCACGGCCTGGCTTTTGACCTCGCCCCATGCCGCATTCCCCCTATTCTGCGAATTTCGATTTTATTTTACCCCATGGGGCTGGGAGAGTAAAGCCGTTTCGGCTATTATTTATAGAATATTCACGTTTGGCGCCGGGGGTGCGCCGTGGGCGCGGAAGAACTCGATCATCTCGCCGGTGAGGCTGATGGCCGAGTGATCGTCGGGAATTTCCGCCCGGGGGAACCACTGGGCTTCGGAGAGCTCGTCCTCCTGGAGGGTGATGGCGTCGGAGCCGTCCAGCCGGGCGAAGAAGCCCATCAGCAGGGAATCGGTGAACACCCAGGGCTGGGACTTGTAGAATTGCAGGTCCCGGACCCGGAGACCGACCTCCTCGAAGACCTCCCGGCGGACCATGTCCTCGATGGATTCGCCGATTTCGTTGAACCCGGCCACCAGGGCATAGCGGACGAAGGGACGGCCCCGGTACCGGGTCAGGAGCAGCCGGTCGCCGTCGTAGACCGCGGCGATGATGGCGGGACAGATCTTGGGATAGACCACCTGACCGCAGGCGGGGCAGATCTGACTGCGCTCCGTCTGGCCGTGGACCATGACAGCGCCGCAGCGGCCGCAGAATCGGTTGGCCCGATACCATCGCCAGAGGCTCTCCCCGGCCCCCAGGGCAAAGAGGGTCTCGTCGGCCCGGAGGTCCCGGAGCCCCCGGGTGGGATGGTATGTAAAGCCGCCGAAGGCCTGGGGCGGCTCTCCCTCCCAGAGGTAGTAGCCCCGCCCATCCACGGCAAAGAGCCGCACCAGGGCGGAGGTCTCCGGCAGCTGCGCGGCCGTGGGCAGCACTACCGCCCCGTCCTCCACCCGGGCCAGCAGCCCCGCCTGGGAAAAGACCAGCACCAGATCCCCGGCTTGGGCCGGGGCGGCGGAGAAGGCATTTTGATAGACGTGGGGGGCGATATCCTGAATCACAGCGCCGCCTCCCGGAAAAAGGCCTCGACGGCCGCCCGATCCGCCCGGACCGAGCCCTGGACGAATTCCGGCTTCCCGCCGCCCCGGCCCTGGAGGGCCTGGTTCAGGGCCTTGGTGAAGTCCCGCAGATTGCCGCCGGGCTGAGCGATGGCGTAGCCGAAGCCGCCCTCGCCGTTGGGAGAGAAGACCGCCGCCCGGCCGCCGCAGGTCTTCTGCACCGCGTCGGCCAGCCGCCGGATGGCGTCGGGCCGCATGGGCTCCTCAAAGAGCAGCACGTCTCCCGCACCGCGGAGCGCCTCGGCCCGCTGGGCAAAGACCGTCTCCTCCAGCCGGGCGGCCCGGGCCTTGACGGCCTCCAGCTCCTGGGCCACGCGTCCGGCGGCGGCAGCCGTCTCCAGAGGCTTGGCCGAGAAGAGCCCTGCCACGGTCTTATTTTGCCGCCATACCCGAGCCAGCAGCGAAAAGGCCGGCGCGCCGCAGAGCAGCTCAATTCGGACGCCCTCGTGGAATTTCTGGCTGGACAGGAGCTTAATCAGCCCGATCTCACCGGTGTGCTGCACGTGGGTGCCGCAGCAGGCGCACAGGTCTACGCCGGGGAACTCCACCAGCCGCACCGCGCCGTCGATGGCCTTTTTGCTCCGATAGGAGAGGGAGGCCAGCGTCTCCGGGTCGGGGTAAAAGGTCCGCACCGGCAGATCGTCCCAGATCACCCGGTTGGCTTCGGCCTCGATGGCCTGGAGCTGGTCCTCGGAGAGGAAACCGTCAAAGTCGATGGTGACGGCGTCGTGCCCCATGTGGAAGCCCACATTGTGGAAGCCAAACTGCCGGAAGACCAGACCGGAGACGATATGCTCGCCGCTGTGCTGCTGCATCAGGCTGTGGCGGCGGCCGTAATTGAGGCCGCCGGAGACCGTCTGCCCAACGGGCAGCGGGTCCTTGCAGAAGTGGACGATCTCGCCGCTGACGGTGTGTACGTCGGTGACGGCCACGTCGTCCAGCCAGCCCTGGTCGCCGGGCTGGCCGCCGCCCTCGGGGAAGAAGGCCGTGCGGTCGAGGATCACGTCATAGCCGTGCTTCCCGGGGGTGCAGGCCAGGACCCGGGCCGTAAAATTCCGGCAGTGCGAATCCAATTCATAGAGCTTTTCTGTTTCCATGGGCAGCGCTCCTTTTGTCTCTGATGGGCCGAGGATGTCGGCGGATATCATTATAGCAGACGGGCGCGGAAAAGAAAAGCCCGCTCGAAATTGGGAACGGGAAGGAAATTTGAGACAGGGACTTGCTTTCTGACCGGCAGTAGGATACTATGGTCTTAGGACATACGCGAGAGGAGGGCGCAGCATGCACGATCCAGCATTGGTCATTATGGCTGCCGGTATGGGCAGCCGGTTCGGCGGACTCAAGCAGATGACGCCAGTGGATGCCGAGGGGCATTTTCTGATGGATTTCTCGGTCTACGATGCCATTGCGGCCGGATTCCGCCGGGTGGTATTCATCATCAAGGAAGAGATGCGCGAAGCCTTCGAGGAGAAGGTGGGCCGCCGTGTGGCGCCCCATATCCCGGTGACCTATGTCTATCAGGACCTGCGGCAGCTGCCGGAGGGCTTCACGGCGCCCGAGGGCAGAGTCAAGCCCTGGGGAACGGCCCATGCGGTGCTGGCCGCCGCGGCGGAGCTGGAGGACACGCCCTTCGCCGTGCTGAACGCGGATGATTTCTACGGCGCGGCAGCCTTTGCCGCCATGGGCGCATATCTCCGCGCCGGACACGGTCCGGGCTGCCACGCCATGGTGGGCTACCGGCTGGGCAATACGCTCACGGAGCACGGCTCCGTGTCCCGGGGTGTGTGTACGGTGGACGCCCAGGGCCTGCTGACCTCGGTGACCGAGCGCAAGCGGGTGTTCAAGACCCCAGACGGCCCGGCCTATACCGAGGACGGAGAGACCTATCATCCCCTGCCGGAGGATGCGCCGGTGTCTATGAATTTCTGGGGCTTCCAGCCGGACGTGCTGCCCCTGTTCCGCGGGTCCTTTGCCGCCTTCCTAGGCGGCCTGACGTCTGAGACCGCCATGACCGCCGAGTGCCTGATTCCCCAGCTCACCGACCGGATGATCCGGGAGAAGCGGGGCAGCGTCCAGGTTCTCACCACGCCGGCCCGGTGGTACGGCGTCACCTACCGGGAGGATCTGCCCGGCGTCAGCGCTGCCATCGCCGCGCTGAAGCAGGCCGGGGCCTACCCGGACAAGCTATGGGAAAACGCCTGAAAACAGGGGCTTTCCGGTGTCAATTGGAGTTTTTTAGGAGGAATGTCATATGCTGCATGTCAATCTCATCAAGGCTGCCGATCCCGAGGAAGTGGGCAAGCTGGCCGCCGACCTCTTTGAGGCGTTGATTCGCACCAAGCCCGCCTGCGTCATCGGCTTGGCCACCGGCTCCACGCCGCTGCCCCTGTACCGGGAGCTCATCGCCCGCGAAAAGGCCGGCAAGATCGACTTTACCCGCGTCCGTTCGGCCAACCTGGATGAGTACAAGGGTCTGGCCCCCGACCATCCCCAGAGCTACCGCCGCTTTATGCAGGAGAACCTCTTCGACCATATTTCCATCAAGCCCGAGAACACCATCGTTCCCGACGGCCTGGCCGAGGACGTCCAGGCGATGTGCGAGGCGTATGAGCGCAAGATCGAGGCCTGGGGCGGCGTGGATCTGCAGCTGCTGGGCATCGGCCACGACGGCCATATCGGCTTCAACGAGCCCGCCGGCCACTTCCCCGGCATGACCCATGAGGTGGAGCTGACCGCCATGACGCGGGACGCCAACAAGCGCTTCTTCGCCTCTCTGGACGAGGTCCCCACCGCAGCCTTCACCATGGGCATCGGCACCGTGATGGCCGCCAAGAAGATCGTCATGGTCGTCACCGGCGCTGACAAGCACGATATCCTGATGAAGTCCTTCTTCGGCCCCGTGACCCCCGAGGTCCCCGCCTCCATTTTGCAGTTCCATCCCGACGTCACCGTCATCTGCGACGCCGCCGCCTGGGGTGAATAAGTCATGGCCGCCCAGTCCTACCGCAACGCCCTGGTCTACCAGGACTTCTCCTTCCGCCGGGGCGGCTTCACCGTCGAGGACGGGAGATTTGTCCAGGTAGGCGAGGAGCTGCCCGACGCCGTGGATCTCCAGGGCGCCCTGGTGCTTCCCGGTCTCATCGACATCCATACCCATGGAAACTCCGGCTGCGACCTCTGCGACGGCAGCTACGAGGGTCTGGTGACCATGGCCAGGTTCTACGCTCGCCACGGTATCACCTCCTTTGCGCCTGCCAGCGCCACAGTGCTGGAGGAGACCCTCCGTGACGCCTACATCCAGGCCGCCCGGCTCCACCGGGAGCAGCCCGAGGGCTGCGCCGTCCTCCGGGGCATCCAGATGGAGGGTCCCTTCTTTGCCGAGAGCAAAAAGGGCGCGCAGAACCCCGATTTTCTCCGGCAGCCCGACTATGAGATGTTCCTGCGGCTCCAGGAGGCCGCCGAAGGCCTGATTGCCATTGCCGACGTAGCGCCCGAGCTGCCCGGCGGCATCGAGTATGTGCAGCAGGTCAGCCGGCACTGCCGCGTCTCCCTGGCCCATACCGCTGCCGACTATGACACGGCCAAGGCTGCCTACGACGCCGGCGCGACCCATCTGACCCATCTCTATAATGCCATGCCGTCGCTGCTGCACCGGGCTCCTGGCGTCATCGGCGCGGCCTGTGAACGGCCCCATGTCACAGTGGAGCTTATTGCCGACGGCCTCCACGCCCATCCCGCCGCCGCCCGGCTGGCCTATGCCGCCTTCGGCAAGGAGCGGATCTGCCTGATTTCCGACAGCCTCTCCTGCTGCGGCTGCGCCAACGGTACCTACTACCTGGGCGGCCAGCAGGTTTTCCTGGACGGCAATTTGGCCCGCCTGGCTGACGGCACCATCGCCGGCTCGGCCAACCACCTCTTCGGCATCCTCCGGAGCGCCGTGAACATGGGCTTCCCCATGGCCGACGCCGTGCGGATGGCCACGTATAACCCGGCCAAGGTGCTGGGCGTCGAGAACGAGGTGGGCTCCATCGCCCCGGGCCTCCGGGCCGACTTCCTGGTCTGCGATCCGGACCTGACCCTCCGGACCGTCTATCTGGCCGGAGAACCTCTGAAAACGGAATAAGACATAAATAAACAGCGGACCCGAGTCACAGTGCTCGGGTCCGCTGTTTTCATAAAGCCGCGCCCTACGGCGCGAATGCGGCTTGGTCCGTAGGGCGGGGTGCCCACACCCCGCCGTTGCCGGGCTGCCGCAGCCACCGGGGCCTCAAGCATCACGCACCCGGTTCTGGCGGCATGTGGGCATGCCGCCCTACGGCGTTCAACGAGGGGGCAGCCCTGCCCGGGCGATTACGACACGATCTTATAATACGACCGGGCGGTGATCCGGTACACCAGGACATAGAGCACCGCGAAGACGCCGAAGGTGAGCAGGGAACAGATGGCCGTCAGCTTCACATTGGTCATGGCGAAGAGCTGGAGCAGGAGCACCATCAGCCGGAAGTCGAACAGCAAATGCAGCGCCGCCGCCAGCAGGGGCAGGAAGAACACCACCAAAATCTGCCGGTTGATGGACCGCTTGATCTGCCGCCGCTCCAGGCCCACCTGCTGCATGATCTGGAACCGCTGCCGGTCCTCATAGCCCTCGGAGATCTGCTTGTAGTAGATAATCAGCACCGCCGCCATCAGGAACAGCACCCCCAGGAACACGCCCAGGAAGAAGAAGCCGCCGTTCATGCTGTAGCTCTCGGCCAGGTTCATGGCCCTGGACTCAGTGGAGAAAGCGTTCCAGGAGCCGGTGCCGGAGAAATCGGGGTAGGCGCCGTCCTCGAAGTTTACAAAGGCCCGGTTGTAGGCCTCCAGTTGCTCCTCGTCGGTGCCGGAGAGGGTGGTGAAGAGCGTCCACTCCATGGAGCCGCCGTTGGCGGTTTGAAACTGCGCATAGAGATCTAAAAGTGCCTGATCGTCCGGCACCACCACGCAGATCCCGCCTGTCTCGCCGTTATTGGCGCTGATCATGGGCGACCAGCCGCCTGTAGCCGGGAAATCGTCGAGGAATTCTTTGATCCGGAAGGAGCGGGGCTCGCCAGCAGTCTCCTGGGGATTAATGCTGTGGTAGGGCAGGGTCAGGGTGTCGGGCAGCTGCCACCCCCGGCACCACACCAGCACCTGGTCGCTGCTGAGGGTTTTGGACTGGCCGGTGAGATGATTGTACGCATCCAGCGGGATAAAGAGTACTTCCAGCTGTGCATCGAAGAGGATTGCATCGTCCTCAAATTTAGGAGCAGTGTCCAGAACGCCGTCATATAGGAACAGATCCTGGGAGGAATTGAGAAATCCGTAGGATTCCGTGGCCGGGACGCCCTGGACGGCGGCAATCTCCTCCATTTTTTCGGTCAAGCCGTCAAAATCCGGCGTATCGCCCTCGGCAGGGCGATATCGCAGCGTGCTGGTCCAGTCCGCCGGGGTGCGGGTCTCCACCACGCCCTCCGTGCCGAGATACAGCGACACCGTGCCGGAGATCATCACCAGCGTCATGGTGCAGAGGATGCAGATGTTGGCCAGGCCTACGCCGTTGCGCTTCATCCGGTAGAGCATGCCGGAGACCGTGATAAAATGGCCGGTTTTATAATAATAGCCCTTGTTCTTTTTGAGCAGCTTCAAAATCGTGATGCTGCCGGCGGTGAAGAGGCAGTAGGTGCCGATGACTACCAGGAACACCGCAAGGAAATAGTTGGCGAAGGCCTCCATGGAGCTGGTAACCCGCAAAGAGATATAGTACCCGAACCCCAGGGTAAGGAAGCCGGTCAGGGCCAGCAGCCACTTGGCCTTGGGCTCTTTTTCTCCGGCGCTGCCCTCGCGCATCATGGCCACGGGGTTCTGCCGCCCCATGCGGATCAGATTGCACAGCAGATTCAGCAGCAGCACCGCGCCGAAGAAGATGGCCGTGACGAGGATGCCGGGCCAGGAGATATAGAAGGAGAAGCCGGTGGAGAACCGGACCACCCGATAGATAATCAGGGTCATCAGCCGCTGGAGGAGCATCCCGGTGAGGATGCCGCCCACCACGCCGGAGAGGCCGAGAATCAGCGTCTCCCAGATGAGCACGGCGGCGATATTGCCCTTACCCATGCCCAGGACGTTGTAGAGGCCCAGCTCCTTGGTCCGGCGCTTCATCAGAAAGCTGTTGGTGTAGAAAAGGAAAACCACCGCAAAGACGCCCACCAGGAATACGCCGATCTGCATGAACGCGCCCAGATAGGCGTAGCGGATCTTGCTCGGCAGATCATCGGCCCGGGAGAGGGCCATCAGAATATAAAAGACGGCGGCAGTGAAGAGAATGGTCAGAAAGTAGGGGAAGTAGAACTTTCCGTTGTGCTTCAGGCTCTGCCAGGCCAGCTTGGGGTAGAGGCGTTTCACGGGCGGTCACCTCCCGTGGTGAGGACGGTGAGAGCGTCGGTGATTTTGCCGTAGAACTCCTGGGTGGAGCCGCTGCGGTAGAGCTGGTGGAAGACCTCGCCGTCCTTGATAAAGAGGACCCGGGAGGCGTGGCTGGCGGCCTTGACCGAGTGGGTGACCATGAGAATGGTCTGGCCCATGGCGTTGACGGTCTCAAAGAGCTCCAGCAGACTGTCGGTGGCCTTGGAGTCCAGGGCGCCGGTGGGCTCGTCGGCCAGGATGATCTGCGGCTCGATAATCAGGGCCCGGGCCACGGCGGCCCGCTGCTTCTGACCGCCGGAGACCTCGTAGGGATATTTCTTGAGGATGTCGGCAATGCCCAGCTGTCCGGCCAGCCGCTGGAGCCGCTGGGCCATCTCCGGGTACCGCTTGCCCGCCAGCACCAGGGGGAGGAAGATGTTGTCCTCCAGGGAGAAGGTGTCCAGCAGGTTAAACTCCTGGAACACAAAGCCCAGGTTTTCCCGGCGGAAGGCCGCCAGCTCCCGCTCGCGGATTTCGGATATATTCCGTCCGGCCAGCCGGACCGACCCGGCGGTGGGCTGATCCAGGGCCGCGAGAATGTTCAAAAGGGTGGTCTTGCCGGAGCCGGACTCGCCCATGATGGCCACATACTCCCCCTGCTCCACGGAGAAATTCACGTTGGACAGGGCCTGGACGGCGTTGCCGCCGAAGCGGGTGGTATAGACCTTTTTCAAATTGGTGACTTCCAAAAGTGCCATAGTTCAGGGACCTCCTGTTGGGTTATGGCCCTATGATACTGGAATTTACTCGGAGAATCCATGGATTTCCCTTACATTTTAGGGGCGCAATCTTACATTTTTGTAAGGCTGCGGGCTTACGTCAGCGTGTGATCGATCAGCTTCAGAAATTGACGCAGGGCGGGGGAGAGACGGCCCTCCCGGTAGAAGACGCCGAAGGGCACGGACGGCAGCTCCGGCACGGGAATATAGGTGAGTCCCGGCAGCCGGTCAGGGGAGAGGGCCGGCATCACCAGATAGCAGTATCCTGCCTCGGCCAGGGTATAGGCGATTTCCAGATTGTCGCAGAAATAGATGTCCTGGGGCTTGCGGCCGCCGATGAGCTTGCTCTGGATGGCGGAGAGGGTGGGGGGATAGAACTGGGGCGCACAGATGGCGATGGGTCCCGCTGCCTGCAGCTCTTCCACGGTGACGCCGTCCCGTCCGGCCAGCGGGTGGTCCAGACTGCAAACGCACACCAGCGGACAGCGCCGGAGCTCCCGAAAGACGCCCTTGGACGGCGGCGGCTCCAGGGAGAAGAGCGCCTCGATCTCCCCGTCCTCCAGCAGATTCTCCAGGGAGGCGAAGGGAATCAGCCGCAGCTGGGGCTGCACCCGGGGCGCGACCAGGCGGAACTGCTGGAGCACCGGCTCCAGCAGCCGCAGCTCCAGGAAGTTCCGGCAGCCGATGCCCAGCACCTGGGGCAGCTGCTCCAGGGCTTCCTTGACCCGGGCCTTGGACATGCCCGCCAGCTTGAGAATGTCCCCGGCATACTGGAAGAAGAGATAGCCCGCCTGGGTCAGCCGGACGGCCTTGCTGGTGCGCTCGAAGAGCTTGGCGCCCAGCTCGTCCTCCAGCGTGTTGATCTGGTAGCTCACCGCCGGCTGGGTGATGCGCAGCTGCTCCGCCGCCCGGGAAAAATTCAGAAAATTGGCCACCGCGAGAAAGCACTCCAGCTGGGTGGTGTTCATGGTCAGGGCTCCTTTCTTATGACGGATATAAGGCATCACCGCACAATTGTGTCTGCGGCCTTCGCCCAATCTTTTGCCCCATCCGTGCAGTTATAAAAGGGGGAAATACATACAGTATTCCCGCCCTTTTATAACTTTCGTATGAGGCAAAATCT